>CAZLZD010000048.1:0-33068 GCA_964563925.1 uncultured Roseivirgaceae bacterium | reverse complement strand
TTATACACCCCATTAATAATGAGGCCTTTGATTAAAAAACCTATTTGCCATTACCACGTTTATCTTATAGTTATGTCCAATAAAATTTTCATCTCATTAGTATTTTTCACGATTGTCACCTTCAGCGCCCGGTCCCAGGATGTTTCTGTGGTAAAATTTGACGCGGTGGAATCGTTGCTGCAGGAAGAGAGCGACAAAATAAAGGTCATCAATTTCTGGGCTACCTGGTGTGGCCCGTGTATCAAGGAAATGCCTTATTTTGAGAAAGCACTGGACGACCGTCCGGAGGACATCGAACTCTATTTTATCAGTCTGGATTACGCCGATGAGATGGGCAAAGTAAAATCCTTTGCTGCCAAAAAGGCCCTCGATGCGCGTATTCTGATTCTTGACGAACTCGATTACAATTCGTGGATTGACCGGGTAGACTCATCGTGGTCGGGTGCCATACCAGCCACGCTGTTTATCAATACCGTGACGGGGAAGCGACGCTTTATTGAAAGCGAACTGACCCCCGAAGAAATTCAACAAAATATCAACGCTTTACTTTAAACAAACTATTATGAGACTTCTGGTTCTATTTACTGCATTATTGCTTGTCTCCTTTAACAGTCCGGAAAGAGACGGATACGAAATCGGGGAGACCGTGGAGAATTTTACGCTGAAAAGCGTATCCGGTGAGATGGTTTCACTGAATGATTTTAAAAATGAAAATGGGGTGATCGTGGTTTTTGATTGTAATACCTGTCCGTGGTCACAGGGATACAACGAACGGATCAAAGCCTTACACAGGATGTATGCCGGCAAGGGATTTCCGGTAATCGCTATCAACCCTAATGACCCGGGTGCTTCTCCGGGTGACTCTTTTGAGAAAATGGTTGCATATGCCAAAGAAAAGGATTTCCCGCATACTTATCTTCAGGATCAGTCCCAGGAGGTTGCACGGGCCTTCGGAGCCACCAACACCCCGCATGTCTTTGTGCTTAACAACGATCAGGGAGAATTCAAGGTGGCCTACATAGGTGCAATTGACAATAACCCAAGGGACGGAGCGGCCGCCTCCAAGCATTTTGTTCAGGATGCGGTGAATGCATTGCTGGATGGTGATGATCCTGAAGTCACCTCAGCCAAGGCCATCGGATGTACCATTAAATGGAAGCGTTCCTGAACCGTTCCAATGGCTGATCTAAAGATTCCCTCTTTCTACCAGCGATACATCTCGCTGGTAGATTCCAATCTACTTGTACATACGCTCAGGGAGAACGGAGACAAGTTCTTCGGGCTGGTCAGCAGCTGGTCTGAAGCGCAAACCAATTACCGGTACGCACCGGAAAAATGGTCGGCAAGAGACGTTGTACAACACCTGATCGATTCGGAGCGCGTATTTGCCTATCGCGCCCTTCGGTTTGCACGCCAGGACCAAACCGAACTACCGGGCTTTGATGAAAATGCGTATGCTTCCACCTATTCGGAAGACACAAGAGAATTTGACCTGGTACTAAATGAATTAAAGGCAGTGAGACAATCCACCATCTCCTTGTTTGAAAGTTTTACGCCGCTGCAGCTTAAACGGACCGGTACAGCCAGTGGAGTTACCATGTCGGTAAGGACGATTGGAGAGATTATAGCCGGTCACGAATTACACCACCAGAATATTCTTATGGAGCGATACTTTCCGGATAAAGGATAGATTTGTATTTTCATGTCCGATATGAAAATACCCCTTCTTATTGTCCTGATTCTTATTACCGGATGTGCCTCCACCACAAAGACCATCGTCAAAAATCTTGATGCCATGGAGGAGGAATTCCAGCATCATGCCGGGTTCGTTCTTTATGATCCGGCCAGCAAGGAGTACCTTGTTGATTACCAGGGGGATAACTATTATACGCCCGCCTCAAACACCAAAATTCTCACCTTTTACACCTCGCTTAAGGTGCTGCCGGACTCACTGCCGGGCCTGGGTTATGTGGAATCCGGTGACTCCCTTA
Organism: uncultured Roseivirgaceae bacterium; assembly: GCA_964563925.1. GTDB lineage: Bacteria > Bacteroidota > Bacteroidia > Cytophagales > Cyclobacteriaceae > JAUILA01. Next base: position 31,077 of record CAZLZD010000048.1, on the reverse strand, counting down.
TTTTCTGGGGAACCGGCGATCCCTCTCTTTTATATGAAGATCTTCCGGAAAGCCGTGTGCTTTCTTTCCTGGCGGATAAAGGGGACAGCCTGTACTTGACCAGCCGGAATTATGACGAAGATGCATTTGGTCCGGGCTGGTCCTGGGGCGATTACATGTATTCGTATTCATCCGAACGCTCCGGCCTTCCTGTGTACGGGAATACGTTTACCATGAATCTGGACAGTATTACGGGCTACCTGTCAACCCCGCAGCCTTATTTCCGAAAGTTTATCTGGCTGGGTGACACCCTGGAGCATGACGACATGATCCGCGAGATCCACACCAATAAAACCACTTTTTACCCGGGAAAAGCGCTTGCAAATTCCTCCTTTACAATCCCGTTCATCTACAGCCGGGAAATTGCCGCGCGACTCCTTTCTGACACGTTGCAAAAAACGGTTGTCCCCATTGACTATGCGCCTGTACCGGCTGCCCGTGTGAAATATGTTAACAGCATACCACGCGACAGTGCCCTTGCCGTCATGATGCAGCAAAGTGATAATTTTATAGCCGAGCAACTCCTGATGATGGCCTCTTACCTGCTATCAGATACGCTGAAGAGTGACATCGCCATTGATTATGCGCTGGAGAATTTCATGTCCGGCATGCCGCACAAGCCACAATGGGTCGATGGATCCGGCCTTTCGCGATACAATCTGATCACCCCGAAGTCTGTCGTGTGGTTATGGGATCGAATACTTACTGAATACCCGCGCGAAATGATCCTGCCCATGCTGGCCTCAGGAGGCGGACCCGGAACGCTGGAGAATTGGTATGTGGGAACGCCTCCGTTCGTGTATGGCAAAACAGGCACGCTTCGCAACAATCATAATGTGAGCGGGGTGATCCTTACGCGAAAAGGGAATTATTACCTTTTCAGCTTCATGAATAATAATTACCCAACCTCTTCCACGCCGGTAAAAAGAAAAATGGAGCAAATTTTGAGGATGATAAATGAAAAACTGTAAAATTATGATGAAGCGATCGCTGGGAATACTATTTGTGTTATTCACCTTAACCCTGCAGGCCCAGGACAGCCTGGATATCAAGCTGGGCCAGATGCTGATGGTTGGTTACACGGGAACAGCAATCCAGGCCAACGACCCTCTCCTGAAGGAGATTGAGAATGGCATGGTTGGGGGTGTAATCCTTTTTGAAAAGAACATTGCCCCATCCAATAGTTACGTAGCCTTAAAACAGTTAACGTGGAGCATGCACGACAAGGCAAAAATTCCCCTTTTTATGGCCATAGACCAGGAAGGCGGACGCGTGAACCGGCTTAAGGCCAAATATGGATTCCCCCCCAGTGTATCAGCTGCCTATCTTGGGAAACAACCCCTTGACAGTACACGGTTTTATGCCGAACTGACAGCCGCAAACCTCGCAGGATTGGGCTTCAATGTTAACTTCGCCCCGGTGGTGGATCTGGCGGTTAATCCTGATAACCCTATCATCGCCAAAGTGGAGCGCTCTTATTCGGCCGATCCTGCAGCAACTTCCGAACGGGCTGAAATTGTAATTGAAACGCACCGGAAATTTCATGTGGTGACAGCGCTGAAACATTTTCCCGGCCATGGAAGTTCGAAAGACGACACCCACCTCGGTATTGCCGATGTCACCGAAACGTGGCAGGATTATGAGCTTGACCCATACAAGCATCTGATCAACCATGATAAAGTGGATGCGATCATGTCGGCCCACATCGTCAACAAACGACTTGATCCGGAAGGTAATCCGGGTACTTTATCAAAGGCGATGGTGAGTGGTTTGCTGCGTGACAGCCTTGGCTACGATGGTGTGGTTTTTTCCGACGATATGCAAATGCAGGCTATTACCAAATATTATGGTCTTGAGAAATCCATCCGTATGGCCCTCGAAGCAGGAATTGACATTGTCGTATTTGCCAATAATGTACAGGGAAGCACTGAGAGGACTGTGGGTACAGTTCACAGGATCATGCGCGAACTGGTTGAAAACGGGACTATACCGGAGGAGAGGATCGACGCATCGTACCGCCGGATCATGGACCTGAAAAAACGGCTCCTGGTCGGCTCAGGGGAGGGCTGATCGCTAATATTTCTGTAAAATACTCGGGATTTTTGTATTTTAAGGTTACATAATCCGTTCTCACGGTATATTCTTAGTTGGATATGTATGTAACTCACTGAATTTGTGAACATTCGGAAACTTCCCAATATTATCATCATCCTGGTGTTCTTCCTGTTCGCGCACGGGGCGGCCAGCCAAACGGCTATTGATACCACCCTGACCCCTGAATACCTGGTTAAAAAAATCCTTTTGGGAAACGGGGTCCTGGTCGGTGAGGTGAAGTTCACTGGCCCGAAACATGCCATTGCCTATTATCAGCATCCACAAAAGACACTGGGGATTGACAGCGGACTGGTCCTGACCTCCGGTCACGTGCAATTAATCCATGGTCCAAACAAATCACCGCGTTCAGGCTGGGCAAGCAATACTGCGGGAGATCCTGATCTTGACGCCATTGCACGGGGGAAAACCTATGATGGTGCTGTGCTCGAATTCGACTTTGTCACTGCTTCGGAAAATCTGAATTTCCGGTATGTTTTCGCGTCCGAGGAATACCAGGAATATGTAGGGTCCAAATTTAATGATGTATTTGCCTTCTTCCTTGACGGACCAAATGCCGATCATGTAAACCTGGCCAGGCTACCGGATAATCGCACGCCAATCACGGTGAATACGGTAAATAATGAACGGAACAGTAAATTTTATATTGACAATACCTACTTCAATACCACCGATCCGTTTGTGTGGGATGTCCGGAACAGAAAGGTGATCAAGAACAAGCATTACATGGAGGAGGAACAGATCCCTCCCTTTGACACACAGTTTGACGGTTTCACGGCTGTACTGGAAGCACATTATCAGGTTATTCCCAATGAAGTATATCATATAAAGATCGCCATCGCAGATGTGGCAGACGGGATACTGGATTCAGGTGTATTCCTGGAGGGCGGAAGTTTCAGGAGTTTTGGTGAACAGATCGTTCGGCTCGACAACCACTTCAAAGCGGTCAAGCTGCCCGAGGTACCCCAGGAAACGGAAATTGTTCCGATCCCACTCAATGAAGTGGAACCCCTGGCGGTGGAAGAAACAGTTCATACCGGCATCGTTCACTTTGATTTCGATCGTTTTGATCTGAACGAACAGGCCGTCAAGGAGGTGAAATTAATATACAAAGCCTGGCGTAAAACCCCGAGCGCACGTATCGAAATTGCCGGCCATACCGATGCAGACGGCCCCGATGACTATAACATTCGCCTTTCAGAACGTCGCTCAAGCCGTGTTGCAGCCGCTCTGATGGAAATGGGTATTCCTAAAGATCAGATCAGGATTGTTTACTTCGGAGAATTTGCACCGGTTTCTCCCAACAGTTCAGACCAGGGCCGCGCAAGGAACCGCCGTGTTGTCTGTACCATTCTTCTCTAAGGTCACCGTAACTTTATGTCATCCTCATAATCCACCGGAATCCTGAAAGGAATACCATGCATCGTCACCCTTACGTGACCTTCGTAATGAACCTGCATCGTCTTTCCCCCAAGCATTCCAAGCAAACTGTTCAATACACCCACTTCCCCGATGTCGAAGGAAGCATCCAGAGGGACGGTAAAATCAGACTCGGCAGGAATTTTGATTTTCGTGTTTTGATCGATATTACCAACTTGCTTACCTTCCAGTGAAACTTTCACATCGATCTTCCGGAGAACCATTTTCACATTATTCGGATTGTGAAATAAGGCATCCCCGTTCAGGTGTGCCGTAGTATTCTCCACCCGGGAGACCTTAATATTTGTCACGCCCATAAATTCCGGCGCCTCTTCCGGGCGATTGCATGCGCCCAGCATAATCAACGCCCCGCTTAAAAAAATAAGTAAATTCCTTATCGTATTCATAATCATGCTATTCACTCCGCGATAATCATGCCTATTCCGGAAATGGAGTGGGATCTATACCAGGAATTATCCGCAGGGCATTTTTGTAGTAAATTTTTTTGAGAACCTCATCATCAAGATCAAGCCCGTACATGCGCCAGAATGCATGATACCGCTTGTAGTATGGGAAGTATTCATCCGCGGTTTCCAGCACCCTGAAGTAGGTATGATATTCTTCCGGGTTCCATGAATCCTTTCCAAAAAGAACCCGGTCCTGATATTCAGTAAGAAACGCCTTTGCCATCCTGGGCTGACGTCCGAGCTCGGCAATGACCGCGCCGATCTCGGTATACATATTAGGGTATTTATCAAGCAATTCTCCCAGCGTTTTCAGGTCATTTCCGTACCAGCCAAGATGTGCATTTATAAAAAGGGTGCCCGGATGCTTTTCAAAAATATGATGCTGTTCGGCAATGATCTCCTCCCAGGGCGCAGGATTATCAGGACCCCGCTTCCTTCCCGGCCTGACTTTCAGTTCAAGCCAGCGCTCATTATTTTCATCATGAGGATCCCAAAAGGGTTTGGGATCGGCGGCATGAATAAGGACCGGGATATTGAGCTCTCCGCACTTTGCCCACACAGGATCTATCCGTGGATCGTCAATCCTGATCCGGTTACCCTGGCTGTCCGTATTAAGCATTCCCTGGCTCTTATAAATTTTCAGTCCGGATGCCCCCATCTCCACATCCTCTTCAATCTGCCTGACCGTGCGCTCGGTCCAGTCCGGATCATCAATTCCGTTGAGGTCAATATTCGTGAACACGATGAACCTTTCCGGTGCGGTATTTTTTACATTCTCCAGTGCGCCTTCCAGGTGCTCCCGGGACCCTCGTCCCCTTCCGCTCAGGTTTACCATGATCTGCATGTTCAGTCCGTTCATGGCCTCAATCAGCTCGTTGAGATCCTGGTTTGGCATATTAAACTGGTGGTTATGGACATCAATGAAAGGGTATTTCGCCGCAGTGACTATATGCTCAGGAACCACGAGGGTGGAAGGCGGGTCGTAGTCTTCCCAGTCAATGCGGGGCTCTTCCTCCTGGGCAAGCAACACATGAAACGGCAGGCACAGCACCAGAATGGTCATTATTTTTTTGTAATTCATAGTTATTTAATACGGGTAAAATACAGGGAAAGCACTATGGCGGATACAATATTTATATAATCCAAAAAACAGTATATTTGACTGCATGAAGATACCTAAATATATGGCTGCGTGCCTGATTTTTTTACTGGGCACCTCTTTTTACACACTGGCACAGGATACACCGATTCAAAAAGCACGACAGGCTCTTGAAGAAGAACGATTTGAGGACGCCATAGGTTACTTTACCACCCATATTTCTTCGAATCCCAGGGACAAGGAAGCGTATAATGAGCGGGGGATCGCCCGCAATGCCATGGCCAATTTCTATGGAGCCATCGGGGATTATAACAATGCACTGGAGATTGATTCCGGCTTTGCCGAAGCCTACGTCAACCGGGGAGATGCCAAGTTTAACCTCGGTGACGACGAGGGGGCAGTTGATGATTATACACGCGGAATCGAACTCAATCCCGAGGATGTCGACGCCTACATCGGCAGGGCTTTTGCCTTGTACAACCTGGATGATCTCCAGGGTGCCTATTTTGATTTTTCGAAAGCGATTGACCTGGACCCTGAAAATCCCGACGCCTATTTTAACCGCGCGGTAATCCGCGCCGAACTGGAAGAATACGTGGGGGCCATTGACGATTATTCAAAGTCAATCTCCCTGGACGACTCCGACGCCGATGTCTATTCATTCCGTGGCGTAGCCTACTATAACCTGGGCGAGGTGGAAAAGGCCATGGAGGATTATAACAAAGCCATCCAGATGGATGACCAGGATCCGGTCAAATTCGAAAATCGAGCCCTTGCCTACTCGTCAATGGAAGAATTCGATAAGGCCCTGGAAGATTACACCAGGAGTATCGAGCTGTACGACGAAGATCCTGACGTGTATAATATGCGGGGGGTGGTGCATTACAACCTGGAGAATCACAAGGAGGCAATTGAGGATTATACCGAGGCCATACGGCTGGATGAGACCAACCCGGTGTATTATGATAATCGTGCCTTATCCAAGGCGGCCATGGAAGATTACAGCGGTGCGGTAAGGGATTATACGTACAGTATTGAGTTGTATCCCTCAGACCCGGAAACTTTCCTGCAACGCGGGCTGGCAAAAATAGCGAAGGGAGACAAATACGACGGATGCCTGGATCTGAACACGGCAAAAGAACTGGGGGCTGAAGATATTGATGAGTACCTTAAAGAACATTGCAACTAATCGGTACGGCTGTACTCTCCCAGGTCACTGATCGTACGGAGACCATGGTCACTGGCGTAGTCCCGGCGTACCATTATGGCAAAGGTGTTGTTGAATCCCATAGGGCTGAGCCATACAATTCCGTATTCTTCCTCAAATCTTTCCTTTACAAAGGAATACACCTCGTCCTTTTCATAGGCCAGTGAGCGGAGAATGCTATCCGGGGGCTGGAGAATAACGAGCAACCCTGTCCCTGTGTATTCAGGATAAAGGTCCACCGCACCGGTATGAAGTGCGTCAAACAATAATTTGGTTCCCCCAAAGCCAAGGCGGGTCTCCGCGTTCAGCCTGGTCTGGTTTTCTATGAGAATTGCAAACATTTCAGCCAGGATGAAGCTCTCGGTAAAATTTTTTGAGCCAATCAACAAATCCGTATCTCCCGTTCGCTGAATATCGGTCCTCATCCCGATCGATTCCAGAAACCCTGCCGCCACCTCCCTGATGTTTTTTCGCTCTTCGTCAACCAGGTAGTTGAGACGGGTCATGATCGAATCATTCAGCTTGCCGGACATGAAATTCAACGCAGATTCAAGTTCGGGAAAGCGCCGGAGTGTTTGCTGGCGAATAATCGGGGCTGCATGGTACGGGGGAAAATAATTTTGGTCATCCTCCAGCACGAACAGGTCAAACGCTGCAATCCTGCCATCCGTACTGAATCCGCTGATCACATCAACCTCGCCATTCCGTACCGCATTGTACATAAGGCCGATTTCCATTTCCCGAATATCCATATCAAGGTTATAGACGCTGTCAAGTCCCGGAAACCCGTCACCACGTTCCAGAAATTCAGAAGGAAAACCTGCCGTGACATGACGGCCTGTATCTGACAGTACACCCTGTTTGAACAAAATCACCAGGATGATCAAGGCCAGAAAAGTGATGATCACCGGCCCTTTTAACCTGCGGATATTTTTCTCAAAATACCCCAGGAGTGAATCAAATACCAGTGCAATGGCGGCCGCGGGAACGGCGCCGGCCATGATCATCTGTGGGTTATTGGTAGTCAATCCCCTGAAAATAAACTCCCCGAGGCCTCCGGCCGCGATCAGGGCACATAATGTGGCTACCCCCACACTGATAACGAAGGCCGTACGGACCCCTGCAAATATCACGGGGGTGGCCAGGGGCAGTTCTACCTGGAATAACCGCTGCCGGTCAGACAGGCCCATCCCTCTTGCCGCCTCCTGTACGGCCGGATCCACCCCGGTGATACCGGCATAGGTATTCCTGATCACCGGGAGCAGTCCGTACAGAAACAGGGCAATTATTGCCGGAACAGGCCCAATTCCCACCAAGGGCAGAAGAACCCCGAGAAGGGCTATACTCGGAATCGTCTGAACCCCGTTGGCCAGCCACAGTACCGGGCGGGTAAGGTGACGCTTGCGGGTAATCAGAATTCCCAGGGCAATGCCCGTGGAAGCGGCAAGTGCCACGGATATAAATGTAAGCCACATATGTTCACCAATCTGTTCAATAAGTTCAGACCGGTTGCTCCATATAAACCTGATAAATCCTTCAACCATGACCCGTCAGTTTTTTGATAATCACCCCCCGATGCTGATAATAGAGGGAATAGCAATCCTCCCGGGTGCAGACATACACATTGCCCTGCCAATTAACTTCCAGCATACCATTATCGGGCAGGGCATCCAGCGAGGTATCTGAATCAATCTTTGCCGCGGAAGGATTACTTTCGCCGGCGGTGAGCCAGGGAATAAGCGATTGGACTTTCACCGCCCGCAGTTCAAGCTGTGTGCGGTGGTTGCCGAGAAAGTCTTTTACAAAGTCATTGGCCGGAGAAAACAACAGCTCTTCCAGGGTTCCGGATTGCTGAACCTGACCCTTGTCCAGCACGGTGATTACCTCCCCAATGAGTGCGGCCTCCATCATGTCATGGGTGACCAGGATGACGGTTTTGTCTGCAATTCCGGGCAGGGATATAAACTCACGCTGCAGGTCTGAACGGGTTATCGGATCGAGTGCCCCGAATGGCTCGTCCATGAGCAGGGTTGAAGGATCGGCCGCCAAGGCACGTGCAATGCCAACGCGCTGCTGTTGTCCGCCGCTCAATGCATCCGGAAAAAGTGAGATGTACCGCTCCTCAAGCCCCACCATTGCCAGGACCTCCAGGGTCCGTTCCGTGACCCTGGACTCCGGCCAGCGAAGGATTGAAGGGACCACACCGATATTCTGGCCAACCGTATAATGCGGAAAAAGGCCGACCTCCTGGATAACATAACCCAGGCTTCGTCTTAATGCGACATCATCCCAGTCATCGGTACTTTTCCCGTCGACCAGTATCTCACCAGCCGATTTGGAAACAAGCTTGTTGATCATTTTCAACAACGTTGTCTTTCCGCTGCCGCTGGTGCCGATCAATACATGTTTTTCTCCCTTTTTAAAATCCAGGTGAATATGATCGACGGCCACATGACCATCGTATTTTTTTGAAACGTCCCGGCAGCTAATCATTCATATAAAAATAGCAGAATTCGGAGCGTCATCCCGGATTTATACACAGGAAATAAATGTAATCAGGAATTGGCCAGGATCTCTACTCCTTTGTAAAAGGCAATATGGCCTTCAATCTCTGCCGCATCGGGATTTGGGGAAGGGTATTTCCATGCCGCATTTTTAATCGTCTTGCCTTCGACGGTCACATTATAGTAGAACGCAGTGCCTTTCCACGGGCATTGCGACCTCCTGTCAGAAGGTTCAAGAAATTCTTCATTTACCGATTCAGGCGGAAAATAATGATTCCCTTCCACCTGCTCGGTTTCAGTACTCTGAGCCAAAACCTTACCATTCCAAACCGCTATCATAATCATCAATTGTTAAATTCTTGTTCAATACATCAACAAATAAGTACCTTCGTGGTTCATGCAGACCGGCCCAATCCATATTGGTTTTATCGTACATGGCAAGCCCAAAAGGGTCAAAAGATTCCAGCAGGCTCTGCAGGAAAACCTGGCGAATCTCTCTGATCTTTCGTATGAGGTAATCTATACCAAGCCGGGGACGGCAGCTATCATAGCCCGCAACCTGGCCGAACAAAACGTCTCACATATCATCGCTGTGGGCGGCGACGGAACCCTGGGTGAAGTGGCTGACGGCATTATGCAAACCGCCAACCGCGAAGTGATCATGGGGCATTTGCCGGCCGGAACGGCCAATGACTGGATGAAGACCTGGTCGCCTGCTGATTCCATGGAATCTCTCCTCAAACTCGTGAGAAAAAACCAATCTCAACCACTGGACACGGGGTGCATAACATTCTCCAATGACGAAAAACGTTACTTCCTGAACATCGCGGACACCGGAATCGGAGCCGCAGTTATTCGCCGCGTCAATCATGCCCCAAAATGGATGGGTGCAGAGATCACATTTTTTACCAGCATCCTGCGTACGTTCATTTCCTACCGTAACATAAAGGTCAGCCTGGAATCCGAAGGCTGGGGCTGGGAGGGTCATGCGAAGGCGGTGATCATCGCCAACGGAAGGTTTTTTGGCAGCGGACTGGCCATAGCCCCGGAGGCATTACCGAATGACGGACTCCTGGATGTTGTCGTAATCGGGGATGTTTCGATGTTTGACTATCTTCGGTATCTTCCCGACCTGAAGAAAGGGCGGCCCATTGAAGATGAACGGGTCATTTATAAAAGAGTCAAGAAAATCAAGGTGCAGGCACCACCGGAAAGCGGCGTTGAAGCGGATGGCGAATTACTCGGCGCCGGTTCTATTACCGTAGAAGTCAGGGCCGGTGCGCTACAATTTCTTCCCCCTTTCGAGAAGTAGCACCGCCATGGACCGGTCTTTTTCCACCAGCACTGATTTGACTGGTTCTGCCTTAACCCACCCCGCATCCAGCATTTCATCCAGTACCGAATCTGTCAGGTAATAGGGAAACTCACGGGAATCCGAAATTCCCCACAACGAAGCCATCCGCAGAAAAAGCAGTCCGCCCATCGCCGTTACCCGGGTAAGCTCCCGCCACATTTCCATGAAATGTGTATGGGACTGGGCAAAATGCAGGACTGCGGAAGAAATTACAAGATCAAAGAATTCATCATCCCACGGAATCCGGGACAATTCTCCGCAGATAAAATTTTCCGGGAGACTATTCGAATAGCGCATCCGGCACATCTTCACAGCCAGAGGCTCCTTGTCAATACCATGTATGTTCAGTCCTTCCCCGGCAAAATAGGTCAGGTTGCGCCCTTCGCCACAACCTGCGTCAAGGATGTTTTTCCTTCCCTCGAGCTTTCCTTTCAGAAGATGATCAAGGAGATAAAGATCCATATTTCCCACCAGGGAATTAATCTTGCGGACAGTATTCATTTATTGCCTTTTGAGTTTCCTGATAACCACACCGGATGAGATAATGGGACCGGTGGAATTCAAATGTTCCGCATGTTTCCCTGGATATCCTGACCAGGATATCGGGCCTTGCCTCCTCCACCAGGAAGTCCGAGATCCTGTCCTGCATAAGGTCAATCGAACTTACCAGAAGATCAAACAGCGATGGAGTTTTTTTCCTTTCATTTCGAAGTGTATTGCGGGGGAGAAGGCTGTTCCATTTCTCAAGCCAGGGCATCATCTGACGCTGTTCCTCCTTTTTCTCAACCAGGCAGGGAACGTTGGCATTCACGTCACTGATGATCAGCAGGTCGCCACTGCTACGCTGTACATGGCTTACGGGAATAGGATTCATCACCCCTCCGTCCACAAGGAACCGTTCTCCATAGAGGCTGGGTTTAACCACCGACGGAATTGCCGCAGACGCACGAAGCGCGGTAAACAAATCTCCCTTGTCGAAAACAACCTCGCATTTCTTCCCCAGGTCTGTGGCCACGGCCCGAAAGGGAATCCTCAGGTCTTCAATGGCACAATCACCCACAAACTTTTTCATTTCGTTGAATACTTTATCTCCACGGACAAAGCCCTGCGTACTGAACGTAAAGTCCATCAGCTTGAATACGTCCACCTTGTCGAGGTCACAGACCCATTCCTTGAATTCGGGTAATTTGCCGGCGGCATATACACCTCCGACCACTGCCCCCATGGAACTTCCGGATATGGAGGTGATTTCATAGCCGTTTTTCTCCAGGGCATCAATTACGCCAATATGTGCGACTCCCCGCGCACCTCCGCTACTTAATACAAGCGATACTTTTTTCCGGTCTGTCATCGGTTTGCCACTTCAAAGTCTTAAAATTGTTGGAAAATCTAACCAATACAAAATGGTCACTAAACTCTCCGGCAATTTCAGCAAACTCCAGCGCCGGTACGACAGGCTGAAAAAAGATATGCTGACCAGGGACGATTTGTTCCTTAATCAGCCTCCGCAACCCGATAAGTGGTCAGCCTTGCAGGTCGTCTATCACCTGTATCTCTCTGAAACACTGTCGGTCAGTTACCTTGCCAAAAAGATCAGCTCCGGACCACATCCCTCCACAGGCATGGGAGAAACACTCAGGTATTTGCTGCTAAAATATGTGCTTGCCACTCCACTGAAATTTAAGGCCCCGCGTGCCGTTGGTGAAAATTTACCTGACAATCTGGAAAAGATTGCCTTGTTTAAGGATTATGATGAAACCAGGGAAAATCTAAGAACAATGCTCGATTCATTCCCCGCCGATCGACTTAACGAGGCTATTTACAAACACCCTAAGGTGGGATACCTGAATATGGAACAGACCGTTGGCTTTTTGTATGCCCACTTTATTCATCATGAAAAACAAATCCGCCATATCATTTCCTGATTGATAATGAAAAATACTGTCCTTGCCTTCCTGATTAGTTTAACCATTTATCCGGTTGCAGCCCAGCAAATCCCGTCTCCCGAAATGTTCCTTGGCTATGAACTGGGCTCGGAATTCACCCTTCACTTCAAGGTGGTGGACTATTATCAGAAAGTCGCCGAATTATCCCCGCGGATGAAATTACTCCAGTATGGTGAGACGTATGAAGGACGCCCGCTTTATGTGGCATTTATCTCGACACCGGCAAACCTTGAACGTCTTGATGAGATCCGGATGAACAACCTTCGTCTCGCCGGACTTGAATCAGGGGAGGGAGAAGCTGATGGTCCGGCAATTGTCTGGTTGAGTTATAATGTACACGGGAACGAGTCTTCATCTACTGAAGCGTCAATGAAGACACTCCACTATCTGACCAATCCTGAAAATTCAGAAGCAGGTGACTGGCTGGAGAATGTGGTGGTGATAATGGACCCATGTATCAACCCGGACGGGCGCGACCGCTATGTAAATTACTACAAGCAATATCGTCAGCATCCTGTTTCCGCCGACCCCTATGCCATGTCGCACCGGGAGGACTGGCCCGGCGGACGGGTTAATCATTATCTTTTTGACCTGAACCGGGATTGGTTCTGGACAAGCCAGCAGGAATCACAGCAACGTCTTGCCCTGTATAATCAATGGATGCCGCAGATTCATGTAGACTTCCATGAACAAAGTCCGAACAGTCCGTATTATTTTGCCCCTGGCTCAGAGCCTTACCATCAAATAATAACCGACTGGCAACGGCAGTTTCAAAAGGAGATCGGCGCCAACCATGCCGGGTATTTTGATAAAGAAAACTGGGTGTATTTCACCTCCGAGGTATTTGACCTGTTGTACCCCAGCTACGGGGATACTTATCCTATGTTTAATGGTGCCATCGGCATGACCTATGAGCAGGCCGGTGGTGGTGGCGCCGGCCTGGCCGTCAAAACAGAATACGGTGATACCCTTTTTCTTTCAGACCGCATTGCTCATCATTTTACCACCGGAATTTCCACCGTTGAAATAGCTTCCAGGGAAAGCAATCGCCTGCTGGCAGAATACCGGAAGTATTTTGCGACGCGACCTGACAATCCGGTCAGGGCGTATATAATTCCAGCAGCGGGGCAGGAAGATAAAACGAATCGCCTCCTGCGCTTGCTGGACAGGCACCGGATAGCCTATTCCCAGGCATCTGAAAGCCGCAGGCTCAATGTATTTGATTATCGTTCTAAGGGGAACAGAACATATTCTTCCTCAAACGAGGATATTGTGATCACCACAAACCAACCGAAAGGCCGGCTGGTACAGGCTCTTTTTGAGCCCAGTACGTTTCTGGCGGATTCAATTACGTATGATATCACAGCGTGGAACCTCCCGTACGCCTTTGGGCTGACGGCCTATGCCTCTTCTTCCGATGTAAGTACACAGCCCTATGAAAAAAGGGTCGTCGCGCCCTTCGAGTTGCCTGAAAAGAAATCTTATGGATATGTCCTTCCCTATGAGTCTGTCGATGATGGAATATATCTTGGTGCGCTGCTCAGGGAAGGTATAGGGGTGGGAGTACTTAATGAGCCGGCCGCACTTAACGGAACCAATTTTAGCCGCGGCTCGCTGGTGATACTTCGGGCCAATAACCAGTTCCACGATGCCTTTGACGAGACCATTGAAAGGCTTGCCCGTCAATATGACCGCCATCCCCTCCCGGTATACACCGGCCTGGCCACAGCAGGTATCGACCTGGGGTCCGAAAATATCTCAAGAATAAGGCCGGTTAAGGCCGGGCTTCTTGCAGGACCGGATACGGACCCTAATGATGTGGGACAGGTGTGGCATTTCTTCGAACGTGAACTGGAATACCCAATTACCCTCCTGCGAAAAGAGTCTGTTTCGGATCGCGTCCTGAAAGAATTTGATGTGATTGTCCTGGCCGACGGATCCTATGGTGATGTGCAGGATGAACTGTTTGAATTTGCCGAAGAGGGTGGCCGGATCGTAGCCCTCGGAGATGCGTCTGCATTATTTGCTGAATCCGAAAAGTTTAATCTCATGTATACGGACCGAGAGATTAAACGGGATTCACTGAAATTATCAAACCATTCAATGCGATCAAGGGAATACACGCAGCGCGATATACCGGGCGCGATTTTCAGCACCCGGATGGATCCGACGCATCCACTGGTTTACGGAATCGGAACAACCTATGAAACCCTGACCCGGGGAACCACATCATACCTTTTGCCCAATGGCAGCCAGGTTGCCGTTCTTGAAGATACACCGGTTCCGCTAAACGGATTCGCAGGTAATGACGCCCTGGGTAAAATTGGCGGAAAGGTCATAATAGGAATGGAGCGTTACGGGCGGGGCAGTGTCGTTTATTTACCTGATAACCCGCTTTTCCGTTCCATGTGGGACCAGGGGAAGCTTCTTCTGATCAATGCTGTATTTCAAATGAATTAGTCCAGCACTAACTCAAAGCGGTATATTACCTGAATGGAGCGGCCCAGGCTGGGGTTAAACTCGATATTTTGTTCAGAGAGGCCGGTGATTCGACCCCGTACTCCCTCGGTTTTTTTATATTTCAGTACCTGGCGTTCGCCCTTAATCCTTTTGTCGTTATATACGACGAAGTCATGGTTTACGAGCCTGAACTTCTTCCCGCGTTCGGTCAGGTGAAAACAGGTATAGTACGTCAGGTCTTTATCTTTGTACAAAGCAACCGTAACCGGCAGATCTGACGCCAGGTTAGCCTGTTTGTCCGCAAATTTTTCGAAACTGTCCGTCGCTTCAGTCCTGATCTGGAGATCGGTTAAAACAAGTTTATTCTGTGCATTTACCTGAGATGCAAGGGCAAGTGCCAGGACCAGCAAGGTGATCTTAATTGGTTGCTTCATAGCTTAATAATTCATCAACACTGTTCATTGCGACATAATGATAGTTAGGCCGCGCTTTTTCGTATATGGATAGAGCCCGGTTTTTAGTCCCATCCTTCTTAATCAGTTCCCCATACAGCGGCATAAGAAACTTTCTTCTGCCTGTATTCACCAAAAATGATTCCAAACGGTCAAATGCCGGTTCATAGTCCGTTTGTATGGCGAGGGTCAGCCAGGCTGTCAACACTTCCGAATTTCCCGATTTGGTCAGACCGAAGGCAGCATCGAGCGCTGCCATCTGATCTCCGGACAAGTCGTTTGGCAATTCCCGAATGAAATGAACCCATTCGTGAGAACTCCAGGCAGACGTTTCCAAATCCTCTGCGGGCTTTCCCTGCAAAAATTTCGAAAGAACCAGGTTTACCGAATCGAAACGATTCGAGACGGGCAACACTGCATCTTCGGGTATACCCGGTTTATAAATCCATTCCCGCAGTTTAACCATACCGATATTTAGTCTGCCCGGATCAATCAGGTATTCCCTGACTTCCTCCAGGAATTTCTCGGTGGTCATAACTTTAAATGCATTCCTGGAAAAATAGTCTTTCAGGAATTTGTCGAATTGTTCCCTTCCCGCCTGGTCCTCAAGGTAGCGCAGAAATAGATAACCTTTCTGATAAGCGATCTCCGTCATTCCCTCATCCGGATTTCTCCCATCCAGGTTCAGCTTAAGATGGGTATCCGCATCCCGGCCGTCCGACATCATTTCATTGATTTCATTCTTCAGCTGTCCCACTTCAAGGGAGGCAAGCATTTCAGAATATCCCTGACCGTATAATTCCTCCATGATCCGTTGTTCGAAATACACGGTGAATCCTTCATTGAGCCAGAAATCGTTCCAGGTAGCATTGGTTACAAGGTTTCCCGACCAGCTGTGTGCCAGTTCATGCGCCACCAGGGATGTAAGCGAACGGTCACCTGCGAGGATAGTGGGGGTGGCAAAGGTCAGTCTGGGGTTCTCCATACCACCAAAAGGAAAGCTCGGTGGCAGAACCAGAAGATCATACCGGTCCCACTGATAGGGGCCGTATAATGATTCGGCAGCCTGTATCATATTTTCCAGTTCTTCAAACTCATAGGCCGCCGAGGCAATGACCGATGGTTCCGCATACACGCCACTTCTCGGACCAAGGGGTTCAAACTTCAGATCTCCCACGGCCAGGGCCAGCAGATAGGCCGGGATCGGCTGTTCCATGGAAAAATAATACGTTCCCGAAGGATCTGCCTGCTGAGGGTTTTCTGCACTCATCAGTGCCAAAAGTCCTTGCGGTACACTCACCTGCGCCGTGTAGGTAAAACGAATACCCGGACTATCCTGAACCGGCACCCAGCTTCGCGCCAGGATCGCCTGGGACTGTGTGAAGAGGAAGGGTGATCTGCCATCCGCTGTTTGTTGCGGACTCAGCCATTGAAGTGCCGCCGCTTTCGGCAAGGTGCGATAACGGATCGCAACTTCATTTCCCTGTTCAGGCAGGCGTATGCTGAGCGGGGTGCCTTTTACCGAATCGCTTTTCCCCAGCGTAAACGGGGCCTGCTCTCCTCCGGGGTAGGTTACGTCAATGATCTCAAGATCCTGTGTGTCAAGAAAAAGTGAATCTGCATTTTCATTGCGCTCAAACGTCCATGTCGCCGTGGCAGTGATTATTTGTTCAGAAAAATCAATGTCCGCCTTCCAGGAAAGGTGAGTTATACGGGCTTCTTCCGGCCGTGCATAACTGTGCGGATCCTCGAATGTTGTCATATTCTCATCTGCTATTTCATCTGTTTGGGAGGACCGGTTCTCGCAGCCAGCCAGAACCGTCAGTGCAAAAAGAATATATGCACAATTTTTATTCATAGGAGAAAGATCCGAATTCACTTTGGATGGATACCCTGGAACTGTTCGCTTTTTCCACCCGACCGACCACCTGGGCCTCCACATCAAAAGACCTTGAAATCCGGATCAGGTCATCTGCTATCTCTTCCGGTACATACAGTTCGAGCCGGTGACCCATATTGAATACCTTATACATCTCTTTCCATTCAGTTCCGCTTTGTTCCTGAATAATACGGAATAAGGGGGGTATTTGAAAGAGATTATCCTTGATCACATGCAAGTCTTCGATAAAGTGAAGCACTTTGGTCTGCGCCCCGCCGCTGCAGTGAACCATTCCATGAATGGACGACCGGTAATTCTTCAGGATTTCCACCACGATCGGTGCGTACGTTCGGGTCGGGCTAAGCACCAGCTTACCCATATCCAATGGCACCTCATCGATCCTGTCGGTCATCCGGTATTTTCCGGCGTAGCATAATTCATCGGGGACCTGCGGATCGAATGACTCCGGGTATTCGGTCGCATGATAATGGGAGAATACATCGTGGCGGGCCGAGGTAAGTCCGTTGCTTCCCATGCCGCCGTTATAGGTACTTTCATAAGAAGCCTGGCCATACGAGGAAAGGCCCACAATGACGTCCCCTTCCCGGATGTGTGCATTGTCAATGACTTCGCTTCGTTTCATCCGTGAGGTCACAGTACTGTCAACCACAATGGTGCGTACCAGGTCACCCAGGTCGGCGGTTTCTCCACCCGTACTGCGGATATTCATGCCATTGTCACGAAGCATCTGAAGAACTTCTTCCGTACCGTTTATTATTGCAGCAATAACTTCTCCGGGGATTCGCTGCTTGTTCCGCCCGATTGTGGACGACAGAAGGATATCACTGGTGGCTCCCACACAGAGCAGGTCATCGGTATTCATTACCACTGCATCCTGGGCAATTCCTTTCCAGACCGACAGATCGCCGGTCTCCCGCCAGTAAAGATATGCGAGGGATGATTTGGTGCCCGCACCATCTGCATGCATGATATTGCAGTACTCTTCGCTCCCGCCCAGAAAGTCGGGAACTATCTTGCAAAAGGCCCGGGGATACAGCCCTTTGTCAATTCCGGAAATGGCATTATGTACATCCTCCTTAGAGGCCGATACCCCGCGTTGTGCGTATCGTTCATTCATACGCCCAAAATTAAATAATTAATATGGGAATGAGGACCTTATCCTTTAGTTGTTGCCATCATCGTCACCTTCGTCATCGAAGAAGCGGTCTTCATCGAATTCGAGCGGGGTACTTTGCTGACGTGCCTTACCAAGTTCAAGGATCTTGAATTCTGTCCGCCGGTTGACCTGGTGCTCTTCTTCGGTCTGTGCATTCGGGATCAGGAGCTGAGACTCACCATAGCCTTTCGCCACAAGTCTTGTCGGATCAATTCCCTGTGAAACAATGTATTCAACTGCAGAACGTGCGCGGCGTTGTGAAAGATCGAGATTGTACGCATCTGAATTCCGGTCATCCGTATGGGAACTCAGCTCTATTTTTAATTCCGGGTTGTCTTTGAGAATGGTCACGAGTTTGTCGAGTTCACGTGCGGCATCCGGGCGGATATAATCTTCATCCAGGTCGTAGTAAATATTCTCCAGGACAAACTTTTTGTTCACCGCAATCCGCTCCAGTACCATCACCGTATCAAACCGTACGTTGGTCACGAGCTCTGTCAGCGTGTCTTTATTGACTGCCTTACCCTGTGTTGAATACTCAGACCTTGTATTGAGGAACTGTTCTTCCCCTCCCTGCCGTTCGGCTACCAGGTTATAATTCTCATTCTCATACACACGGAAACTGAATCGCCCGTCATCCTGAGTGAGTTCTTCATCCAAAACTTCTCCGTCAGCGTCAAGCAAGCGTACCAGGACCCGCGGCAATACCCCAAGCTCACCATCCTCGCCGGGAGTAAGGGTCACCCCATCAAGATAGTAATTGACGATGCGCAGGTCAGGATCCTGGTTAACAAATGTATAAATGTCATCATCCCCGGCTCCGCCTTCGCGATTGGAGGTAAAAAAGCCGCGGTCAAGCCGGAAAAGGTAAATTCCGAAATCATCGGCTGCGGAGTTCATGGGCTGACCGAGGTTCTCCACTGAAATCCTGCCATCCCTGCGCCGGGCCACGAACAGGTCCAGC
This sequence comes from uncultured Roseivirgaceae bacterium, assembly GCA_964563925.1. Lineage (GTDB taxonomy): Bacteria > Bacteroidota > Bacteroidia > Cytophagales > Cyclobacteriaceae > JAUILA01. Next base: position 11,998 of record CAZLZD010000048.1, on the reverse strand, counting down.
TGGCCGAATCCGGGATGCCCGTCACTGCTGAAGTACAGGGCACCGTCTTCTGATACGTAGGGAAACATTTCATTACCGGTGGTATTTATCTCAGGACCAAGGTTACGCACATTATAGAAGCGGCCGCGTGAATTCATCTTGGCCGAATAGATGTCCGTCCCGCCTTCTCCACCTGGCCGGTTGGAGGCAAAGTACAGGGTTTTTCCATCCTGGCTGAATACCGGCGATGAATCCCAGAATTCCTTACTGTTGATCAGGAGGGCCCTGGGCTCCGTCCATTCGTTATTGCGGTACCGCGTTATGTACAGGTCCACATCTTCGCCTCCCTTGCGTTTGCCGGTATTTCCTTTGGCGTATACCATGGTGCGGCCATCCGGACTGAATGCCACGGTACCGTCGTTGGTATTCTCGCTGTTGATCACGGAAGGAAGTGAGTTGAGCGTGTTCATCTCCACATTGGCTCCATTGGTTTTTACCTTGTAAATACTGGTAAAGGGCGTACCGGTGGCCTTGTAAATGCGGGTATCATTGCGGTTGGAGGTGAAATACAATTCACCATTATTATAAACGGGAGAATATTCAGCCGCATTGGAATTGATCTCTTCCAGGTTTTTTACCCGGTAATAGCTTTCCTTCTCGCGGATTTTATCAAAATTCTGCAGGTTCTGGTATTCTTCTTCGGCCCTTTCGCGGAATTCTTCCTCTTCCAGGGTCGGGAGTGCCTCTTCGAGGGCTTTCATGGCATCATTGTACCGGGCATTGGCCTTCAGGGCGAAAGCATAGTTCAGCCGGGCGCGCTGCTGGAGCGAATCATTTTTAAGTCCGCTTGCCAGGGCCTTTTCATAATAGGGAAGGGATTCATCCGGGCGGTTGGAAAGGGCGTAGGCCTCCGCAATATAAAAGTTGGCCTGCGCATTCCCAGGTTCTTTCTCAAGCACCTTTTCGTACAGGTCAATGGAACTCTGGTATTCTCCCAGACCAAAAGATTTGGACGCTTTCTTCTCAAGCCCGCATGAAGAAAGCAGTACGGCACCTAACAGTAAAAAAACTACAAAGACTCTCATTACTTTAAATATATAAAATCCCTCTCACAGATAGTTCACTCGACGGCAGTTTTCAATAGGTAAACGTGAAAATTGAATCGAATATTGTCAAATGTACCGGGCGAGCCAGGATTGGCCGGCAGGCTGCACCCACTCAGTCGATAATTGACCTTTTGTATTCACGAGATTATTGAATGTCAGCGTATCCTGACCCAATTCCACCTTCTTTTCCCTGACTTCGTTCAGTGGATATGACTCCACCACATCGTCCCGCATCAGGGCAATCTGGGTCCGGTCGAAAAAATTGATCCCGGTATGGGACTGCAGTGCCTGAACAAACCTTACCTGTGCATCGGTCGAACATCCGGTAACCGGATTGGATTGCTCATCCACCCCGATAATCAGAAACCTGTCGTGCCGAATCCTGAATGAAGCCGTCAGCGGGGCCCCGTGGGCTTCCCAGTTTTCAAGAAATTGCGTGGTGAGCGAAACAATACTGTCACGCTGCGCAGAATCAAAAGGCCGGTCTCCCTGGTAAATCCAGATCCGGGCAGTATCGGGTAAAGAATCAAATGGAACTAACATAAATCCAAATTTAATAAATAAACCATTGTCGTTGTCATTCCGTTCCTCGGTATCCCCAAAACCAATCCCCGATTCGTCATTCTCCCGACTTTTTGCCAGAAAAGTCCTTTGTACCTTCTCCAATAGGTTTACTTTTTCGTGATAGTTCTGTGATACTCTGACTTTAGATTTACCGCTATGAAAAATGTGCTGCTGATCGAAGACGATCTGGACATAAAGGAGTTACTTGAGATCCATTTAAAGGACATGTCGTGCCACCTCACCTCCTCGGCCAACGGACAGGCCGGCTATGAGATGGCCCTGAATGAAGTATTTGATCTGATCATCCTTGATGTGATGCTGCCGGAAAAAGACGGCATCGATATCTGCCGGGACCTGAGGGCACGCCAGGTCACTTCTCCCATCCTTATGCTTACGGCGCGTTCCGAGGAGATTGATAAGATCCTGGGCCTGGAAACCGGTGCGGATGATTACCTGACCAAACCATTCAGTATCCGGGAATTCCTGGCCAGGGTTAAAGCCATTTTCCGACGCGTGGAAATGCTCCGGCAGGAGGAAGAGGAATATGCAACCATTCATGCCGGATCCCTGGTTATTGACAAGAACAAGCGCAAAGTGACGCTTAACGGGGAACGCATAGACCTCACACCGAAAGAATTTGACCTGCTTTACCTGCTGGCAGCCAATCCGGGGAAGAGTTACTCAAGGGAACGGTTGCTTCGTCTTATCTGGGGGTACGAATTCGAAGGGTATGAGCACACGGTGAATTCTCACATCAACCGTCTCCGTTCCAAAGTGGAGACCGACCTTTCAGACCCCTTGTACATCCTCACCACCTGGGGAGTGGGATACCGTTTCAATGATGAAATCGAATAAAATGACAAAGACACCTGTATTTTTCTGGAAATTGTTTCTCACGTTGCTCGGGAGCCTGCTGATCGTCGGTTTTGCCTATGTGTTTATCACGGCAAACCTGGCGGAAGAATTCTTTCAGGAACGAAACCAGTTACTCAATGCCTCCATTGCCGAACATATTATCACTGAAGTAAAGCCGACGATTACCGACGGGGAGCTGTCCGCCGATGCCACGGATGCCATCATGCATCACATGATGGCGATCAATCCAAGTATCGAGGTATACATTCTTGACCCGCAGGGGAAAATCCTGAATTATGTAGTCCCCTACAAGAAAGTCAAGATGGAGCAGGTAAGCCTCGGCCCGGTAAAAGACTTTATTCAACAGGAAGGCAATGCATTCATTAAAGGGGATGACCCGAGAAAGCCCGGAGAGGTAACGGTGTTTTCCGCCGCTCCAATCACTGAAGAGGATAAGATTCTCGGGTATGTGTACGTGGTACTGGCCAGTGAAGAATATGAATCTGCGGCCGCCATGGTCCGGAGCAGCTATATCCTGAAGCTGGGCGGAAGGGCGATGCTGATCACCCTCGCCAGTGCGGCGCTGATCGGGGCGGTGGCCATCTGGCTGATCACAACCCGGCTGAATGTGATCATTAAAACCGTAAAGCGATTCCAGAAAGGTGAAATGAGCGCACGGGTCGACGTGAAATCAGAAGGGGGAATCGATGACCTTGCCATCGCATTCAACGAAATGGCCGATACAATCCTCGGTAATATTGAGAACCTGAAGTCCATGGAAAACCTGCGCCGTGAACTGGTAGGCAATGTTTCCCATGACCTGCGAACACCCCTGGCCGTCATTCACGGGTATATCGAGACCCTGATGATCAAGAAGGACGACCTGAGCGAGGAGGAACGGGAAAAATTTCTCAACATCATACTCGCCAGCACCGAAAAGCTGAGGAACCTGGTAAACGAATTGTTTGAGTTGTCCAAACTGGAGGCAAAACAGGTTTCCCCTAAAAAAGAACCATTCCTTATCCAGGAACTGATCCATGATATAAGCCAGAAATTCCAGATACTGGCCAGGGAAAAAAATGTAAGCCTGACCGCGGAAGGGGACGATCAGAAAATACTGGTCTATGCCGATGTGGGCCTGATCGAACGGGTATTGCAGAACCTGATTGACAATGCACTGAAATTTACACCTGAAGGCGGACAAATTACAATTGCCGTCAACTCACAGGAAGATAATGTGGAAATCAAAGTAAGCGATACCGGTCCGGGCATTCCGAAAGACCAGATCCCCTTCATCTTTGACCGCTACCATATAGGGGATAAACGCATCAGCCTGGACCAGAACAATACCGGACTGGGGCTGGCCATCGTGAAGAAAATCCTCGAAATACACAACAGCAGTATTGAATTGCAATCGCGCCTGCAGCAGGGAACAACCTTTGCCTTCCGGCTTCCCAATTACCATTCCTATGCGTAATATCATCATACTGTCTGTATTCCTCAGTGCCTGTATAGGGACGGATGTGCTGGACGACGCGGTGGATCCTGAAATCATCATTCTGAATCCGGTGGAGGAAATTGCCGTGGGAGCATCTTATATGTTCTTGGCAGAATACAGGGATGAGACCGGAATGCCCCGGGATGTCCCCTTGTCCTGGGAATCATCTGATCCGGACGTTATCTCCATCGACGGGGCCGGGAATGCCATGGCGCTTGAAAAAGGGACCGTCGAAATCAGGGTGCAGGCTGCGGAAAGGGAAACTTCCATTCAGGTGGAGTCAGGTGACATGACATCGGGTCCGGTGACCACCCGTACAGCCACCCTTCAAACGTCAAGTTCCTATCCGCTTGAAGGAACAGCCACACTGACCAAAACAGAAGGCGGACTCATTCTCCGGTTTATGGATGACTTCCGAACCACCTCGGCGCTGCCCGGTCTGTATGTGTACCTTTCGAATAACACCGCCACCACCAACAATGCCTACGAGGTAGCCAAAGTGGCGCGGTTCACTGGCGAACAGGCGTATTCTATCCCGGACCTGACCAGTCTTACAGACTATAAATACGTTCTGTTCTTTTGTAAACCGTTTGTGGTTCCCGTTGGCCACGGCGAATTAAAGCCATGATCATGCTCAGACTCCTTGTATTAACCCTCATATTCTCCATTTCAATTTCGTCGGTGCTGGCCGGTGGTGGCTGGCCGCGGGAAAAGGGTAAAATCTACATGAAATTAAGTGGCTGGTGGATCGTGGCAGATCAGCATTATACCAATACGGGAATGATTGATCCTAATCTAACCCGCGCGAATTATCTCACCAGCATATACGCCGAATACGGCATTACCAATCGTCTGACCGGCATTGTGTATTTCCCCTTTTTTAGCCGGGCGGTAGTTAATGACCAGGTTTCCGGGACAACCGGAGAATTGATCAGTGAAGGAGATGCACTGAACAGTATCGGGGACACGGATATCCAGTTGAAGTACGGGATTCTGCAGGAGGGTTCCGTGAAGATTAGCCTTTCCCTGACGCTTGGATTGCCCACTGGCAATTCCTCCGGGGGACGCGATGGGTCCTTACAAACGGGAGATGGAGAATTCAACCAACTTATTACCGTCGATGCCAGCAGGTCGTTCCCGCTGGGGAAAATAAATACCTATGCGACACTTTCTGCGGGCTTTAACAATCGTACGGAAGGCTTCAGTGATGAATTCAGGTATCTTGTGGAAGCAGGATTAACGATAGGAAAATTCATCGGAATTGTCCGGATAAATGCCGTCCATAGCCTTAAAAACGGTGAAGATAATTTCAATTCGAGCGGAACTTCCCTGTTCGGCAATAATGTCTCCTATACAGCATTCAGCCCCGAAATAGGATTCAATATCAGTGATAAATTTGGCCTCACCGCAGGATACAGTACTGCCTTCTCGGGAGAATTGATCTTTGCCCGGCCGTCCTTCACTGCAGGAGTTTTCGTGAACCTCTGAACGCTACACAATGCTTACGGTTCTGTGAACCTTTTGTGATATTCAGGTGTCACTTTTGTAGAAATCAAAAGCTAATTAATTATGAAAAGATTTCTTATAATATTCTCTACAGGCATGTTTTTGTGGGCTTGTAACAGTGATGACGACAATGGAAGTCCGATGGTGCCTGAGCCCGTGACCTTTCAGGTGTCAATAACAAATGTTAGTTCACCCCTTCCTTTCTATCAGTCAGGGACGTTCAATACCCCGGTGGGGGAAAATGATCCCGGACCGTTATTACCCGGATCCGGTGATTCATATGCCTTCAGTTTCCAGGCCGGCACCAATTACCTTCCCGGTGCGGTGCCCAAATTAACTTTCCTCACCATGCTGGTGGCTTCCAATGACTTGTTTATAGCCCCTGCCGCCGAAGGTTTGCCTTTGTATGATGCCAGCGGTAACCCGGTCAACGGAGACATTACCGATCAGCTGTATCTCTGGGATGCAGGCACAGAAGTAAACAAAGCCCCGGGATCTTCCGACCAGCCCGGACCAGGCAATGAACCCGCCGGCTCCGGAGATGACGAGGGCGGGTCGGTCACCCTGCTGGGTGGTACGGAAGGCCCGATTGATGTGGAGATCACCACTGATTCGGGAACAGAAACATTTTCCTACCCATCTCTTGACGAACTTGTTCGTGTCAGCATTTCAAATACCGGCACCATATTCACGGTAACAATTGAAAATTTGTCTGCCTCATCCAATGTTCCGTCTCCACTCTCTCCCGGAGGATATGTGGTCCATGTTAACGACGACCCATTATATGTACCCGGTGAAGCGGCACGCGACAATGGAGTGGAAGAAATCGCTGAAGATGGGATCGTTTCCGAAATGGCTGCCTTTGTGGCTCCTGAAACCGGCCTGATCAATCCGATTTCACCCGGTATCTGGGCCGTGCATGACAGTGGCAATCCACTGTTCACAGAAGGAATGAGTGATTACGGGGACGGTCTTGAGGCCATTGCCGAAGACGGAGATGCCTCGGAACTTGGCGCGGTCATCACCGCAGTCAGCGGCGTAAGCAGTGGGGGTACTTTCGGAACTGCACCTGCCGGACCAGGTGGCGTGTACACATTTACGTTTGATGCCGTCCCGGGTGACAGGCTGTCGATGGCTACCATGTTTGTGCAAAGCAATGACTGGATTTTCTCATTTGACGGGGAAGGCATCCCGTTATTCACCAGCGGGGTCCCGGTTAGCGGTGACATTAGTTCCATGGTGATGATATTCGACGTGGGAACAGAAACAGATCAGTATCCGGGATCCGGACCTGACCAGGCCATACGTCAGTCAGGACCTGATACGGGAGCACCCGACGAGGATAATACCGTTCGTGAAATTACCACCACGCCGCAAATCGTTCCTTCGACCGATGCGCTGATCCTGGTACAAATAACCCCTCAGCTTTGATTGTTTAGGAGAATGCAGAGCGGGTTGAAGGTCCGGTGGCGGCGCCGGGCCTTTTTCCTTTTTCAAACTATTAGCTGAGCCCTTCTGCCTGTGCGATCAATTCGGCCAGGTCCATTACCTTTACCTCATTCTCTTTTTCCTTGTTCTTTACCCCGTCACTCATCATTGTCATGCAAAAAGGACATGCCACAGCCACCGTACCGGCACCTGTACTCAGAGCCTCTTCGGTCCGGTCAATATTTACCTCCTTATTACCTTTCTCTGCATCCTTGAACATCTGACCGCCTCCGGCGCCACAACAAAATCCTTTTGTCCGGCACCGTTTCATCTCGACCAGCTCGGCATCCAGTGCCTCCAGTACTTTACGTGGTGCTTCGTATATATTATTGGCCCTGCCCAGGAAACAGCTATCGTGATAGGTGATTTTCTTCCCGCGGAATTCTCCCCCGCCTTTGAGCCCCACCTTGCCCTCATCGATCAGTTGCTGCAGAAACGTGGAATGATGGATGACTTCATATTCGCCCCCCAGTGCCGGGTATTCATTTTTCAGGGTGTTAAAACAATGCGGACAAGCAGTCACTATTTTTTTTATGTTGTACCCATTGAGCACCTGTATATTTGACACCGCCTGCATCTGGAAAAGGAATTCATTCCCGGCCCTTCGGGCCGGATCTCCAGTACAGGTCTCTTCCGGTCCGAGTACCGCAAATGAAATACCCACCTTATTCAGGATGCTGACAAAGGCACGGGTAACACTCTTATATCTGTCGTCAAAAGAACCTGCACAGCCTACCCAGAATAAAATCTCCGGTGATTCGCCGCCGGCTGCCATTTCAGCCATTGTAGGTACAGGCTTCCGTGTAGTATCGCTCATAGCTATTCTGATTTTTCGTTTAATTTATCTGCCCACCTGAATCGGTCAGTCGGAGGAAATTTCCACGGGGCAAAATTGGTTTCGATATTCTGGAACATCGCATTCCAGGAAGGGGGGGTACCTGATTCCTCCATCGCCACGTACCTTCTTAATTCCTGGATAATCTCCAGGGGATTAATGTTTACCGGACAGGCTTCCACGCATGCATTGCAATTGGTGCAGGCTAATATCTCCTCTTTCGTAATGTAATCCCCGAGCAGGGACTTCCCATCCTGCAGCCCTTTGCCTCCCTTGGCCTTGCTGGCCCCAACTTCCTCGGCCCGGTCCCGGGTATCCATCATAATCTTTCTCGGGGATAATAATTTACCTGTCTGGTTGGCCGGGCATTCCGACGTACAGCGCCCGCACTCCGTGCAGGCAAATGATCCCATGATATTTCTCCAGGACAGATCGTTTACATCTTTTGCCCCGAACCGGCCAATCTCGTCAGGGTTCTGTGTATCTCCGCCTTGTGTGGACAGACCCAGCATCATATTAACCTCATTGGTCACCACATCCATATTCTTCATCTGCCCTTTGGGAATCATGTTACTGTACCACGTATTTGGGAATGCCATAAAAATATGAAGGTGCTTTGAGTAGGTGATATACACCGCAAATCCCAGGATTCCGCAAATGTGGAACCACCACATAGACCGTTCGATGGCCACCAACGCGTTTTGGGAAAGTCCGTCAAACAACGGGATAAGCATGGAGCTGAAAAACAGGGTCCCGGTCGCTGTATAATGTTCCGGGTCACTTTCCTGGAGAAGCTGGTCAGCGGCATTCATTGTAAGGATGGCCAGCATAAGTACAATTTCAATTACCAGGATCAGATTGGCATCCAGCTTAGGCCAGGCAGTCATTTCCCTTGCCTTGAAACGACGAATGGAAAGGACATTACGCCGTATTAAAAAGACAACACAGGAAAAAAGGACACCGACAGCGAGGAACTCAAATATATTCATCAATACCGGATACACATCGCCGAGGTAAGGCGCAAACATCCGGTGGGTACCGGTGAGGCCGTCAAGGACAAACTCCAGCACCTCAATATTGATTACAATAAATCCTACATAGATCAGTAAATGCAAAAAGGCCGGTATGAACCGCTTGAACATTTTCTTTTGTCCGAATGCAACAAGAAGCATGGTTTTCCAGCGCTCTGGTTTGTGATCGGAATAATCCTCCTCTTTACCCAGCATTATATTTGCGCGTATCCGGCGTATCCTCCGGATGAGAAAATATGCTGCGACGGCAATGACCAGTACGAAGGCAATTTGTTGGAGATATATCATAGCGATTCCGGCTTAGAATATTTTCAATATTTCTTTTGCAGCAGTTATAAAATTACATAGCTTTGCCTCCTCATTTCAATGGTGCTGTAGCTCAGTTGGTAGAGCATCGGACTGAAAATCCGTGAGTCGGTGGTTCGAGCCCACTCAGCACCACATCAACCTCCCTCTTTATGACGGGAGGTTTTTTTATTTCAAGAAAGGCGGTACTCCGTCTAACTGCCCGTCACCCTTGCGCCCGCAAAGGATTCTGAGAGCCTAATTTACAAGATATCATGAAAAATAGTATGCAAGCATACTAAATTATTCCTCCAATTTAGAATGGATTTGAATTACTTCTGGTATCGCTACAGGGGGATCACACCAGGTATCGCTACACGGGAATCACTTCTGGTATCGTTTCAGGCGGATCACTTCCTTATCGGTAAGCATTCTCCATTTACCCCGCGACAACCGTTGTTTGTCAAGGCCCGCATACATGACACGGTCAAGTTTAACCACCTCGTACCCAAGGAACTCAAATATTCTTCTGACTATGCGATTACGTCCGATATGCAGTTCAATTCCCACTGTCTTCATATCGGGTGTGAGTATGGCCACTTCGTCTACCTGGGCCTTTCCGTCTTCAAGCTGAAGGCCCTCTTTAATCTGGTCAAGATGGGCCCGGGTGAGCGGCTGATCAAGTTCGACTTTATAGATTTTACGGACATTATGCGAAGGATGGGCAAGGGCTTTGGCCAGCTCACCATCATTGGTAAGCAACAACAGTCCGGTAGTCTGCCGGTCAAGACGGCCTACAGGATAAATCCTTTCTTCACATGCGTTCTTCACCAGGTCCATAACCGTCCGGCGATCCTCCGGATCATCGGTGGTGGTAATAAAATCCTTTGGCTTATTTAACAACACATAGACCAGCTTTTCAGGAACCAGCTTTTTTCCCTGGTATTTAACCTTGTCACTCCGGGAGACCTTGGTCCCCAGTTGTGTGACCACCTGTCCGTTCACCGTGATTTCTCCCTGTTCGATTAACTTATCGGCTTCGCGACGCGAACATATTCCCGCATCAGCTATGAATTTATTGAGCCTGATCCCGGCACGCTCCTGGGTGGAGGAGTCCTGGATGGTCTTCTTTTCTGAACCTGCTTCTTTCGAACTTTTCTTTCGGTCTCCAGCGGCTGATCTTCCCCCCTTTTTACGACCCGACTGACTTCCGTCTTTGTGTCGCTCCGGCCGGGCCCGGTTTCCGGCTTCCTTTTTCCACTCACGGCTTCCGCTGGAATCACGCTTCTCCATTTCCGGCTTGTGGCGGCTGTTTCCTTTCTTTTTGTCCGGACTTTCTCCACCGGATCGGGGAGTATCCCGTGTTTTATCTTTTTTCCATTCCCGGCTCCCGGCAGAAGTTCTCTTGTCCCGGTCGGGCTTATCCTGTCTGCCTCCTCTTTTGTTGTCTGGGTTGTCTCCCCTGGAACGGGAAGGATCGGGCTTATCGTCTTTTTTCCACTCGCGGCGTCCGGCAGAACTTTTCTTATCCCTGTTAACCCTGCCTGGTTTATCAGGTCTGCCTCCACGTTTTTTATCCGGATAGTTTCCACGGGAAGAATCAGGATTCTTGTCCTTTCCCCACTCCCGGCGTCCGGCAGAATCACTCTGTTCCCTGTTGGGTTTACCGGGTCTGCTTCCTTCCTTCTTCCCGGGTCGTTCTCCCTTCGATTCGGGGTTATCCTTGCGTCCGTCTTTGGATGAACGCGGATTTCGATTGTTGCGCGGTTTCATAATTACTGATCCGACTCTTCGCCGATTACGTTATCTTCCTGGGAGGAAAAATCCTTTGGTGTCGGCAATTCATTCAGATCATTGATACCAAAATATTCCATGAAGGTCTGACTGGTACCGTAAATTAACGGGCGGCCGATGCCGTCGGACTTACCCCGTATCTCTACCAGGCCTTTCTCCAACAGCTTTTGAACGGCATAATCACAATTGACACCCCGTATATTTTCCACTTCGCTTTTTGTAACAGGCTGCTTATAGGCTATTATGGACAATGTTTCCAGCGCCGAATTGGACAACCTCCTCTTCGACTGCTGTTTAAGCATAATACCTATACTGGCCTGGTAGGCTGGTTTGGTTAAAAACTGGTAGCCACCACCCGTTTTGTTCAACTCATAGGAGAAGGTATCATCCGCATATCGATCCCTGATCAGGTCAAGAGCCTCAAGAATATCCTTTTCCGGAACATCTGCCTCAAACATTTCTGTGAGGCAACCCTGAATGTCACCTACCCGGATGGGTGTTGGTGAACAGAATATCAATGCCTCGATATGATTCCGAAGAAAATCCAACTAGCTCGACTGGCTTAGCTTTGCCTCAATGGACTGGGTGGTATGCGGTACGGCGCGCAAACGCTCTTTAGCAATAAGTTTACCAGTGACTGAGCACACACCATACGTACCGTTCTTGATACGAATCAGCGCATTCTCCAGGTTATTGATGAATTTTTGCTGTCTTGCTGCCAGTTGACTCAGGTTCTCTTTCTCGGCAGTATCCGCCCCATCTTCCAGAACTTTTGTGTTTCCGGACGTACTGTCCGTACCTTCGTCATTCGATTTGTTCAATGTCTCCTTAAGAATCCTGAATTCTGAACGTGCCTTTTCAAGTTTCTCGTTGATCAGATCTTCAAACTCTTTTAGCTCCTGATCTGTATACCTTGTTTTGTCCTCCTGAGCCATGTTATCCTCCTTTTAAACGTTAAACACAATTTCAAAACGCGCCTAAAAATAGTTTCTTATACGTAAAAGAAAAATTTTCCGTGACTATTTACGGGTTTCGAGGGCGCAGAAATACACTATTT
>CAZLZD010000047.1:17112-33328 GCA_964563925.1 uncultured Roseivirgaceae bacterium | reverse complement strand
AGCCCAAGGCTCTGATAGGTGATCTTCCGGTAAAATACATTGTCCTCCACCTTCGATACGCGGTTAATGGCCCTTCGGGAAAGAATCAAGAAGTCTACCGTGTGCAGCGTTAACCTCGAACTGGAAAAATACCCGAGTGTCCTGTAGAAAAGCGTCGAGTAAAAATTCCGGTTATGTTCGGGGGCCACGAACACCACATCCTTGTTTTTAGATATCGCCTCATATCCGCGGATCAGGATATCCATTTCATAATTTGCGTCGGTGGTGGTGATCTCATAGACAAAATCCCCGATTGAAAGATCAAGTCCGGAACGAATCGCTGAATCCACTCCATGTGTGGTACCAAGCTGCACCAGCGTAATTTTGGTGTCTTTGTAGTGCTCGGCCTTATGCTTGAGAATTTTGACCGAATTATCGGTCGAACCGTCATCTACGAAAATAATCTCATAGGACCCAAAATATTCATCGGCCAGGTTAATCAGGTTTTCAAGAAAGTGTGAAATCGTATCCTCCTGATTGCACACATAGACCACAAATGAAATAATATCAATTTTATTCTTACTCATCTTAAAGCAAACTTTCTAGATCATAGATGGTATTAATCTTACCTGAGAGCACACTTACAAACGTCGGATCCTCTGTCTGAGTGGAAATGAGGGTCGGACGGCTGTCTGAGATCTCACTATAGGTAAGAATTGGTTTTATAGAGAAATTGGACCGGACAAATTCAAATTCAATGTCCCGTACGTATTTTTTTGTCAGATTCACCATAAAGGGAAAATTCGATTGGGGCTGGTAAGGACACGTGTTGCAATTGGCCAGTTGCTCCGGGCTGCAATGGGAAAGATCATTTTGCTGGCAATGAAATTCCGGCAACCTGTCATAGCTCGTATAATGAGGGGTGTGATTGACCGAGGTCAGCGTATGCCACTTTGACTTTCCCATCGGGATCATGGAAAAGAATGGTCCGTCCATCAGCGTAATCCCCACATTGTCATATTTGCTATTAACCTTGGTTACGATGACCTCACACAGCTCGTATTTCAGGTTAAAGTGTGGCAGCCCCAACCGGTCGACGATCTGGTTTGCCGATGCGTAGGACGTATTAAGGACGAATTCCGAGGAGAGAGTCCGGCCGTCTGCCAGTTTGATTTCATAGGCTCCGTCGCGCTTCGAAATCTCTTCCATCCGGGCATTGAAGATGATCTCCACGTCGCTCTGTGCCAGTTTACTGAGCAGGTTCTCCTTCAGTAATACCGGGTCATAGGTGAATTCCTCCGTAATGAAACACTTTTCGATCTGGTCGCGGTGAAAATACTTGTCAGGATCCATTTCCTCGGCATATACACTGGAGTCCCGGCAGAACTTTATGAACTGCTCCGCATTGGTCCAGGTCAGGTTTTTGGCCACGGCATAGATACTCTGGAAACTGTCATTGACGCAATCATGGAAATCGCGGGTAAAGCGTTCAAAATACTTCTGGCTTTTCAGGGAAGTCTCCATGGACCGCGGGTAGTGGTACCCGTTATGCACCCTTAACTGATTGTTACTGGTGGCGCGTGTCAGGATTGCCTCGTCATATTCCAGGATCACTGACTTATAGCCAGCCTCGGAAAAAAGCAACCCGGCATACACTCCGTACAATCCTCCCCCTATGATAATCCTGTCAAAGACCATGTATGTTTGATTTTTTTATAAAGGTAATATATCCCGAATTGTATAAAACCAAGGTACCACAAAATATAATTAATATGCACATGAATAGCTGAGTGTGGTTTGGCAAGGATGAACCATGACAGTGGTCCGGCCATAAAAACCAGCAGGCAAAGCAGGTCGGAGTAATCCCGGTCAACCCGGATACGATTCAGCGCAAAACCGAAGCATCCGAGAAGGACTAGCGGAAAGAACAGTATGCCGTGCAACCCGAAGAGCATATAGCTTCTCCAGAGAAACAAATAACGGATAAGCACCTCCAGTACATTTGTCCGGATGGAAGACGCAAATACCCCGTCTACGTCCTGTGTATCACCGGTGATCGTGCGATTATTCATAATCTGCACGATATTGTTCAGGCCATTCTCAAAGGTGCCCTCGATATTGACATGAACATATAATGCTGTCAGGAATGCCGCAATTCCCAGGATCGACGCACTTATGATCAATCCGGCATATCGTTTTCTATTCTCCGGCTCCCTGATGAAGGCATAAATCAGGAACATAACGGCACTGCACATTATGCTTGAAATAAATTCATAGCCGAAGAGGCACTTCAGCAGTACCGCCCCGAACAAAAAGGGCAGGGTCAGGTAAAACTTACGCGGAAAATTAAGTACCAGAAGCCCGGCAAGCATGGGGAGGAAAAGGGAGAATGTGAACCAGTAGGTACTGTTTGCAAAATCCGTTATCCATGGTGACAGCAGGAAAACCAGGTAAAAGGAAACGGCAAACGCAGTACCGTATTTTCGAAACACCAGGTAGGTAATTCCCGTCAGGGTCAATGCCAGCAACAGGGAAGTGAAAAGCCGGAAAAGGGTTTCACGTACGCCGAGATCGCTCAGGAACTGAAAAACCTCCCCCTGGAAACCGGCCGATGAACGATAGACCTGGACCACCTGCTCAGTGGAGAGCGGTGCAATCAACACCGTACTGTTCATTTCCGAAGCCCTGAAAACATTCTCAGAAAATCGGATCAGGTTGCCCTCCTCCACCCTGGCCACTTGTGCCCAGTAGTCATTTTGCGGAATATGATGTCGGTAAAAGCTGACAATCCGGCCCTCCTTTAATCCATGAGTATCTCCGCTTGTCTGGAATGTGGCAGGGCCGGTCACCTTTCCTTCGATCCAGTCCGAGCGGTACTCCAAGGAATCTCTTATCAGTAACAACCCATAATCCGTCTCGCGCAAACCAAGTTCCTCAGCCGCTATCCTCTCGGAGATCAGTCTGTCCGAATCATATCCATTGATCCTGTTTTCGCTATCCACATAAGCCAGAAACAGAACCATCAGGAGAAACATCCAGATTATCCAGTTATGACGGCGGATCAAACTTATCAGTGACAATTTCATACAGATTTTGAATTATACCCCAATTTCCTTTTACCGCGCTGATCTTGGTCGGCGTTTTCCCTTTGGGGTAACTTCGGGATACCGGCACCTCGCATACCTTGAGGCCGAGTTTTGGCGCCCGGGCAGATAAATAGAAAAGTAATTCGTACCGGCTGAATACATCCCGGAATGGTTCTACCCCAGGATGTGTCAGGTACCGGCGACTGTGCCCCCGGAAACCGTTTGTAGTATCGGTATACCTAAAGCCTGACTTCATGGATATGACCGGTGCATGAATACCCCGGACTGCCACCCAGCGTGAGAACGGCATATTCACCGAAATCCCCCCTTTGATGAAGCGGCTCCCCTGGACAAAATCATACCCATCCCGCAGTTTATCCAGAATATTGGTATAGCGCGAAGGGTCATCTTTGTTATTCCCGTCAATGGTGATAACCCCCTCATACCCTTCCTCCAGGGCGTAGTGAAATGCCATCCTCAATTGTGCGGAAAGTGCACCAGGACCGGTTTTTACCAGCAGGGTTCTCACCCGTTGTTCTTTTAGGAACGCCGGATCCATACTGCCGTCGGTACTGCCCCCGTCCGCCATAATGATATCGATCTCCCCTGCGAAGGAGGACATTTCGCTGAGCTGGCGCCTGATTCGATCCCCTTCATTTAAAACAGGAATAACGATACAGTAGTCAGAGTTTTTCGGGTACAGCTCCGTTACCTCGAAAGAAGGAACATCATTGAACTTCATGGCATCAGGGCTAAAACCTCATTAATTGATTCACGAACTACAGATACCGGATCATCGCCCTCAGGCCGTCGCATCTCAATAGATACATACTTGCGGTAGTTTTTGGAAGCAAGCAGGGAGAGTGTTTCTTCCACGAGCCCATCCCCCTTTACCGGTTTGAGGTAAGGCTCGGATAAATGTACATGCCGCACGGTATCGAAACCGCTCTCCAGTATTTCCCCGATATTTTCTGAGTTGATCCGAACCGTTCCAAGGTCAAGATTAAGTCCTATCCCGGGAGAATTCACTTCACGGATAAAGTCAATGGTCTCCGGGGTTCCCGTGAGAAAATTGCAGTTATAAAGCGGTGCATTGGCTTCCATCCCGATTGAAACATTTTTTGATGCTGCATGCGCCCCCAGTTCACGAAAGAATGACAGGGCTGTACGGCTTACTTCCTCACCCGTCAATTCGCCTTTATCCCGGTTTTTCGGAGAGCCGAATACCAGGTTGGAAACACCCATGGAATGTGCCAGGTCGACGACCCCTTTCATGAATTCAAGGGATTCTGAAGGCTCTGAGAAGATGTTAAGTTCCGGTCTGGGATAAAATAATGACTGGAAGGAGACTGGCTGCAACTGATTCCGGCTGAGATAATCCATGTACTTCGTCACTTCATCCTGTGCAGGACTGGCTGCGTCGGAAAAGACTTTGGAGGGTGCAAGCTCAATGTGATGGATATCATTTTTCTTCAGATAGCTGAACACCTCTTTTTCTTCCGGTTCATCCCAGGCAATATTGGAAATGGCTAAGTTCATATTACTGTTTTTGCACAAATTCTCTTAAATCATTAAGGACATCCTGCCTGGACATAATGTAGCCGTCTCCGGCACCAAATAATTCTCCGTATTTGGTTTTCATGTCATACCGGATTGGCTCCCGGTCCTGTACCTGGTCAAAGTCACGGCCAAATGCAGCCTTTACCACATCCCTCACCGATACCGGCGGCGTGGCAATATTCAACAGGCGCACCTCATTTTGCAGGGCGACTTTTATATCGTCGGATAACCTGTCCAGGTAGTAAAACTGGAATTCATCGGGTGCATTTATCTTGTCGGTCTGGTTATCATTCAGAAAATCGTAAATAATATTCTTCTTGAGCCCGTCGCCGAAAAGTCCCGGCAGCCTGATGATGAAATGATTCAGGAATTTCTCCCGGACAAAATTCTCGAAAATGCGCCGGTGTATTCCGTACGCATGATGATTATCATACAGGATAGGGGTATCTTCATCGACCCCATTGGGCTCCTTGTACACATCGACGGTGGATATGAGTATGAACCTTCCGGCAGAAACCTCTCTTAAATTATTGATGATCCTGGCCACATTGATGATATCATCCTCCGGATGCAGGTTACACTTCCACTTGGCTGCCGGCAATCCGGCAAAATAGATCTCGTCAAACTGTTCTTCCCTGATTTCCTCAATGTTGGAGGAGTTGTAGGTGTGGGTAAATTCCTGTTGTTGATTCAGATTGGATCCGACAAATCCGGTATATCCTATTAAAGCTCTTTTCATAACAGTAATGCGTCTTTCCTTTTCTTATTCTGCGTAAAAATACCATTTATTGCCTGCTATAAAAGAGCCTGGGGGGATTAATGTAAATCCCCTGGCACCATGCACAGAATCTGGCAAGGTGAACAATATCACGCGGTTTAATACCTGAAGGCCGAAGAAGGTAAACGGGAGAATGGCAGGAAATGAATGAATACAAACGGGTTATCCGTAATAAAAAAAATGAACACACCTGTGCGCTGTTATCCTTACACAAGGATATTCACGGCAGAGGATGGGGGTCGCTGCTACTTGGCGGGTGCAACCGGAAAAGCATCCAGCGGCTCAATGAATGCGATGAACAGAATGCAGGGATCGTCCCCCTCACAGGTAGCCACATGTGCTTTGCCGGCCGGACCATACGCATACATCCCGGGACTAAGAACTGTTTTGTCCTCTCCTTTGTAGGTCACGTGCAATTCTCCCGAAACCAGTACCATGCGCTCTGGTGAGGTATGATAGTGGTTCGGAATCTTATAGTCAGGGGGTACCTTAAAATATACATCCAGGTTATTTTCAGCAGGATCTCCATTCAGTATTGCAATTTGACAACCCTCAGGCATGAATTCCGGACATGGGTTCCAGGTCAACCCCGGATCGTTGAATGAGACAGCCTTTGAATTTTTCTGCGCATAGGAAGCAGTGAGGGGATAAATGAATAGTAATATAAGCAAGGCCAGGGCAGGATAACGGTTGTTGACTGACATTTTAAAATGGTTTGGTTACAAGCGAATTTTACAACATTTACTGTAAAATCAGGATAACAATTCAGTCAAAGACTATAACAATCCATGCATCAGGATGACAGGGCTGAAATCCGGGAATAATCAGATGGCAGCATCCCATATTCTTCCTGAAATGATTTGGAAAAATACGAGGGGCTATTGAACCCCACATCAAAGGCAACTTCCGCAATGGTATGACTATCCTGCCTGAGCATATTTGCCGCTCTTGCCAGCTTGTATGTTTTTATAAAATGGTTGGTTGACAACCCACTGATCGAACGAAGGTTACGATACAACTGGGACTTACTCAGTCCCAGTTTCCTGGCCAGATCATCCATCCGAAGACCTGGATTCTGCAGCTGGTCATCAAGCAGGTCCATGAAATTGGTAAGAAATCCGGTTTGTGAAGCAGACAGGACATGCAGCTTATCAATAGCCGGATACCTTCCTATTAATGTGCTTTCAGCCAGCTGAATTACCTCTTTTGTGGTGACGATCTTGTCACTTTGTATATAGGCCATTCTCCGGGAAAGCAATAAGGTCTCACCGAACAGGGATGCAGCCCCGGTAACTGGTGAACCCGCATTTACGCTTAGGGAAAATTTTACCTGTTCATGATCAGGAAGGTCCATCCCTTGCAGTAACCCGGAGACCCGAACCGCGTTTTTTAGTGCATTTTCGGCAGATACGTGAGAAATAATTATTTCTTCCGTATTCTTTTTCACCACCGTACCTTCGGTATTCGCCGTACATTGTTCCGCAATGCTTACCATTTCGCGGACAATATCCAATTGACCCTTTAAAACCGGGTTATGTGATATACTTATACACGTCACTATGCGGAATGCCGGTTCGCGGATAACATTCAGCCCCTCTTCTGAATCATTCTCCGGATCCTCTATTCTGCCCAGAAACAGCTCCACCAGCTTATCATCCACCTCGATGATCTGGTGCGGTACGTCCCCGTGGGCATCCTTGTGCATTTGCCGGAGGGCCTCTTCATCCGGGGCTTCTATCAGGCAAAATGCCGTCCGGCGTTCCTCATCACACCAATAGGTAATTCCTTTACACCCGTATAAATGCTGAATCTTAAGGTCTTCCTGGTGCATTTGGGCAACGTGTTCCGGATAGATATCCATAGGAACATCATGACGGTCCATATAAATCGGCATTTTTTGAAGGGTTAAAATGTGAATATCAACAAGCTGATTATCCTGTCATGGTTATAAGACAATATAATGATTAAATATAATATTTACGAAAACTTGACGTACAGGCATACAAGCCGGATTGTACTTACTTTCCGGAGCATCATTTTTGTATCTTTGTAGGTAATGGCAAATTCTCCCGCACATAAAGCCGGCTTTGTATCCATCATCGGCAAACCCAATGTTGGTAAATCGACCCTGATGAACCAGATGGTGGGCGAGCGCCTGTCAATTATTACCAGCAAAGCCCAGACTACGCGTCACCGGATAATGGGCATCCTGAGCGGAGATGATTTCCAGATCGTTTACAGCGACACACCGGGTATCATAAAGCCTGAATACGAATTGCAGGCCGCGATGATGCATTTCGTGAATACCTCACTGGAAGATGCGGATGTGGTATTGCTCGTCACCGATATTTACGATACCTATGACGACAAGCTCGCCGAAAACCTGGACCGGATCAATTCCCCGCTTATCCTTGTCCTGAACAAGATCGACCAGGCAAAAGGAACCCAGGCCGAGGATAAGCTTACCGCCTGGAAAGAAAAGATAAACGCCGATGCCTGGGTGATGGTCTCCGCCCTGGAAGGGCTGAATATCGAAGGGGTATTCCAGGAGATTCTGCGCTTCCTGCCCGAGCATCCGCCGTACTTCCCCAAGGACCAGCTGACCGATAAGCCCGAGCGTTTTTTTGCAGCCGAGATGGTCAGGGAATCCATTTTCCGGAATTATAAAAAAGAAGTCCCCTACAGCACCGAGGTGGAGATCGAGGAATTTAAGGAAGACGAAGAGATCATACGCATGCGTGCGGTAATCTATGTGGAGCGCAGAAGCCAGAAAGGAATCCTGATCGGGAAAAACGGCGAAGCACTGAAAAAGACCGGTATACAGGCCCGGGAACAACTCGAAAAGTTTTTCGGCAAACAGGTATACCTTGAAACGTTTGTGAAAGTGGCCGACAACTGGCGTAAAAAGTCAGCCAGGCTGAAAGGTTTCGGTTACCGGTAAACTATCAGGGCTCTTCCCGGCGTAAAGACATCACCCGGCGGAGACCCTCCTTTTCCATTACCCTTCGCTCACCGGATACGGTCCATTTAATAAGCCTGATCTCACCGTCCATCAACTCGATACCCGTAATCTCACCATCCGCAAACGAACAACACCCTGTATTGTAATAGCAGGGTATCGCGTAGCCTTCCGGGTTAAGGTGCGTGGCATTGTGTTTCTTCAGGGCGGCAATCCGCCGTCGCACCTCCTTCAGCCGATCCTGCTCACCCTCCCGGAGCGTTCCCTCATCTTCTCTGCGGGTGAGTTCGCCGTGCTCCAGGTCCAGGCGGTCGGCGTAGGTCAGCCCGTTAAAAACCGGTTCATGGCTGTGGCCTGTAATTACGACCAGCGGGTCCTTATGATGGCGCGCCCAGTTGTAATAAAAACGGTCATGCCGGTTGCGCATGCGGGTGCTGGTGGCCGCCGTATCCAGGGGCTTGTTGAATATGCGCTGAAAATGCCGCCAGACATACCGCACAAAAAGTTTGCTGACCCGTGCCAGGGTATCCGAAAAAAAGGACCCCTGGTGGCCGTGAACAAGATAAATGTATCCCAGCGTACCCGGCCCGTCCTGCAGGACGATCTTTACCGATTCCAGAACGGGCCGCTCCGTCTCCAGGAATTTGCGGGTAAATGAGTGATTTGACCAGTCGCTGTCATGATTACCGTAAATGCGCAGGTAGCGCGCTGCAAGGTCAAACTGCCTCTCCTGTTCGACGATTTCCCGGTACCGCATCATTACCGCCTCCGGCTTATTCTCCCAGAACTCTTCCACGTCCCCGAGGAGTACCAGGGTGGCCTCTTGCGCGAAATAATGATCCAGGGCCTTGGCATAGGTGGCCGAAGCAAACCGGAAATCGTCTGCCCCGTCACCCGTTCCGCGGTGGTGGTCAGAAAATAAAATGAAGTTCATGTCGGACAGGTCGATCTTCAGGACAGTGGCTGTCCGGTAGCATTCCGCCAGACTTTCAGGGATATCGAGGGAAGGGCGAGGCATGGCTTGGAGAATAAAGATAGAGCAAATGCACGCAAATCGGGACAGTTGCCAAATAACTTTTATCTTTGCCCAAAATTCTGAGCCCGTGGCAAATATCGTAGCAATTGTAGGACGACCGAATGTCGGCAAGTCCACCCTCTTCAACCGCCTGATCGAAAAACGGAAGGCCATCATGGATGATGAACCGGGGGTGACACGTGACCGCCATTACGGCTATGGCGAATGGACGGGCAAGCACTTCACGGTCATCGATACGGGCGGGTACGTGACGGGATCCGAAGACAAATTCGAAAGCCAGATCCGCCACCAGGTACAGCTGGCCATTGACGAGTGCACGGTGATCCTGTTTATGGTGGACAGCTACGCCGGGCTTACCGACCTGGACAAGGATTTTGCTAAAGTGCTGCGTGCCTCCGAGAAACCTATCTTTGTGGTGGCCAATAAGGCGGATACCACGGAGCGTATGCACATGGCGGCCGAGTTCTACGCCCTGGGAATGGGGGAGGTTTACCCGGTAAGCGCTGCAAACGGCAGTGGTACCGGCGAACTCCTGGATGCGGTGGTCTCCCACTTTGACCAGGGCAAGGAGGATCCCGAAGCAGGTATTCCAAAGCTGGCGATCCTCGGCAGGCCCAACGTCGGAAAGTCTTCCTTTCTGAACGCCCTGCTGGGAAAGGAGCGCTCCATTGTGACCGATGAGGCGGGAACCACCCGGGATGCCATTCACACACGCTACAAACTCTACGGCAAAGACTTTATCCTAACCGACACGGCGGGAATACGAAAAAAATCCAAAGTAAAGGAAGATATAGAATTTTACTCCGTCCTCCGGGCCATACAGGCATTGCAGGACAGCGACGTATGTATCATCATCCTTGATGCGGAACGAGGACTTGAAGCGCAGGATATGAATATTATCTCCCTGGCCAACAAGTACAACAAGGGGATTATGATCATGGTCAATAAATGGGACCTGATCGAGAAAGACAGTAAGACCGCCGATACCTTTAAGAAGTCAATCCATGAGAAACTCGGGACCATGGACTGGATTCCTCTTATTTTCACCTCGGTGATGAAGAAGCAGCGCATATTTCAGGCGATTGAGATGGCCATATCAGTGTATGAGAATAAGGAGAAGAAGATTGCCACCAGCAAGCTGAACGAGACGATGCTGCCGGAAATCGAGAGAAACCCGCCACCGGCCATCAAGGGAAAGTACATCAAGATTAAGTACATCACCCAAATACCCTCCCAGGTTCCTACATTTGCCTTTTTTTGTAACCTTCCCCAATACATCAAGGCGCCCTATGAGCGTTACCTGGAGAATAAAATGAGAAAGCACTTCGGTTTTGACGGAGTACCGGTGCGATTATTTTTCCGTAAAAAATAATATCCATTGATTGGTATATAATAATGTTCATATATTCGCACCATAATTTCTTATTAACCAATTTAAAAATGAAAAAAGTATTCACATTTATCATAGCACTGGCGTTCAGCTTTGCCATTCTTTCTTGCGGTACTTCTTCTGATTCTGCTGCTGAAAATGCAGAAGAGCAAATGGAAGAAGCCGGCGAGGCAATTGAAGAAACTGCTGACGAGGTGGAAGATGCGGCTGATGAGGCTGCTGAAGAGATGGAAGAGGCTGCAGAAGACGCAGCTGATTCGGTTGATAACGGAATGTAACCCCGAAATACGACCATTCATCGGAACAGGCTTCAGGAAACTGGAGCCTGTTTCTATTTTTGATCTTTTAATTTTTTATCAACCAAACACGTATTTGATTATGAAACGTCTATTTTATGTAAGCCTCGTAGCTTTGTCTATGATGGCAATATCTTGCGGAACGTCAGGCAATGAAACGGCTGACACTGCCGCAGTAGAGACTGAAGAAGCTGTTGACGCGACTTCTGATGCGGTTGAAGAAGCTGCTGCCGATACCGAAGAAGCGGTGGAAAATGCAGCTGCTGAAACCGAAGAAGCTGTGGAAGGTGCTGCGGAAGAAGTAGAAGGTGCTGCGGAAGATGCAGCGGATGCTACGGAAGAAGCTGCCGAAGATGTAGCAGAAGAAGTTGATGAGTCAACTGAAGGATAAATGAACCGCGCAAGTGTCGTAGCTGCATTGCAGACACATTTGCCAGCGAACGCCGTGGATTACTGTATTGATCTGTGGGAGCGAAACAACTTCGTTCTCCGGATTAAGAATCCACGGCGTTCTAAATTAGGTGACTACCGGTACGTTCCCTCCACCGGCCGGCACTACATCTCGGTCAATAATGACCTCAACCCCTATGCCTTCCTCATCACCTACCTGCATGAGGTGGCGCACTTACTTACTTTCAGAACACATGGTCGGCGGGTAAAGCCGCACGGAATGCAATGGAAGCGCTGTTTCCGGGATATCACCTATCCTGTAATGACCCCATCTGTATTTCCCGGGGAGTTGCTGGAACGGCTGACCCGCTACCTGCGTAATCCGGCTGCAAGCTCTTGTGCCGATCCGGCCCTGATGGAAGCCCTGCGGGCCTATGACGCGGACAGTCTTCCTATGCTTAAGGAACTGGCCGAAGGAGAGGTTTTCAGGCTCCACACCCGAAGTTTTCGAAAAGGCAAGCTCAAACGAACGCGTTACGTATGCCAGGAGGTGCGCTCTGGTAAATCATACCTGATATCCGGCCATGCGATGGTAAGCAAAGAGGATCAGGCTCCTATC
The DNA here is from genome assembly GCA_964563925.1 of uncultured Roseivirgaceae bacterium. Classification (GTDB taxonomy): domain Bacteria; phylum Bacteroidota; class Bacteroidia; order Cytophagales; family Cyclobacteriaceae; genus JAUILA01. Next base: position 21,235 of record CAZLZD010000047.1, on the reverse strand, counting down.
CGCCGCTGAATCATACTGTCCACGCTGGAATAGAACTGCGAGGGGCTCATCGTACGCCAGTTATCAATCTCCAGCGTACCGCCCATATTGATATAGGCGTCTATGTTGTACAGCATTTGTTCCTGCCGCACCCACTCGGGGAAATTAACAGCTGCAATCCACCCGTCTTCCACCTCCTCAAACCATTCCTCGTAATAACAGTCATCTGATCCATGGAAATTAAGGATATTCTCCCCGATCAGGATAAATTTGTTGATCCCTTTGTGGGTCATGTGCTCAACAATGTTCCGTTTCAGGTGCATGATATCATTATTGATGGCGTCGTTCCATTCTCCGATGAATTCAATAACGGTATACCCGGCATGGTAATCAGTATAAAGCAGTTTGATGTACAGGGTCTCCGAGCCCATAAAATCCCAGGCCGGGTCTATGTAATACCCGTAAATGGTCTCGCTGTAGAGATCATGATTATACTGTTTGCCGAAAAATGGCGAGAGATCGTCATCGGCGGGATTATAATACTGGAGCCAGCGGTAATATGGTTCTATTTCATGCATTCTTTCTGAAAAAATCAACGGCAGCCCGTACGGAGCCGTGTTTTTCCAGGAGCTCCCGGGCTTCTTCCGCCTTTATCTGTAATGCTTCCATCACCATTCTTGTTCCCCGATCGCGCAATTTATTATTACTTAATTGCATATCCACCATCTTATTGCCTTTCACCCGTCCAAGCCGGATCATGACGGTGGTGGAAACCATATTCAGAACCAGCTTCTGGGCCGTGCCCGATTTCATACGGGTGCTCCCGGTCACAAATTCGGGACCTACCACAACCTCCACCGGGTATTCGGCCGCCTCGGCCAGCTTAGAGCCCGGATTGCACGTAATGCATCCCGTGACCAGCCCGGCTGCCCGGGCATCCTTAACCCCTCCGATCACATAAGGCGTGCGTCCTGATGCAGCAATTCCGATGACAACATCCTGATCTGTGATGGAAAATTCCTGCAGGTCTTTCCAGGCCTGGTTTTCGTCATCTTCAGCATATTCGACCGATTTTCTGATGGCTGCATCCCCTCCGGCCATTATTCCGATTACGCGCCCGTGCGGAAGGCCATAGGTAGGCGGGATCTCGGAGGCATCCACAATGCCCAGCCTTCCGCTGGTCCCGGCGCCTATGTAGAAGAGGCGGCCACCGTCTTCCATCTTTTTTGCAACCACGTCAACCAGCGCTTCGATCTTTGGGATTTCCTTTTCCACTGCCATAGGAACGGTCTTGTCTTCCCGGTTGATATTCTCCAGTAATTCCCTGGTCGGCATTTGTTCAAGGTCGTCATAAAAAGACGATGATTCGGTTACACTGCTCATGATGTTTTGATTGATTGTTTGTGATATAGCGCAAGTCCGGCAATGGGTCCTTCCACAATATGCCCTACCCGCACAGAGAGATCAGCGGCCGCCTGGCGCAGTACATTGGCATAGTAGAATGCAACAGATCCGCTGAAATGAATGGTAGTTGATTTTGGATATTTGAGAATGTTATGCTCCAGGAACAGACGAAACCCCTCATAAACAAGTTTGTACAACTCAGGCTGCCTGATATGCTGAAAGACAAAACGTGAATACCCGGCAAGGTACTTATTTGCCTGGGGGGCACGGTATACCTTATCAAGAATTTCCCCGGTATTAAACCGGTTTTCCAGGTGCTCCCGGACGCCTGGTGATAACTCCTCACGCAAATACATGGCCAGCAGGGTCTTGCCAATCCAGGCGCCACTGCCCTCATCCCCCAGGATATAACCAAGTGCCCGCACCTTGTAGGAAATCTTCTCCCCGTCATAGAATCCGCTGTTGGAACCGGTACCAAGGATGGCAACCACCCCTTCTTCCCTTCCGCAAAGCCCCCGGGCCACCGCCAGTAAATCGTCGAATACCTCGGCCAGTGCATGCGGAAAAACATGTTCGAGACAACGCTTCAGCCGTTCGGAAGGAGGACCGGGTACGCACCCGGATCCATAGAAATAAATTTCTGAAATATCGTTGGCCGAGAACCCTTTTTCCTGAAGAGCCGGCACGAGAATTTGTTCAAGCTCGCCGGTAATTCCCTCATCGGAAACATGGAACGGATTGAGCCCCATGGTCTTCGCCTGATGAATCTGACGGGAACTGTCAATGATCCTCCACTCCGTTTTAGAACTTCCGCTGTCTGCTATAAGCTTCATGGTTTACGAAGGTAGACGATTACAGTGAATTAATCCATCCCGGGCTGCCTGATCTCTTCCCCGGTTTCCTCCTTTACCTGCTCCACCATCTGCCGGACATCTTCAAGCAACTGCGGGGCATCGTAAATAATCCCGTCTTTGATCGTATAACGGACTCCTCCCACCCGTACGACCTCATTATCTTCGGTGAGCTTTATGGCCCCGGTGCCATACAACACCTTGAAGTTTTGCAGCGGGTTTTCTTCTACGATCACAAAATCAGCCAGCTTACCAGGTTCCACCGTGCCCAGGTCCTTCTCCATCCCGAGGGCCTCGGCGCCATTGAGGGTGGCGGACCTGATCACCTCCAGCGGGTGAAAGCCCGCCTCCCGAAGCAGTTCAAGTTCGCGGATATAGGCAAACCCGTACAACTGGAATATAAAACCGGAATCCGAGCCGGCAGTCACCCGGCCGCCGCGGTTTTTGTATTCGTTGATAAAGGTCATCCAGAGGCGGTAGTTATTCTTCCAGTCAATCTCTTCCTCGGTCCCCCAGTAATGCCAGTAGGACCCGTGCGATACCTTACTGGGCTGATAATATTTCCAGAGGCTGGGAAGGGTATATATATCGTGCCATTCAGCCCGTCGTGCCCGCATCAGGTCCCGGCTGGCTTCGTAAATGTTGAAAGTCGGATCAAGGGTAAAATCCAGCGCAATGAGTTCGTCCATTACGGCATTCCATTTCGGAGAATAAGGAGCCGCAGCCTGTTTCCACAGTCTGCCCGCTTCTCCAAACCGGTGCTGCTCATTGTTATAGTTGTAATCCAGCGGATAATCCTGCACCGTACGGTCTTCAAATAAGGCCTCCGGCAAACCATACCAGTGTTCCATGGAAGTGAGTCCAGCGCGCGCCGAATGAAGCACATTCCAGCGGGCCACCGATAACTGGGCATGGTGACAGGCCGATCGAAGACCGAGTTTCCTGTTTTCCTCCAGGGCTGCGGTCATAATGTCCGGGGCGGCGCCAAAGAACTTAATCCCGTCGGCCCCTTCCTCCGCATTGTTTCGCACCCATTCTCGGGCTTCTTCCGGGGTATTTATGCCTCCTGCACTACCCTGTCCGAATGACGTGTAAGCAAGAATTCTCGGTGCGGTAATCGAATTATTTTCGCTCTTCCTTTTATGTTCCAGGACCCATTTGAGTCCGTTCCCGGCCGACGGGTCCCTGATCGTGGTAATCCCGTGTGCCATCCAGAGCTTGAACACATATTCTGCCGGCGTACCCTGTGCGGTTCCGCCGATGTGACCATGCATGTCAATGAAACCCGGCAGGAGGTACATTCCTTCGGCATCAAGCTCCTTGCCGCCCTGGCGGAGCTCCGGCCTCCTGGCAGCATCAATTTCCACCCCCGGGTACCCGACAACCCGTACTTCGGTGATCCGGTCATTCTCCACCACGATATCCACGGGCCCAAGCGGCGGGGCACCGTTCCCGTTGATCAGGGTTACACCCCGGATAATGAGCTGTGGCCACGGGCCTTCGCCCTCGCTTCGGTCAGGCGCATTTTGGATCTGGGCACTGGTTCCGGTAACGGTGAGGACCAGGAGAATAAGTATCAGGTGTTTCATAGGTGTGTGATTGAAAAGATAAACATACTCACCGCCCGGAATTAAATCCAGCGATTGACGGGTTATTACACCTGCGGTGACCGGTCTCTGCCATCGTAACGGGGATGACGTCCGTTCGGAGAACCACCCACCCTGGATGACGTCCGTTCGGAGATGCTCCACCCACCCTGCCATCGTGACGGGGATGACGCACAATCCCCCCAACCTATGCTAAAGCTCCGGCAGGCAGGCTTCAAGAGAGACGCTCCTAGTCCTAGTCCTAGTCCTAGTCTTAGTCTCAGTCTTTCCCATCCAACCTCC
>CAZLZD010000047.1:0-17012 GCA_964563925.1 uncultured Roseivirgaceae bacterium | reverse complement strand
TCCTAGTCCTAGTCCTAGTCCTAGTCTTAGTCTCAGTCTTTCCCATCCAACCTCCCCACCCGCTTGAACTTATCAAACACGTATTCGGTATGGGGCGCGTCGGCAAATTCTCCTGTCAGATCCTGCCCGGCCCAGTGTTCGTAATGCCTGCCATCCCGCCACATCCGGCTTTTGGTCACATCGTATATGTCGCCACGGAAAGCCACCCAGACTTCAGGACGGTCCTGCCCGTTGCGCAGGGCAAGCTGACTGCGGGTAAACACAGGAAGGTCACTCATCAGCGTGAAGTGAGGTAATTGTAATCCTTAAGCAGGGTATACAACAATTTGACCGGGGGCAGGTCCGAATCAATTTTCAGGTGGTCCTTTACCTTTTCGGTCACGGCAACGACAGGCTTACTCACCGCATTCTCCCGATAAGCCCCCAGCGCTTGTTCGATTAATTGAATGTCATTGGCATTGAGGCTGACAACCTGGGGAAATACCGGCTCGTATTCCTCCTCCATCTGGCGTACAATCGAATGGGAAGTAGCCTGCAGCCCGGCAGAGGTCTTCACCACCGTGGTACCCGCTGCCAGGTCACCAATGCGCTGTCCTTCCTTAGTCAGGGCAATGGAAAGGACCGCCGGGGCACCCATCAGAAAATTTACTTCTATAATCCGCAATATCCACCGCAACACGTAGGAACCCAGGGTAGGCGGGCTGCCGTCCAGCTTCACCACCCTGATCTTCATTTGTTTTTTCCCGATACTCTGGCCGTCGAAGAAAACTTCACAGACCAGGTGATAGAAGAAAGGCACCAGCCCGATGCTGATCACCACCCAGATGCTGTCGGCATCCAACCGGTTGGCCAGGTAGGCCGCCCCGATCATGTATCCAATGAGAATGACCCCGTCAATGATTGCCGCCAGGATCCGGTCGCCGATCCCGGCAAGTTCAAATTGTATCCCCACGTTCTGGGTAGTGCTGATGTCAACTGTTTGCATAAAAATTTCCGCTTGTCCGGTTTCCTTCACCGTGCGTGACGCATCCATCTGGGATTATCACCGGTGGTTGAAAAATGTTTTCAAGAGGTTAAAGATAATTTTATTTTGAAAAAATGTTGAATGTAACCCATGTCACTGCTATTATAGCGAACATATTTTTTCTTACCATCCCCGTTATTCATGAATAAATACGCTGTCCTTTTTTTGTTACTTGCTTTTTCCTGTCAGCCTGCCGCAACGGATGAACCGGATTCCGCTACGGCCGGCCAGGAAAAAGAGCGTGCCGACTTCCTCCCGGTGGCCGATAGCCTGGCCCATGCCTATATCATCACTGACGGCCATGTGGATCTTCCCTATCAGCTGAAAAATAAGGACTTCATCGCTGAACGTGACGTCGATATTATCCTTTCCAACGACGGGGATTTTGATTTTGAACGGGCCAGGAAGGGCGGACTCGACGCTCCTTTCATGTCGATATACATCCCGGCAGAGTACCAGGATGGAAGGGCCAAAGCGCTGGCCGACTCGCTGATCGATATGGTGGAAGGCATTGCCCGGGTCCATCCCGATAAATTTGCCCTGGCCGGTTCGCCCGAAGAAGTCAGAAAAAACTTTGCCGCGGGCAAGATCTCCCTTCCCATGGGCATGGAGAATGGCGCGCCGGTGGAAGATGACCTTGCCAATGTGGCCTATTTTCATGGCCGGGGCATCCGGTACATCACCCTGACCCATTCCAAGGACAATCAGATTTGTGACAGCTCCTACGACACAACCCGTACCTGGAACGGATTGAGTCCGTTTGGCCGCGAAGTGGTTCAGGCAATGAACCAGACCGGCATCATGGTCGATGTGTCCCATATATCTGACAGCACTTTCTACCAGGTCATGGAGCTGACCCAGGTTCCGGTTATTGCATCCCATTCGTCGTGCCGCCATTTTACGCCGGGCTTTGAACGGAATATGTCGGACGACATGATAAAACGCCTCGGGGAGAACGGCGGGGTGATCCAGATTAATTTTGGTTCCACATTTCTCGATGAACATTCCCAGGAGGTGAGGCAACAAATGAATGCGTATCTGGAGGAGAATAATACGGACATGTCAGATTCCGCAACCGCAGCCTGGGCCCAAAAATATATGGAAGAGGAAGGATTCTGGACGGATATCGACAAAGTAGCCGACCATATCGACCACGTCGTATCCCTGGCAGGTATTGATCACGTGGGGTTTGGTTCCGATTTTGACGGGGTGGGTGATTCGCTGCCGGAAGGCCTGAAGGATGTATCCATGTTCCCGAACCTGATCGCCGAATTGCTCCGGCGCGGGTACACCTATGAGGATATAGAAAAAATTTGCTACAAAAATGTTTTCAGGGTTTGGTCTGAAGTGGAGTCCTACGCGCAAAATCAGTAAGGGTTTATGAGGGAAGCGGCATTTGTGAGGCAGCAGGCAAAGAAGTGGCAGGAGTTTGAGCAGTTACTTGAAAAAGGGGCTGCCCCGAAACCAGACCTTCTTGCGGAGTTGTATATCCAGATCACCGATGACCTTTCGTTCTCCCGGACCCAGTTCCCAAAAAGTGAGACCACGGCGTACCTCAACAGCCTTGCTTCCCGGGTGCATACCGAAATTTACCGGAACAAACGGGAGGACCGGTCACGGTTCTGGAAATTCTGGAAATATGAAGTGCCTCACCTCATGTACGAGGTGCAAAAGCCCATGGCCTACGCCCTCATCATTTTCCTGGTTTCAATAGCCATCGGATGGGTATCTGTGGCCAATGACGCAGAATTTGCCCGCCTTATTCTCGGGGACGGGTATGTGAATATGACCCTGGAGAATATTGAGGACGGAAACCCCCTGGCCGTATACGGACGCGATTCCGAAACCGACATGTTCTTTGCCATCACATTTAATAATATACAGGTTTCCTTTGTGGTATTCGTCATGGGTATCATGGCCTCGGTAGGCACAGGATTTACATTGTTCCGGAACGGGGTCATGGTGGGCACCTTCTTTGCCTTCCTGGCCCAGAAGGGACTCCTTTACAGCTCCCTTCTGATCGTCATGCTGCATGGCACCCTCGAACTCTCAGCCATTGTGATTGCCGGTGGCGCCGGCTTTGTCATGGGGAACAGCCTGCTTTTTCCCGGTACCTACAGCCGCCTCGAGTCATTTAAACGAGGTGCCAAAAAAGGGCTTAAAATCATTATCGGACTGATCCCCGTTTTTATTATTGCCGGCTTTATCGAATCTTTTTTCACCCGCTATACCATGATGCACTGGAGCATTAAAGCTTCTGTGATTTTGATATCGGCCGGTTTCATACTCTATTATTTTGTTATTTATCCTATAATCCTGCACAGAAATGAGTAGTTACTTCGATCTCCATGCGACACGCCCCTTCGGCCGAAAACTGAATGCGGTAATCGAGTTTATTCGGTATAACAGCAAGCCTTTTGGCAAATCCATGCTGTTCATCGCGGGGCCGTTTATCCTGGTAGGGAGTGTATTGCTCACCCAGTTCCTCAACCAGACGATCATGCAATCTGTCCGGATGACACAAGGGGCAATGGTTGAACAAAACCCGTTTAGTGTCATTTCCATCCTTTCCCTGCTGGGTGGTGTTGCTGCAGTATTTATCGGGAGTGTGGTGCTGGTCTCCACCGTGTATGAATACATGGTGCTCTATGATCGGCGCAAATCCAATCAGATCGAGGTAATTGATGTCTGGAACCGTGTGAAACGGAATATGTGGCCTCTTCTCCTGACCCTGCTGGTGTTTGGGGTCATCATATTCGTTGCTTATTTCATTCTCCTCATGTTCATGGGCCTGATAACCATGATCCATCCTGTTTTCTCGGTGTTCACCTTTTTTGGCTTCATGATCCTCGCACTGTTTGCCACGGCCTACTTTATGATGGTCATATTCGTGCAGGTTTATGAAGGCAAAGGTATGTCGAATGCCTTCCAGCGGGCCTCCTTCCTGATCAAGGACAACCTCTGGAGCACGGTGGGGATCATATTTGTCACCTCGCTGATTCAGAGCACGATATCGACCGCCTTTGTCATTCCCATGTATGCAAACATCATTGTGTACACCCTTCATAACACTTCCGCGTCAGTGCTCGAAGAGCCGGGTACCATGTTCATGGTGATCAATTACATATCCCTGGCTGTCTACCTGCTCGCCAATTACCTGCTCTATGCGATTCCGCTGCTCGGTGTTGCATTCCAGTATTTCAATCTTGCCGAGAAAAAAGAAGCACGGGGTCTGATGGACCGGCTCGAATCCTTCGGGGCAGTCGAAACAGACCAGGATAATGAAGAACATTATTAAACATATTGTTTTAACCCTTGTACTCATAACCGGATGGGCAGCACCGCTGTCTGCCCGGCAGGACAGCCTGTCTGCACCTGCCACCCCGGCGGAAGTGGTTCCGGAATACCGGTATCCCGACCCGTCACGCCTGGAAGAATTCAGGGACGATGATGATTTCCAGTATCTCGACGAAGCGGCACCCGGAGAATCACTTTGGGACCGGTTCTGGGATTATGTAAAACGGATCCTCAATTATTTGTTCGGAGGCCAGCGCGGCGGATACCTGGACGATTTCTTCCGGATACTGATCTACGCGATGGCACTGGCAGTTGTCGGTTTCGCGATCTACCGGATCGTAATGATACGAAGCGGGAAGATTGCAACCGGTGGAGAGGGTAACGACATACGTTCCGAAGTCCTTGCTGAGAATATTCACGAACTGGACTTTGAGTCCTTAATCCAGGAAGCTGCTTCCAACCGCAACTGGAGGCTGGCTATCAGGTTGCGCTACCTCCAGACGCTGAAATTGCTCAGTGACCGGGAATACATCCAGTGGGAACCCTACAAGACCAATCACGAATACAGCTTCGAGATCGGCACCCCCCCGGTCAGGGAACGTTTTGACCGGATAAGCTACTACTTTGATTATGCCTGGTACGGGGAGTTCAATGTGACCGAATCCCACTACGAGCGTGTCGGCGCTTTGTTCCACGATATGAAGCGCAGCCAATGAAAAAAGGAGAGCTGAAATATATCCTTATCCTGGCCGCCATGCTGCTGACTTTCGTCCTTTACCAGTTTTTCGGGAAAAAGCCCTTTGACTGGAGGGTTACCCTTTACTCAAATGATACGAACCCCTTTGGCACCTATGTCCTTTCGGAGTCGCTGCCCGACCTGTTTGAATCGGTTGAGAAGTCGGCCCTGACCCTGTATGAACTGGAAGATTCAACCTACCAGAACCTGTTCATTCTCTGTCAAAATTTTTACCCCGGCGAGGAAGACATTGAAACGCTGCTTAACGAGGCATCTGAAGGTAAAAATATATTCATCAGTGCCGATTACATGCATTCCGACCTGATGGACACACTGGGAATCGAGATGTCGGATTACCAGATCGATGCCCCGTTCTTTCATGAGAATGAATCTGATTTTGACAGCGTACGGCTGGCCATGAGCGGGATGTTTGCCGACGGTTCACACTATGAGTTTCCCTCAGACAATGTCTACTCACAGTTTGATGTCCCGGACTCGGTCAACATACAGGTCCTGGCGATGAATGATGCGGAGAATCCCGTCTTTATCCGGGCACCTTTCGGACAGGGAAACATTTACCTGAATTCCACCCCCCTTATATTCAGTAATCTGTTCCTGCTGCAGGAAAATAATTACGAACTGGCCGGCAAGCTCCTCTCGTTTTTGCCTGCGGAACAACTGCACTGGACCGAATATTACCAGGTCGGCCGCATGCAGTCACAAACTCCGCTCCGGTATGTACTTTCCGAAGAAGCACTGACGTGGGCTTATTACCTGATACTGGCCGGACTCATCCTCTTTATGATCTTTGAAGCGAAACGGAAACAGCGGATTATCCCGGTGATTACGCCGTTGCGCAACTCCACACTGGATTTTGTGCACACCGTGAGCAATTTATACTTCCAGCAAAAAGATCATAAGAGTATCGCTGAGAAGCGGATCAGCTATTTTCTTGAGACCCTTCGTCGTACCTATTTCCTTCCCGAACATCTCCAGGGCAGGAATTTGTATAAAACAGTGGCCGCAAAATCCGGTCACCCTGAAGAGGAAGTCGAAGCCCTCTTCGTCAGCATGTTTGAGATCAGGAGAAAATCAACCGTGACCGAAACCGATTTACAGCAACTAAATACCCGTATTGAAAATTTTAGTATATAACTATGGAGCAGACAGAAAACCAAGAGGAATTTAAAAACCGGGTGGACCTCACCCCCCTTAAAGAAAGCGTAGATAGTATCCGCGAGCAGATCGGCCGGGTGATCGTGGGCCAGAAACAAATGGTCGACCTCTTCATTACCGCCATTCTCTCTGACGGACACATCCTGATTGAAGGAGTACCCGGTGTGGCCAAAACGCTCAGTGCCAAGTTGCTGGCCAGGATTATTCATTCACAGTTTTCCAGGATCCAGTTTACCCCGGACCTCATGCCTTCGGATGTCCTGGGTACCTCGGTATTCAATCAGAAAAGCGGCTCGTTTGATTTTAAAAAGGGCCCTATATTCTCACAGCTTGTCCTCATCGATGAGATCAACCGGGCACCGGCCAAAACCCAGGCAGCCCTGTTTGAGGTTATGGAGGAACGTCAGATTACTATTGACGGACATACCTATGCAATGGAATATCCGTATTTCGTGATGGCCACCCAGAACCCCATTGAACAGGAAGGTACCTATCGCCTGCCTGAAGCCCAGCTTGACCGTTTCCTGTTTAAAATCTCGGTGAATTACCCTTCCAAAGAAGAAGAGGTTATCATTCTCCAGGGACACCAGGACCGCAAGGAATCCCTGCCGCTTGAGGAAGTCGAGCCGGTTCTGACTCCGGAAGACCTTAAGAAATACCGTGACCTCATCCATCAGATTCACGTCGAGAAGGAGTTGCTGGAATATATCGCAGCCATTGTGAATGAAACCCGGAATATGCCTGACATATACCTTGGGGCATCGCCGAGGGCCTCACTGGCCATTCTCCGGACCTCAAAAGCCTTTGCCGCCATCCAGGGCCGCGATTTTGTGACCCCCGAAGACGTGAAAGCCATGGCCATTCCGGTTATGAGACACCGGATAATCCTGTCCCCCGAAAAGGAAATGGAAGGATTCAGTCCCGATGAAGTAATCAAACTCGCCATTGACCGGGTAGAAGTTCCCAGATAATGAAATTCATCCGGGCACTATATCTCACCAGCCAATTTTTCCGGTTTCTGATACTGGTCATCGTCCTGTTCGTTTTCGGCTATTTTTTCCCACCCGTCCTCGCGCTGGCTAAATTTCTTTTCATCGTCCTCTGTGCATTCCTGGTAGCCGACATTGTCCTGCTTTTCGGTACGAAAAAAGGTATCCTTGCGCGGCGGTTCACCCCGGAAAAACTGTCTAACGGGGATGATAATGAGATCAGGCTTTACCTGGAGAATACGTACCGGATCGGAATACAGGTACGTATTATGGATGAGATTCCGCACCAGTTTCAGCGCCGGGACATCGAATTCCGCGTGGATATACCCGCCGGGGAAAACCGGGTCCTTTCCTATCAGCTGCGCCCGGTCAAACGGGGAGAATATTCCTTCGGGCAAATTAATGTGTTTGCCCACTCACTGCTTAACCTGGTTCGCCGCCGTTTCCGCGGCAATGCAGAGCGGATGGTGCCGGTTTATCCTTCCTACATCCAGATGCGCAAATATGAGCTGATGGCCATCTCAAACAACCTGGTCGAACAAGGTGTCAAAAAAATTCGCCGTATCGGTCATAACATGGAATTCGAACAGATCAAGGAGTATGTGCCCGGCGATGATTTCCGTACGATCAACTGGAAGGCGACGGCCCGGACCAACCAGCTGATGGTGAATAATTACCAGGATGAAAAGTCTCAACAGGTGTATTCGCTGATCGACAAAAGCAGGGTCATGCAAATGCCTTTTGAGGGAATGACACTGCTGGATTATGCCATCAATGCCAGCCTGGTGATTTCCAACATCGCCATCCGGAAAGACGACAAAGCGGGACTGCTCACCTTCCAGGATAAGGTAAACAGTATTCTACCCGCCAGCAAACGCAACAAGCAGATGTACCACATCATGGAAGCACTGTACAAGGAAAAGACCGCCTTTCGTGAAGCCGACTATTCCCGCTTGTATGCCACCCTTTCCCGAAAGCTCCACCAGCGAAGCCTGTTACTGCTTTTTACGAATTTTGAAACCCTGTCCGGACTCCAGCGCCAGTTACCCTACCTTAAGCGCATGGCCAAATCCCATCTCCTGGTGGTCATCTTTTTTGAGAATACACAGATGAAGGAACTGCTGGATGCGACGCCGGAAAAAACCAGGGCGATCTATGACAAGGCTATTGCGGAAAAACTGACCTTTGAAAAGCTTCAGATCGTCAGGGAGCTAAGACAGCATGGCATCCACACCATCCTCACCGCCCCCGAAAACCTGACCGTTAACACGATCAATAAGTACCTCGAACTGAAGGCAAGGGGACTGATCTGAGCCCATCATCCGCTGCCCGTCCGGCCAGATTCCCGGTCCGGGTCCGCGCCTTTCCAGGTATTCCCCCTGGACGTTTTCCGATCCATAAGCAAAGATGTAAAGGTCTATTTACATCTTTTAATGAACTTTGTTTTTTAACTCCTTTTAATACCGGCATTTTCAAGTAACTTTGTGGCAATTTGTGCGAACACGAAAATCCACCAACTATTCTCATATTCTCCAATAATTCTCATAACCACTACAAATGCCAAGAGACAGAAGTATACGAAGTGTTCTTATCATAGGAAGCGGTCCAATCATTATCGGGCAAGCCTGTGAATTTGATTATTCAGGATCCCAGGCGGCACGTTCGCTCCGGGAAGAAGGAATTGAAGTCATCCTGATTAATTCAAATCCGGCAACGATCATGACCGACAAGGTCACCGCCGATCATATTTATCTGAAGCCATTGACAAAAGCGTCAATCAAGGAGATCCTGCAAAACCACAATATTGATGCGGTACTGCCTACCATGGGCGGACAAACGGCTCTTAACCTGGCCATTGATTGTGACAAGGCCGGGATTTGGGAGCATTTTGGCGTACGGATCATTGGTGTGGACATAGACGCCATTGAAACCACGGAGAACCGGGAGAAATTCCGTCTCAAAATGCAGGAAATCGGTGTAGGTGTCTGCAAGGGGGAAACGGCAACCTCCTTTCTCCAGGGAAAGGAAATCGCCCAGGAAATCGGGTTTCCGTTGGTTATCCGTCCGTCCTACACACTCGGGGGTTCCGGCGGAGGATTTGTCGACAACCCCGATGAATTTGAAAAAGCCCTGACCAACGGCCTTCATACCTCACCTATTCATGAGGTACTGGTCGAACAAAGTATCCTGGGATGGAAGGAATATGAACTTGAACTCCTCCGCGACAACCTGGGAAATGTGATAATTATTTGTTCGATCGAGAATTTTGATCCGATGGGCGTGCATACGGGTGATTCCATAACGGTGGCTCCGGCCATGACCCTTCCCGATACGGTGTATCAGCATATGCGGGACCTGGCCATCCGGATGATGAATTCCATCGGTCAGTTTGCCGGTGGCTGTAACGTACAGTTTGCCGTCAACCCCGAAAACGACGACATCATCGGAATTGAGATCAACCCGCGCGTTTCCCGTTCTTCGGCCCTGGCTTCGAAGGCTACCGGGTACCCGATCGCAAAGATCGCTGCGAAGCTTGCCATCGGTTACAACCTGGATGAACTTAAAAATGCCATCACCGGCACAACCTCTGCATTCTTTGAACCGGCCATTGATTATGTGATTGTCAAGATCCCGCGCTGGAATTTTGACAAATTCGTCGGGTCGGATCGTCACCTCGGGCTTTCCATGAAATCAGTGGGAGAGGTCATGGGGATCGGACGAAACTTCCAGGAAGCCTTACAGAAAGCCTGCCAGTCCCTGGAAATCAACCGGAACGGACTTGGTGCCGACGGAAAAGAGCTTACCAAGCAGGCGGAGATCCTGGAAAGCCTTGAACGCCCCAGCTGGAACCGGCTCTTCCATATTTACGATGCGTTTAAACTGGGTATCCCCTTCAAGACCATACAGAACCTGACCAAAATAGATCCGTGGTTCCTGCAGGAAATTGAAGAACTGGTTGCCCTGGAAAAGAAAATCGCCCAGTATGATATCAATTCAATTCCCAAAGAATTACTGAAAGAGGCGAAGGTCAAGGGTTACGCCGACAGGCAGCTTGGCCACCTTATGAAATGCTGGGAAAGTGAGGTTCATAAAAAACGGAAAGAGTTAGGGATCAAGCGGGTCTACAAACTGGTGGATACCTGTGCCGCAGAATTTGAAGCCCAGACTCCTTATTATTATTCCACATTTGACGAGGAGAATGAATCGATAAAAACCGATCGTGAAAAAGTTATCGTACTCGGTTCAGGGCCTAACCGGATAGGTCAGGGAATTGAATTTGACTACTCATGCGTGCATGGAATCCTGGCCGCTAAAGAATGCGGTTATGAAACCATCATGATCAACTGTAATCCGGAAACCGTTTCCACCGATTTTGATGTGGCCGACAAGCTCTATTTCGAACCGGTTTTCTGGGAACATATTTTTGATATTATCGAGCACGAACAGCCCAAGGGCGTGATCGTTCAGCTGGGTGGGCAGACAGCCCTGAAACTGGCTGAAAAGCTCGAGAAATACGGGGTTAAAATCCTCGGAACGAATTTCCAGTCGCTCGACCTCGCAGAAGACCGGGGGAGTTTTTCAACCCTGCTGAAGGACAATAACATTCCTTATCCGGAGTTCGGAGTGGCCGAAGACGCTGAGACCGCCATCGAATTATCCAAGGATATCGGGTTCCCGTTGCTGGTGAGGCCTTCGTATGTACTGGGCGGACAAAGCATGAAAATCGTGATCAATGAGAAGGAGCTGGAATCGCACATAGTGGATATTCTCAAAAAGATACCTGGCAACAAAGTACTGCTTGATCACTTCCTTGATGGTGCGATTGAATGCGAGGCAGATGCGATTTGTGACGGTGAAGATGTGTACATCATAGGAATTATGCAGCACATTGAGCCGGCAGGTATACATTCCGGAGATTCCTATGCGGTGCTTCCCCCGTACAACCTGGGTGACCTTGTGGTCAGGCAGATCGAAGACTATACGAAAAAGATTGCCCTTGCATTGAATACGGTCGGACTGATAAATATCCAGTTTGCCGTCAAGGATGACAAAGTGTATATCATAGAAGCCAACCCGCGGGCCAGCCGTACGGTGCCCTTCATATGCAAAGCGTATGACGAACCTTATGTAAACTACGCGGTGAAGGTCATGCTTGGAGAGAAGAAATTGAAGGATTTCAAATTTAATCCCAAGAAAAAAGGGTATGCCATCAAGGAACCTGTATTTTCATTTCATAAATTCCCCAATGTAAACAAGGAACTTGGTCCGGAAATGAAATCCACCGGGGAAGCCATCTACTTTATAGATGACCTAATGGATGATTATTTCCTGAAAATCTATGGAGAACGAAACCTATACCTGAGTAAATAAGTTTATAGGTAAGAGAATCAAGAAATAACAGTTTTGATAAAGTTCATATTAATCGTATTTATCCTCTCGTTCATCTTCATGAAAGTCATGGGGTATGTTTTCCGTCTTCTGGGCGGTAGCCAGGCTTCGGCGAAGACACGGGGGTACACTCAACAACGGTATACCGGCCCGGAAAGACCGGACGGAAACGTTCATATTGATTATATCCCTGATAAGGAGAAAAAGTCTTCCGGCAAGTTCAAAGGCGGGGAATATGTAGACTACGAAGAAGTAGAATAAAGTCAACAGAAATAAGTAGTTTTGAACCCTGTGACAGATGTCACGGGGTTTTTTTATGTCGATTCAATTTTTCAAATACCAGGCAACCGGCAACGATTTTATCCTTATCGATGATCGGGATGAAGCCTTTCCCCGTGATCTGGAAACAGTGAAGTTACTCTGCGACCGGAAATTCGGGATTGGGAGTGACGGACTGATCCTCATCCGCAATTCGGACGAATTTGATTTTGAAATGGTTTTCTATAACCCTGACGGCAGTCAGAGCCTGTGTGGTAACGGCAGCCGTTGTGCGGTTCGTTTTGCTGAAAAACTGGGACTGGTATCCGGAAAATGCCGATTCCTCGCCTATGACGGTCCGCATGAAGCGGAACTATTGTCCGGTCAGCGTGTCCGCCTTGGCATGAATAACGTACAAAATGTCAGGCAAATGGACGATGGTATGTTTGTTGATACGGGATCACCACATTTGATCCGCTTTGTACAGGCAATCGATGAGGTGGATGTATATGGAAGAGGCCGGGAAATTCGTTATAACCAAACCTTTCAGGAAAAAGGGGTGAATATCAATTTTGTCGAGCTCGAGGGGGAAGGAATCAGGGTACGGACGTACGAACGCGGGGTGGAAAATGAGACCCTTTCCTGTGGTACGGGAGTGACCGCGGCCGCCATTGCTTCATCACAGAAAGGTATGGCCTCCCCGGTAGCCGTTCGCACCAGGGGCGGGGACCTGGAAGTGTCATTTCAGGGCGATTCGTCGGGTACGTTTACTCATGTATGTCTTACAGGACCGGCCCTGGAAGTTTTTACCGGTTCGATGGAGTTGGCACATTAATAAAATATTACAAAATTTACCTGTAATTTTATTTTCTGCAGGTAGGAAGGAATAAATCATGTTAAAATTTATAGCAAAAATATTCGGGACGAAGTCGGAGAAGGACATCAAAAAAGTGATGCCCATGGTGGAAGAGATCAACAAGGAATATGCCACCCTGAGTGACCTCAGCCATGATGAACTTCGGGAGAAGACCCGTACGATCCAGGCGACGATCGATGATTTTCTGAAAGAGATCGACCAGAAACTGGATTCATTGCACCAGAAAGTGGCCGATAACCCGGACCTCGACATCCAGGAAAAAGAAGATATTTTTTCCGAGATCGACCGGATAGAGGAAGACCGGAATAAGGAACTGGAGAAAGTACTCCGGCAGGTCCTTCCGCAGGCTTTTGCGGTAGTTAAGGAAACCGCACGCCGCTTTAAGGAGAATGAGTACCTTGAAGTGACCGCCAGCATGGCGGATAAAAAATTTGCCGCGGAAAAAGAACATGTGACCCTGCATGAGGATAAGGCCCGATGGTCCAACACCTGGTCGGCCGCGGGGAACAAAACCACCTGGGAAATGCTGCATTACGATGTCCAGCTGATCGGAGGGATTGTCCTTCATGAGGGAAAGATCGCCGAGATGGCTACCGGTGAGGGTAAGACCCTGGTGGCGACCCTGCCTGCCTTCCTGAATGCCCTCGCCAAACGCGGCGTGCATATTGTAACGGTCAACGATTACCTGGCCAAACGGGACAGTGAGTGGATGGCCCCTATTTTTGAATTCCACGGGCTTCGGGTTGATTGTATTGACAAACACCAGCCCAACTCTGACGCACGCAGAAATGCCTACAAAGCGGATATAACCTATGGGACCAACAATGAATTCGGTTTTGACTACCTCCGTGACAACATGGCCAGGGAAACCGATGACCTGGTACAGCGAAAGCACCACTACGCCATGGTCGATGAGGTTGATTCGGTACTTATTGACGAAGCGAGGACACCACTGATTATTTCCGGACCGGTACCGAAAGGAGATGAGCACGAATACTATGACCTGAAACCCCGAATCGGTCGCCTGGTGGATGCACAGAAAAAGGTGGTCCAGCAATTCCTGACCGAGGCCAAAAAGCTGATCGCCGAAGGCAACGAGAAAGACGGAGGCCTGGCCCTTTTCCGCGTGTACCGGGGACTTCCCAAACACAAGCCGCTGATCAAATACCTGAGTGAAACCGGGATTCGGCAAATTCTCCAGAAAACAGAAAATTTCTATCTGCAGGATAATCAGAAAATGATGCCGGAGGCCGACGAGCCCCTGTACTTTACCATTGATGAAAAACAGAACAGTATCGATCTCACTGAAAAAGGTATTGACCTGATTACGGGCACCGGAGAGGATCCCAATTTCTTCATCATGCCCGATATTGGTACGGAAGTCGCCGACCTGGAGAAATCCGAGGAACTCTCCGACGAGGAAAAACTGGAGAAAAAGGATGAACTCATACGGGATTACTCCGAAAAATCACAGCGTATTCATACCGTCAATCAGTTACTGAAGGCATATACCTTGTTCGAGAAGGATACCGAGTATATCCTGGTTGACGGTAAGGTGAAGATCGTAGACGAACAGACCGGACGGGTGATGGAAGGACGCCGCTACAGCGATGGTCTGCACCAGGCTATTGAGGCAAAGGAGAATGTAAAAGTGGAGGATGCCACCCAGACCTACGCCACCATTACCCTGCAGAATTATTTCAGGATGTACCACAAACTGGCAGGTATGACGGGTACAGCGGAAACAGAAGCGGGTGAATTCTGGGAAATCTACGAACTCGACGTGGTGGTCATTCCCACCAACCGTCCTATTGCCCGGGATGACAGACAGGATATGGTATACAAAACCGTCCGGGAAAAATTCAATGCGGTGGTGGAAGAGATTGTCTCCCTGACCAGTGAAGGAAGACCCGTATTGGTGGGTACCACTTCCGTCGAAATTTCTGAGCTGCTGAGCCGGATGCTGAATATGCGAAAGATCAAGCACCAGGTGCTGAATGCCAAACAACATCAGCGTGAAGCGGAAGTCGTGGCGGAAGCCGGTAAATCAGGCACTGTGACCATTGCAACTAACATGGCAGGCCGTGGTACGGACATCAAGCTGTCCCCGGAATCCAAACAGGCAGGCGGACTTGCCATCATTGGTACGGAACGCCATGAATCGCGTCGGGTAGACCGGCAGCTCCGCGGACGTTCAGGCCGGCAGGGGGACCCCGGGTCATCACAGTTTTTTGTCTCTCTCGAAGATAACCTGATGCGTATGTTCATGCCGGAACGGATCGCCAAGGTAATGGACCGCCTTGGGTTACAGGAAGGAGAGGTGATCTCTCACTCCATGGTGACCAAATCCATTGAAAGAGCACAGAAAAAAGTGGAGGAAAATAACTTCGGCATCCGCAAGAGGCTGCTGGAATATGATGATGTGATGAATTCCCAGCGGGAGGTGATCTACAAACGCCGGCGTAATGCCCTGTTTGGAGAACGACTGCAGCTCGATATCATGAATATGCTTTACGATACCTGTGAGGATATCGTTCTGAATACCCAGGGCGCTGATAATTACGACAGTTTCAAGCTTACTGTGCTGGGTGTCCTGGCCCTGGATTTTGAGATCAGCCAGGAAGACTTCTCGTCGATATCAGCGGAAAAGCTGACCGAAGAACTTTACAATACCGCCTATGCCCATTACAAGCGGAAGAACTTGTCGATCGCTGAAAAGGCATACCCGGTAATTAAGAATATTGAAGAGACCCGCGGGGCTACGGTGGAAAACATTCTCGTGCCTTTTTCCGATGGAAAGAAACAAATCGGGGTGGCGGCGAATCTGAAGAAATGCGTGGAAACCAAGAACGCGGAACTTATCCGGGCTATGGAAAAGATGATAACCCTTGGTATCATTGACCAGCTCTGGAAAGACCATCTCCGTGAAATGGATGACCTGAAGCAAAGTGTACAGAATGCGGTATACGAACAAAAGGACCCGTTACTGATCTACAAATTTGAAGGATTCGAGCTGTTCAAGCGATTCATTGCCAAGGTAAACGAAGATACCATTTCATTCCTGTTGAAGGCAGACCTCCCGGTTCAGGATCCGGACCAGGTCCAGGAAGCACGCATGGCTCGTGAACGGCGGCAGCAACTCAAAGAGCAGAAAGATGCCAGCCGCTCCCTGCTCAGCGGAGGAGATGCGCCTCCGGCAGCCGCAAACCGGCCGCCGGCAGAAAAAACAATGCCAATCAAGTCCGACAAAACGTTTGGAAGGAATGACCGGGTCACGGTGCAATACCAGGATGGCAGTGTAAAGAAAGATGTCAAGTTCAAGACCGTGGAAGAAGACATCAATAATAATAAATGTGTACTTGTGGAAAGCTGATATGATAAAAACCATCTATATAGTGTCTGTAGTGATGGGGATAAGTGCTTGCCAGGTGTCCCAGAGTGTACGATCGGCAGATAAGGAAATGTATACCGAAGATCTCGCGAAAGTAAGACCCGATTATGTTATGCCCGAGGATACACTCAATACCGATCCGGTCGACAATAATCAGGCGGATCCTGCGGTGATCCCCTCTGCGGATGTAACATACCGTATAAATGATGTACTGGATAAAACCGACGATTTCAGGAAGAATGTAAATGCGATTGACGGATTTACTATCCAGGTCTACTCAGGTACTGACCGGGAAAATGCCCGTAAAATCCGTGGTAAAGTGATTTCCATGCTCCCGGATGAAGATGCCCGATTGTCGTATGATGAACCTAACTTCAAAGTCAGGGTCGGGGCCTATTTCACCCGGCTGGAAGCGCAGAAAAGTATTACAATTGTTCGGGAAGAATTCCCCAATGCGATCATCATCCCGGAACGGATACCCATAGACCCGGAAGAAGGTGACTGACAAAATAAAGAGACTTGCCGGTACATTCTTTCAGGACGTCGTTGCGCTGCGACGGCACCTGCATATGCACCCGGAACTTTCGTATAAGGAATACGAAACGGCTAAGTATGTGGCGGCCGAACTCAGGTCCATCGGTTTGGAGCCCTCCGAAAACATCGCGGGGACCGGGGTTAGTGCCCTGATAAAAGGCAAAAATCCGGAAAGTAAAACGATCGCACTGCGGGCCGATATGGATGCACTTCCAATCACCGAACAGAATAACGTTCCCTACAAATCAAAAAATGAAGGCATCATGCACGCCTGCGGGCATGATGTACATACCGCCAGCCTTTTGGGGTGTGCACGCATCCTTCATACACTAAGGGAAGAA
>CAZLZD010000046.1:0-33495 GCA_964563925.1 uncultured Roseivirgaceae bacterium | reverse complement strand
CCAATCAGATGCGGGTATACCTGCGGGTTTGCCGAGTCTGCAAGGTATGAATATTTCTTATATTTTTGGACGATAACTATGAAAGCACTGTCTGGACCCCGCCGCACCAAAATAATCAGGAAACTGGCACTTGCCTTCTTTATGGTCTTTTTGCTCATGAACCTGGTGGCCTTTCTTCATGCCTGGAATTTCACCCATTTCACCTCCCGGGATACCCGGACCCCGCCACCGGAAGAGTTATCGGTCTGGCAGAAAATCAATGTCCTGTTTACCGGCGTCTCCCTGCCACGTCCGGAAAACTATACAGTCCCGGAGGTCGATTTCGAATCCACCTGGCTGACTGCCGGGGAGGATTCGGTGGCTTTATGGGAAATAAACGGAGAAATCAACAAAGGCACGGTGGCCATGTTTCACGGATACTTCGCCAACCGCACTTCCATGCTTGAGCAGGCACAGCGCTTTCGACGGCTGGGTTACCGGACGGTCCTGGTTGATTTCAGGGGAAGTGGCGGATCGTCAGGATCATCGACCTCCATCGGGTATCATGAAAAACAGGAAGTGAAACTCGTCCATGACTACCTTCGGAAAAAATACGAAGGGCCCCTGGTGTTGTTCGGCACTTCCATGGGGGCTGCGGCCATTCTGCATTGTGCCAGTGAACAAACCGTGCGGCCCGATGCAATAATTCTGGAATGCCCGTTTGGCACATTGTATGAAGCTACTGTCAACCGGTTTCGGACCATGAACCTCCCGGAATATCCCATGGCCGGTCTGCTGGTTTTCTGGGGTGGAATTCAAAACGGATACTGGGGGTTTGATCACAACCCGTCAGAGTATGCACGCAGGGTAACCATCCCGACCCTTTTGTTCTACGGAGAACAGGACCCCCGGGTCACGCGGCATGAAACGGATGCCATTTACAGTCACCTCGCAGGAAAAAAACGACTGGTCACTTTCCCTGAAGCAGGGCATGGAAAATTTCTTGATCAGTATGAGAATGAATGGCTCAGGGAGATCCATGATTTCCTCAAGGAAGTTCCGTCTCCCCTGATAACGGTCAATTGATTATTTTTTCTTCCCGGGCAGATTAAAAAGGTCATTCTGAGTGAATTCAGCAGCTTTTTGAACCAGGTCACCATCCCTCACCTCCAGCCAGGTGACCAGGATCCTTCCCTGGTAGGCTGCCACATCAATCGGCATCGAATACGCCTCCATGGCAAGTGCCGGCTTCGACCATTCAGAGAGTTTTGTTCTTTTGAACGTCTGTCCGGCATCCAGCGAATAACCAAACCAGGCTTCCAGGTTCCCATCTGATTCCGCAAGCCACGTGGCATACAATGCTCCCACCTCATGGTCAACCGCCAGTGCCGGGTAATATTGATTGCCGGCATATTCCGGATCCAGCGGTACATTTCCGGTCCAGGAATCTCCGACATTCCCGGACTTCCTCACCCAGGCAACCGTAGAAGAATCCCCGGCGGTCACTCCCGATAAATAGATCATACCGCCCATCTGGCTCTGGCTGTTATCGATAATCATATTGGGCACACCAAATTCCATTCCTCCCTGGTAGTCTGCAAGCACCGAAATATCTGTGCGTAACCATCGGTCTCCATCGTAGGACCGGTCTACCACAAACTTATTGTCATCCGTCCAGATTGCCCATCGTTTTCCATCCCTGAAGGAAGTCATCGAGGCCATGATCCGTTCACAGCTGGCCAGTTTCTCATTCAGCAACAAGGGGTCACTCCATTTACGGCCTGCATTCCCGGAAGTAATTAACCAAACGGATGCCTTGCAGCTTTCTCCCTCTCCTTCCTGCGTCGCATACAGGACATGAAGATCTCCGGTCTTCCGGTCAGAATGGACCGTATAAAATGCCACCTCTCTTTTCGGTATGAGTTTTCCGGAGAGTTGCCAGGTTTCACCCCGGTCAGAGCTTTCCCTGATTTCCAGTTCTCCCTTGTCATTGAGTCCTGTCAGGTAAAGTGTGCCTTTCCGGTCCGCAATGAACCGGAGATCAGTAGCCAGTATGTTGTGCAGGTAGTCTTTCCAGCTGCCGTCATCCTCTACGTAAACACTGCCGAATGGTCCCAGTATGGTGGATTCAGGCTTTTTCTTTTCTTCAAGTATAACTCCCACACGGAATTTGCTGACCCCATCCAGCGGGAACCGGCCAAGTTCGGTGATTTCCTGACTGAAGCCCCACAGGGGGGCGAGGGTCAGTATCCAGATTAACGCACTTTTCATCGGATTCAGATTCATCGGAACGAAGTTAATCTCCCCGCTCTAATAATACAAAACCAGATGCAGACCAATAAAAAAAGCCACCGAAATAAATCCGGTGGCCCTGGTATTGAAAATGTTGTCCCTAATCCATTTCAAGTGGCTCGTAATCCTTGAATTTTAACAGGTCAAGCCCGGAAACCTTTTCCCGGAATGCCGGCCATTCCGTCTCATAAAACTCATTGACCATTTTCAGAGCCTCCTGCAACGCTTCCTCGGCCTGCTGTACCAGGCGCTCTTCGGTAGGCCCTGGGGCCTGCAGTGAACTGCCTATGTAATAGCCAGCGGTGCCAAGACGGCTTGTCACAGGAACCTCAAGGAATGAAACGATACCCTGCTGGTCACTTTCCTGGCCAACGATAAAATCCATGATGTCCGATATGGAGTCTTTCGTCGCTTTGGCGAGTTTGATCTCCTCCTTGAATTTCTCCTTATCAAGGTCACTCATCCGCTTCGAATAATCATCCGCCACTGCCAATGAATGACGCAGGCGTTTCATGGCCTCGGCTGCAAGTGCCTGGTCATCTT
Source organism: uncultured Roseivirgaceae bacterium (assembly GCA_964563925.1). Lineage (GTDB taxonomy): Bacteria > Bacteroidota > Bacteroidia > Cytophagales > Cyclobacteriaceae > JAUILA01. Next base: position 30,681 of record CAZLZD010000046.1, on the reverse strand, counting down.
CAAGCCTTTTACTCATTTCGTACTGTGCCTGAAGAACCTGTGACGGCATATTCACACGCGGATCGAACTTCACTTCCACCATGGAACTGTCGGTATGTTCACCCCAGGTCATCCGCAGCTTGTACGTGCCTGGCATGACGGTTACCCCGCCAGGCTCACCCCGGTTTCCCCGTGGCTCGTTGCGGCTGGGACGGTCAGCGCCCTTTTCGTTCATATACCAGTACGTACGCTTTATTCCCCCCTCTTCGGGTGCTTTCCACTTCAGGGTACGGATTTGCTCGCCATTCTCCCTGAAAATCTCAAGGACCACCGAATCCATCGGGGAGTCAGTCACAGTTGAGTCTGCGGCGACAGCCTCACCGGAATCTTTCGATTCTTTCTTTTTCTTCTTTTTCTCTTCCTTCGCCGGCTCCTCCTTTTTCTTTTCCGGTACCTTCAGGTAATAGGTAATCATCGCACCGGAAGGACGGTTTTCTCCATTGAATATCGCATCAGCGCCGAAGCGGGTCCCCGATGGCTGCTGGTTCAGGGTCTGATAAGCTACCGGGGGTTCAAAAAGCACCAGGGACCGGTCCATGAGAGACGTCCCTTCTGCAGCAATCTTTCGAAGCGGCCGTATATCATCCATTACATAGGCAGCCCGTCCGAAGGTACCGATCACCAGGTCATGCTCCCGGGGATGAATCGCAAGGTCCATGGTGGATACATTCGGATAATCTTTTGTCCAGTGAGTCCACTGCCGGCCGCCGTTCACACTTACATAGAGACCGCCGTCAGTACCCAGGAACATCAGATTGGGCTCGACAAGGTCCTGCACAAAAGAAAGGGCATAAGACCATACCTGGTCCTGGCTCACCAACGATTCCCAGGTCTTTCCGTAATCTGTCGTGTGGAAGAGGTACGGTTTAAAATCAAAGTTGCGGTAGTTATTTACCACGACGAAAGCCTCACCTTCCCGGTGTGACGAGGCGCGAATCTGATTCACCCATGAAGCTGCCGGCATACCGGGTATCGAAACCCTTGACCAGTTTTCTCCTCCATCGCGGGTCAGGTGTACGAGACCGTCGTCAGATCCCGCCCAGATAAGGTCTTTTTTCAGCGGGCTCGGTTCTATCGCCACAATGGTCGTATTGTTTTCCGCACCTGTTGCGTCCATGGTAAGTCCGCCGCTCAGGTGCTGCTTCTGCTTCTCAGGGTCATTGGTAGTCAGGTCGGGCGATATGATCTCCCAGGTATGGCCCTTGTTTGTACTCTTGTGGACAAACTGGCTGCCGAAATATATGGTGCCGTTATCGAAGGGGTCCTGGGCGATGGCCGAATTCCAGTTAAAGCGGAGAATGGTATCTGCGACAGGGTGTGTCGGCCGGACAATCCGGTTATGGCCGGTCTCCCGGTCATAGCGAACCACAAACCCTTCCTGAGACATGGCATATCCATACCTGGCATCATCGGGGTCCGGGACCACATCAAATCCGTCACCAAAAGCAAGTTCCTGCCAGTAGGAGTTCCGGATCCCCTGTGATTTCCAGACGTAGGCTGGTCCGCCCCACGAACCATTATCCTGCATTCCCCCATACACATTGTAGGGGTATTCGTTATCCACACTGATATGATAAAACTGCGCCAACGGAAGATTTTCCACAAACCGCCAGGTCTTTCCGCGGTCATAGGTGATGTTGAGACCGCCGTCATTACCTTCGATCATATAGTCAGGGTTTTCCGGGTGTATCCACCAGGCGTGATGGTCAGGATGTACGCCACGGGAAGTACCATAGGCATCCATGAGCTGCTCAAAGGATCTGCCCCCGTCCTCGCTGACGTTGACGTAGGAGAAGAGTGAATAGAGCCTGTTGTCGTTTTCAGGATCCACATAAATCTCAGAATAATAAAAGGGACGGTTTCCTATCTCTGATTTGTCATTGATCATTCTCCAGCTGTAACCTCCGTCGTCGGAACGGTACAAGGCATTCTTTTTCGATTCGATCAGGGCATAGATCCGCTTCGGGTTACTCCGTGATATGGCGAGTCCGATCCGGCCAAGGTCTCCTTTGGGCAAACCATCGTCCGGGCTAAGTTTTTTGTAGGATTCAAAACCATCCTCGGTCATATACAGTCCGGATCCCGGTCCGCCCGAGGTGAACGTCCATGGTTTTCTGAGGTGCTCCCACATTCCCACAAATAATTTGTTCGGATTGGATGGATCCATGACCATGTCGGCCACACCCGTTTTCTCATTGATGTACAATACCTTGTTCCAGGTCTTTCCCCCGTCAGTGGTTTTGAATACCCCGCGTTCAGGATGTTCGCCCCACGGCGACCCGATCGCCCCGACGTATACCGTATTCGGGTCATTGGGGTGAACAATGATCCGATGGATGTTACGGGTCTGCTCAAGTCCCATCAGCTGCCAGGTACGCCCGCCGTTCAGTGTCCGGTAGACCCCGAATCCCCCGTTGAGGCTGTTTCGCGGGTTACCTTCCCCGGTACCAACCCAGACCACATCCGGATTGCTCTGGTCAATGGCCACGGCTCCCACCGAAAGGGTTTTGACACTGTCAAAAACAGGAACCCAGTGGATACCGCCGTTTTCAGACTTCCAGAGTCCGCCCGAGGCAGTCCCTGCATAAATTATTTCAGGTTGTTCATGTACGGCATCAATGGCGGTCACACGGCCGCTCATTCCGGCCGGACCGATACTTCGGACCGTTATTCCCTTCATCAGGTCCATGTCAAGCTGTTGTGCCTGCCCGGCAAATACAAACAGCATCACAAAGCACAGAATAGTAATAGTTCTTTTCATAGTAAAAGGTATGGTAGAGTGATTGGATCAATGATACAAAGACTGCGAGAGAACCACAGAGTATTTTTGATGAATGGTCAGATAACAAAGGAGACCTCCTTGAAGCGGAAAGTCCGCCGACCGGAAGCTGTTTTCATGATCAGGTTGCCGGAAGGATCCACATCCACAATACTCCCTTTGAAGTATGTTTTGTCGTGGTAGAGGTGTTCCTCGCCAAAACGGTAAAGACGGGCCAGGTATTCATCCCTGAGTCCGTTGCCGCCGCCCCTGAGCTGCAGGTAACGCTGCTCCAGGTGAACCCCGAGCGAATCGGCAAGAATGGCCAGGTCGAACGTTTCGCCGGTGATCTCCGTTAACGAGGTAGCCCGGGGCGATTCAAATACTTGCTGATTGATATTCAGGCCTATACCGATGATACTGTGAGCGATTTGGGACCCGCGAAGCAGGTTCTGAATCAGAATACCTCCCAGTTTATGGTCCCGGTGAAAAATGTCGTTCGGCCATTTGATCCGGAATTCCTCCGACCAGGGACGCAGCCAGTCAGTGATGGCCAGTGAAACGGCCATGTTTAACAGAAACTGACGTGAGGCTTCCAGGAAGCGGGGTTGAAGAATGACAGAAAAAGTGAGGTTAAGACCGGGATTTGCCTCCCACTTGTTACCCATCTGTCCGCGACCTGCCGTCTGGTGGTCAGTGATAATGATGGTGCCGTCAGGAACCTGCTCTTTGCCGATCATATCGTAGGCCTCCTGGTTGGTAGAGTGACAAGATGTCATGAAAATCAGGTTTTTACCTACAAATAATGTATTGGCAAGATTTTTATACATTAGTTTTTGTAGTTTTGTTTAGGAAATCAAAGATACTGAATGGATGTAAATAAAAATTTGGCCCCTTCGGAAAAGTTAAGTGAAGTTGTGGTGAAGGGGATGAAGGAGAAAAAAGCTTCAAATATCATCGTTATGGACCTGAGGACAGTTAAAAATGCTGTCGCGGATTTTTTCGTCATCTGTTCAGGAAATTCTGATACACAGCTTGATGCCATTGCAGATTCGGTGGACAAAGAAGTTTCCAAAACCCTCGCTCAAAACCCCTGGCACCGGGAAGGCACCCAAAATAAGGAATGGATGTTACTTGATTACGTGGACGTTGTCGCGCACATCTTCAAGCCCGAACGACGGGATTTCTTTGCGCTGGAGAATTTGTGGGGAGACGCAGAAATTACGCGGATTGAGGACGTAGCATAATCGGAACATATGTCAGTAAAATTCGTTACAATAGAGGTTAATTAATTTAGAAAAATCGAGATGCCAGATAAGAAGAAGAAAATGATGCCTACCAAGCCGCCCAAACCTAATTACCAGGTATGGGTGATCGTCATTCTCATCGCTACAATTTTTGGGGTTACTTATCTCCAGAATTATCCTTCCAACGAGGTCATTTATATGAGCAAGTTGAAGGAAATGGTGAAGGATGGTGATATCAAGGAAGTGAGATTGATAAGGAACCAGAATTACGTGGAGGCTACGCTCACCGACGAAGCCCTTAATAAGGATAAATACAGCGATCTGCGATCGAGCTCACCGCTGGGCGGTGAAAGCGGTCCGCATTTTAAGGTGAACATCGCTTCGGTGGAAACCTTTACCCGGGAGTGGAAGGAACTGCAGGCTGAATTACCGCCTGACAAGCAGATTGATTACAAGCCGGTAGACAAATCAGACTTCATGAGTATTTTCTGGCAGTGGGGTATCCTGCTGTTCATTTTATTTGGCTTCTGGTTCCTGATGCGCCGTATGACCGGTGGTGGCGGTCCGGGAGGACAGATATTCAATATTGGCAAATCGAGAGCAGCCCTCTTTGATGCAGAAAACAAGGTCAAGATAACTTTTGATAATGTAGCCGGACTTGATGAGGCAAAGGAAGAGGTCAAGGAGATTGTTGATTTCCTGAAGAACCCTTCCAAATTCACGAAACTTGGTGGTAAAATTCCTAAAGGCGCTTTGCTGGTCGGTTCACCGGGTACGGGAAAAACACTCCTGGCCAAGGCGGTTGCCGGTGAAGCCGGAGTACCTTTCTTCACACTCTCCGGATCGGATTTTGTTGAAATGTTTGTCGGTGTGGGTGCGGCAAGGGTACGTGACCTGTTCAAGCAGGCGAAGGAAAAGGCCCCGTGCATCGTTTTCATCGATGAGATCGACGCGATTGGCCGCTCCAGGGGCAGGGGTCAGATGCCCGGCTCCAACGACGAACGCGAGAATACACTGAATTCACTGCTGGTTGAGATGGATGGATTTTCCACCGACTCGGGTGTGATCATTCTTGCTGCCACAAACCGGCCGGATGTACTGGACAGTGCGTTGATGCGCCCGGGCAGGTTTGACCGCCAGATCAGCATTGACAAGCCAGACATCGTAGGACGTGAAGCCATCTTTAAAGTACACCTCAAGCCGCTCAAGCTGGCCAAGGATGTGGATCCAAAGAAACTGGCAGCCCAGACACCTGGTTTTGCCGGGGCAGAGATTGCCAACGTATGTAACGAAGCGGCCCTGATCGCCGCCCGTCGCGATAAGGAAGCAGTGGACATGCAGGATTTCCACGATGCCATCGACCGGGTTATCGGGGGACTTGAGAAAAAGAACAAGATCATTTCGCCTAACGAGAAAAAGATTGTTGCGTACCATGAAGCAGGACACGCCGTAGCTGGCTGGTTCCTCGAGCATGCCGATCCATTGGTGAAGGTGAGCATCGTTCCCCGGGGCGTGGCTGCGCTGGGTTATGCACAATACCTGCCCAAGGAGCAATTCCTCTATCAGACTGAACAACTGATGGATCAAATGTGTATGGCACTCGGCGGACGGGCAGCGGAAGAGATTATTTTCAATAAGATATCCACCGGCGCTCTGAGTGATCTTGAGCGAATTACGAAAATGGCTTACAGTATTGTGTCGGTTTACGGTATGAATCCGAAGGTGGGTAATATCTCCTTTTACGATTCAAAGCAGTCTGATTACAATTTCACCAAACCCTATTCCGAAACCACGGCCGAGACCATTGACGAGGAAGTAAGGAAACTGGTGGACCAGGCATATCAGCGTACGAAAAACCTCCTGCTCAAACGACGTGATGAGCTTGAAACAATCGCACGTGAACTGCTGGAGAAAGAGATCATATTCCAGTCTGACCTGGAACGCCTTATTGGTAAGCGACCTTTTGAAGGTCAGACTACCTACGAAGCCTTCACTAATGCCAACGGCACCAAGGAAAAGAACAGTGCCAAAGAGTCGGCGGAGGAAAACGGTAAAGGCTCAGGGGAAGAAAACGGGAAGAAGAATGATAAGGAGAAAAAGGATGTTCCCAGCAATAATATTGAACGTTCCTCTGCCCCTGAAGGAGGCACGGAGGCCCTCGAGGAACGTAATGACCTGCCCGGAAAATAATTGCTCCTTTGAAAGTATCTTTAAGATCAGGCGGTGAACTGCCTGATCTTTTTTTATTTTAGCCGCCAATGAAAAGAGAAGACCTGCATGTTGAATCGCTGGATGGCAAAAAAATATTCTTTGCCTCAGATTTTCACCTGGGTGCCCCCTCAGAAGAATCAAGCCGGGAGCGGGAACTTCGCATCCTGCGCTGGATGGATGAAATTCGACCGCAGGCACATTCTATTTTCCTCATGGGAGATATTTTTGACTTCTGGTTTGAATACAGGCATGCCGTGCCTAAAGGGTTTACCAGGATACAGGGTAAAATTGCAGAATTTACGGATGCGGGGATACCGGTTTACTTTTTTACCGGTAACCATGACATGTGGATGTTCGATTATTTCAAAAAAGAACTAAATGTGACCATCTATCGTGACCTGGTTTGCCTGACAACCCCTGGTAAACGATTACTTCTCGGACATGGGGACGGACTGGGCCCCGGGGATTACAGTTATAAGTTTCTTAAACGGATATTCCGTAATAAGCTGTGTCAATGGCTGTTTGCCCGGATTCACCCGAACGCCGGAATCGGATTGGCCCGTTTCTGGTCGAAGCACAGCCGCATCAGCAATGAACAAAAGAAGGAAAACAGCTTTCGGGGCGACAAGGAATACCTGCTGCAGTATTGCCGGTCCATCGAAGAAGAGGAACATTTTGATTTTTATGTTTTCGGCCACCGGCACCTCCCCCTTGATGTGGAGATCAATTCCTCCAGCCGGTATATCAACCTGGGCGAATGGGTGACCCAGAATACTTTTGCCGTATTTGACGGTGATACCATTGAGCTTAAAACCTATGAAGGTTAGCGTTACCGTCCTCGGACTTTTACTGACAGCTATCACAGCGTTTAGCCAGCAGAAACACATGTCCATGCCCGACTGGGAATTTGTCAGAGGCGACAATGCCGGAAGAATCTACCTTGCCGCTTCCAATGGAGACATCGTGCGTTATGATCCGGAAAATCAGCAGGACCCTTTGCGTTACTCCCCGGTTAAAAAGGCACAACTTACCCTCCTGGATGTAAATAACGGCCTTCGGCCTTTTCTCTTTTATGAAGATTTGCAGGAATACGTTATCCTGGACCGTTTCCTGACTGAAACCAGCCGCTACCGGCTTACCCCGTTTACCTCATACGCGGGAATCGTGGCACCTGCATTGAACAACCAGCTATGGGTGGTGGACATGGTCGACTTTTCGCTGCTTAAAACCGATCCTCAGCTTGAACAGATAACGATCCGGGTCCCGCTGCCCCAGGTACTTGATCCGGATGATTCGGATTTCAACGGACTTCATGAGTATCAGAATATCCTGTTTCTTACCGATCGCCATTCCGGCATCTATCTTTTCGACAATCTTGGAAACTTCCTGCGAAGAATTGAAGTACCGGGAATAAACTATCTGCACTTCCGCAATAATTTGCTGTATTATCAACGTGAAAACGAACCAGGCACCCTCTATACAGAGGATATTTATTCAGGGTATACCCAACAAATTACGTTGCCGGCTGCGGCAAGGAGTGTCTGGCTGGGACCTGAGTCCATGTGGCTTTTTCAGGATCAGGAAGTATGGAAGTACGCGCTGCCCGAAAGTTTGAAATGATATAACATTCTTAGCGAAGCTCAGGGGAATACAGACTGGCCTAAAAAACCGAGGAATACGGACAGGGCAAAAAAACCGAGGAATACGGACAGGGCAAAAAAAGAAGTGCCCCAGGTCAGGAGGCACTTCAAGGTCAAAAACTCAAAATAATTCGGATAACTTGAATTATCCAATAACAACAACGCTAATATAACAAACTTTTAACAAAAAAGATTTGCATGCATACAATATTTCCTTAACTCCCGGCCGGTTGAATCCCTGTGTAAAGAGAAAAATTAGCCTGAATTGAAAATAAGGCCATATTTCATGAAATTTTTCTTAGTAAAAAAAAATTTTATCCATAGGGTCATTTTTACACAATGGCGATTTCAGTGAGAGGATGATTCACGGGATGGGCGGGTGTTTAAATAGCTGGTGATTGCGGTTTTATTCATTAATTTTAAGGGAATAATGGCGATTTTAGTTGGAACAGGCTGACTGCATGATCCGTCTGATAACAAAAAGACAACGTGGAAAAAGAATTTGGTAAAATATTAATGATCGATGATGACGAGGATGTGCTGCTGGCCGCAAAGTTATTATTGAAGAAACATTCGCATCAGATCATCATAGAGAAGAATCCCAAGAAGATCCCCTTCCTTCTTAACAACGACACGTACGACGTAATCCTGCTGGACATGAATTTCAGCAAGGACACCACCAGCGGCAAGGAGGGTTTTTTCTGGCTGGAAAAGATCAAGGAACATGACCCCAATGCTGTGGTGATCATGATCACAGCCTACGGCGATGTGGAAATGGCGGTGGAGGCCCTTAAAAAGGGGGCTACTGACTTTATCCTGAAACCATGGCAAAATGAGAAACTCCTGGCAACCATTGGTACGGCCATGCGGCTCAACCAGTCACAGAAGGAGGTTGACCGGCTGAAGAAGGCCAAAAAGCAGCTTGAGGAGGAATTAAATCAACCTTTTAAGGAGATCATAGGGGACAGTGAGGCTATGAACCAGGTTTTCAGGCTCATTGAGAAGGTTGCCCGGACCGATGCGAATGTCCTGATCCTGGGTGAGAATGGTACTGGAAAGGAGCTCGTGGCCCGGGCAATCCATCAGCGCTCCCAACGTGCTGACAACAGTTTCGTGAGTGTGGACATGGGAGCAATTACCACCACCCTGTTTGAAAGTGAATTATTCGGGCATAAGAAAGGAGCGTTTACCGATGCCCGGGAAGATCGTGCCGGACGGTTTGAGGTTGCGCATGAAGGCACGTTGTTCCTGGATGAGATCGGCAACCTTCCCATGTCGTTACAGGCAAAACTGCTTACTGTTCTCCAGAACCGGCAGGTGACCCGTATCGGGACAAATAAGCCAATACCCATCGATATCAGGCTCGTATGCGCCACAAACATGCCGGTCTATGACATGGTGCGGGAGAATACCTTCCGTCAGGACCTCCTCTACCGGATCAATACCGTAGAGATCAAACTGCCCCCGTTACGTGAACGCAGGGATGACATCACGCTGTTATCGGAACATTTCCTTGAGCAATACACCAGGAAATACAGGAAAGACGTGCACAGGATCAGCGCTGAGGCAAAAAAAGCGCTAAGGGCGTATCACTGGCCGGGGAATATCAGGGAATTGCAACATAGCATTGAACGGGCCGTGATCATGACAGACAATGATGTGCTGGAGACAGACGATTTATTCCTTCAGGAGTCCGGGGGCAACACGGATTCCGAAAAGCTTCCTGATAACATGAATCTGGACGAGGTTGAAAAAGCTGTGATCAGGAAGGCGCTTGACATGCATGACGGTAACATCTCAAAGGCCGCCGAGGACCTTGGACTTACCAGGGCATCCCTGTACCGTCGACTGGAAAAGCATGGACTTTAGGAATAATCGCCATGAGCTGAATACCCGGATGATCGGGCTGCTGGCAACCACCTTCTTCCTGGCGGTAGCCATTGTTGCACCCTGGTCATGGGCCATGCGCATGTTCTTCGGAATCCTGTTTGGCTTACAGCTTTCTTTTTTCCTGCGATTCGTAAGAAACAAAATTGACCTTACCTCTGCAGGTATCAACATGCCCAGGCGATCTGCGGCCAACGATCCCCAGGCTTCCCGGGAAGAAGAATTTCAATACCTGAAGAATATAGTGCATCATGCCGGGACCGGACTGATCACATACAATTCCAGGGGGGAAATACAGATTATGAATATGGCAGCCCGAAGGCTGTTAAACCTGGAGAATGCAGATAATATAACTGACCTCAAACAAGTTTCAATTCCCCTCTACGAAAGCATTCTCAGGCTTCGGACCGGCGGCAGGGACCTTGTCCGCACCGAAGTCAGCGGCAATATTATTGATCTGGCTGTCTACGCTATTCAGCTGAACCTGCATGAGGAAGAATATAAACTGATCTCCCTTCAGAATATCCAGTCGGAGCTTGAAGAGAAGGAAATGGAGGCGTGGCATAACCTGGTGAGGGTTCTTACGCACGAAATAATGAATTCTGTTACCCCGATCTCATCGCTGGCCAATACGGTAAGTGAGGAATTACAGCATCAGCGGATGAACAGTTCCGGCTCGGACGCCGAGGACCTGGAGGATCTTGTCCTTGCCCTGGGCACTATCAAAAAAAGAAGTGAGGGGCTGATCAGGTTTGTGAAAGATTTCCGGAGCCTGACCAGGGTACCGCTGCCTGAGATTTCAGACATTCGCGTGGCGGTCCTCTTGGAGGAAATTTGTGTACTGTTAAAGAAAGACCTGTCCAATATCCAGATCAAGACGGATGTACATCCGGCCGACCTGGTTATCAGGGCAGATAAGGACCAGATCGAACAGGTACTCATCAATATGATACAGAATGCCATTCATGCCCTGGAAGATGAGCCTAATCCGCGGATCGTGCTGTCGGGGGGCAGGGACAAAGATGACAGGCCCTATCTTTCGGTCAGTGACAACGGTCCGGGAATTGAACAGGAAGCGCTTGAGAAAATATTTATCCCCTTCTTTACCACCAAAAAGAGAGGGAGTGGCATCGGGCTTAGCTTGTCCCGGCAGATCATGCGTCAGCACCAGGGATCGATCAGCGTCAAAACTGTTGAGAATGAGGGGACCGAGTTTATATTACGCTTTTAGAAAGGGGATCATATTTTTTATATATTTGCTGAAACCATCTATCCATGCAGATACAAGAACAAATCACACAAATCCTCGTTGACAAGCTGGGGCTGGCAGAAACGGAAGTTACCCCCGATGCCAATTTCATCAAAGACCTTGGAATTGACTCCCTTGATTATGCAGAACTGGTGATGGAATTCGAACAGACATTTAATATCCGTATCCCGGATGAAGATGCCGAACAACTTCAGACGATTAAACAGGCAGTCAGCTACATCGACAAAAAGATGACCAGGTAGGACGGTTATTCCGGGAGTTTTTCAATCTCCTGTTTGGTCAGCGTATAATTCTCCGAGTCAAAACACACCAACTCCACCAGCCTTACGGCATCGCTTTTCGTAAGAAAATCAACCACGGCACTTACGGCGACCTTTGCCGCCTTCTCTTTGGGAAAGCCATAGACCCCTGTACTTATGTTGGGGAAAGCCACGCGGTCACAGTCATGGGCAGCGGCCAGCGACAATGAATTATAATAGGCCGAGTAAAGGTCTTTCTCCTCCCCTTCCTCTCCGCCGTGCCAGACCGGTCCGACCGTGTGTATCACAACCCTGGCAGGAAGCTTACCGGCGGTCGTCATGACTGCCTCTCCGGTATCACATTCACCTTCCTGTTCGACGATCTTCCGGCAGGCCTCCAGGATTTCACTGCCTCCGGCCCGGTGTATGGCCCCGTCGACACCGCCTCCGCCCATCAGCGAAGAATTCGCCGCATTGACAATGGCATCTACTTCCCTGGTGGTAATATCCCCCTGAATCACGTGTATCCTGTTTCTTACTGACATCTGACGCGTTGTTGGTTCCTACTAAATTTACACAACAACCTGCTCAAAAGACAGTCAGCCCTTCATTAAACCGCTCAGGCCGATCACTTAGGGTTTTAGGGTGTTTTCACGTAATTTTCAGGTAGAAAAAAATCTAACCAAATGAAGCAGTTAACCCTTCTCTTAATTATCCTTATTTCTCTGCCCGCAAGTTCCTTCGGGCAGGACAAACGATTCTTCATACCCCGGGAAATTCGGGATGCCTATGAGGCCGGAACCCGGAGCTATGACGGAAATCCGGGCCCTGAGTATTGGCAAAACACCGTGGATTATGTCATCAATGCCGAGCTGGACCCGGCAACCAGAACAATCACCGGCCACGTTGAAGCGACCTACCATAACAATTCTCCTGACGAACTGAGTGCTCTGGTCATCAGGCTGTACCACGATGTCTTTAAAAAAGGAAGTAAACGTCTCATGAATATTAATGCCCCGGACGATATCAATGAAGGGGTTGAATTGTCGGGCTTAGCGGTGAATGACCAGCCCATGGATATGAGCGGACGCCAGGTGAACCGCAGCGGTACAAACCTGATAATCGGACTTGAAAACCCCCTGGCCGCCGGCAGTTCGGTGAAAGTGGCCATGGACTGGAGCTATGTGATCCCACAAACGCTCCGGCGCACGGGGGTGTACGACAGCACGACCTACCATGTGGCTTACTGGTATCCCCAGCTATCGGTATATGATGATGTCTTTGGATGGGATGTGATGGATTATACTTTCCAGACCGAATTTTACAATAACCTCGGAAATTACGACGTGACGATCACCGCCCCGGAAGATTTTAACATCTGGGCCACCGGTATCCTCCAAAATCCGGGAGAAATATATCCGGATGCGGTACTTGAGAAATATAACAATGCGAAAAGCTCGCAAGAGGTAGTGCATGTAATTACGGAATCAGATCTCGAAAACTACCGGAACAAGTCAGGTACATGGCACTATGTGGCCAGTGAAGTAAGTGACTTTGCCTTTTCAGTGAGTGATCACTACCAATGGGATGCAGCCGTTCAGCCGGTAGAGGATCGTCAGGTACTGATCAGTACCGTATTTCCTGCAGGCCAGGCTGATGCCTATGCCCCGGTGACTGGCTACCAGCAAAAAACCATGAAACACTTCTCGGAAGATATGCCTGGCATACCCTATCCGTACCCTGCCTTCACCACCTTTATCGGACTCCGGGGAGGTGGCATGGAATTCCCCATGATGGCCAACAACGCGGGACCGGGCCTGGGTGTTACCGTTCATGAAATGTACCACACCTACTTCCCGATGTACGTCCGTATTAACGAGCGCCGGTTCGCCTACATGGATGAAGGATGGGCACAGTACATTACACAGCTTGTCATTAACCGGTATTTTGAAGAAAACGATGAGCCTGTATACGTCGGACTTGCCTCTGGAAGCGGTGTAATGGGAACCATGGAAGACCTTCCGCTGATTACCTCGAGCCAGTTTATGGATGGCAGTAACTACGGGTATGCCTCGTACAGCCTCCCTGGATTCTTTTACGGAATGCTGCATGATTACCTGGGTGACGAAATGTTTACAAAGGCTTACCAGGAGTATATAAGACGCTGGGCTAAAAAATCCCCGACCCCTTACGACTTTATCTTCACGATGGAGGATGTATCCGGTGAAGACCTCTCGTGGTTATTCAAACCCTGGTTCTTTAATTATGGCAACGCAGACCTCGAAATGGGGGAGCTCAAAGGAAGCAAACTGACGGTAAAAAACAACGGGTCGCGGCCTGTGCCATTAAAAGTCGATGTTCATTACGCGGATGGAGAGGTTAAAACCATCACCAAACCGGCCAAGGTCTGGGTGGAGAATGATACCTATACCGTAACCATCGAACGCCCCAAAGACGTTGCCTTTATGATGGTAAGCCAGGGTGTGCCTGATGAAGATATTTCAAATAACCTGGCTCCCAGCCTGGAGGAGATTTACAAGAAGATGCCTGCGGATAATAAAGTGACCGGAGATTATGCGCTGGACAATTATCCGGTTACACTTACCGTAAGCGAAGAAGAAGGAAAGCTCAGGCTGACTTCCCAGCAGGCAAGAATTGACGCATTCCTTCTGCCGCTGAGTGCCACGAAATACAGCACCACCGACGGGTTGCTGCAAATTGAATTTGTGGAAGAGAATGGAGAATATACCGGAGCCAACATCCAGGTACAGGGAATGAATATAACTTCGAAAAAGCAATAACCTGATTCAGGAGCCAATGAAAATCCCGGGCAAAACCCGGGATTTTTTTTTATCGACAATACAAGGTGATATAAGGCACCCGGTAAGAGACAGGGGAATCAGGCACGGCCGGCGATCCGACGAACGGCTTCCAGGCAGGCATCAACTTCCGCGGTTGTATTAATTACACAAGGGGTGAGCCGCACATAACTCACCGTATACGGAGAGGCACTGGCGATTATACCTTCCTCATGGAAAGCTTTTACTGATTCATCCGCTGAAAGTTCCCCGATAATAAAGGCATTGATCCCGGCGGACAGATGGGGGTCAGTAGGTGTCAGCAATGTTACTTTGGGAATACCGGCAATACCCTCCTTCAGCCTTGTTGACAGCTCGGTGGTCCGCTGATATATTTTTTCCCTTCCGATATTCATTGAAAATTCAAACGCCTTGTCCAGAGACCACCGGTGTTCAAACGCATGAAATCCGCCGGGAGAATGCAGGTCTCCAAAGGTGATCTCCCCATGCTCCCTGCCCAGCCATTTAACAAAGGGATTCCACTGGAAAGCGGGGATACTGGGCTCGAGCATGTCCCAGGCATCCCTGCGGGCCCAGATAAGTCCGGTACCCCGGGGGCCAAACAGCCATTTATGAGTGCCCGCCACAAAAAAATCACAGCCAAGATCAGGTATATTATCGTCCTGGTTTCCAAACCCATGCACACCGTCCACGCAGAAATAAATGCGATTTCCCGGAGATCTTGATTCGTTGGCATCCCTGATAACCTCCGCGATTGCCTTAATGGGCAGTTTCACCCCGTCACAGGAATGCACCCAGGTAACAGCTACAATACGCGTTTTCTTTGTAATGGCCCGTGCAATGTTGCCGGTAATCTCTTCGGTCGTTGCCCGTGCCGGGTCCTTGTATTCGTCAATCCTGCGAATTACGGCCCCCGATTTTGCAGCGGCATAATCCAGCGACATTTCCGTTGAATAGTGATCGTGCGTAGTGGTGAGAATCTCATCTCCCTTACGGAGTTTAAGCCCTGAATACAAAAGCCCTAAACCTTGCGTGGTACTGTCAGTCAGTGCAATTTCACCCGGGGCGGCTCCTGTATAATCGCGTGCAGCCTTGTTGACTCTTTCTTCCGCTTCCACCCAATTTTCTTCCCAGAAAATAGCAGGATCCTCGTCGAATCTATCCGTATACGCCCGGATAGATTGTCTTACCGGTTCCGGATGGGAAGCAAAAAGCATTTGCGCCATCTGTATATGTTTATGAGACAATTTAAAGCTGGACCTCACTGCTTCCCAGGTGCCCGGAAGGACGGATCCGGAAGAATGAGATAAATCAGGGGATAATGCGCCTCCAAATAGGGGCACGGCGACACCTGAGCCGAGCGCAAAGCCCGAACTGGCAAGAAATTTCCTTCGATCCATAAGGTGAGTTGTTGGTTATGAGTAAGTTAGTGAATTTTTTGAGGTATTAGCTTTTGACCGACCGATTAATTCACTACGATGGTAAGGGCCTGACTGAATCTCTGCCCTGCAGCTTGTGCAGGGAGAACAATAAAAAAGCACCCGGGACCAGCGGGTGCTTTTTTGACCGGGTTACCGGTCGGGTTGTTGTTATTTTGAATTTTTGACCTGTCTGATAGAATGCAACCCATGTGCCATTAATTTAATTTATTGATTATCAGTTGTTTATAAAGTTTTGACATTGAATAATATGTCCGGTTACGTACACTACTGTACATTATCCAACATTCCCGGAGGAATCCACGTCCCGGATTGCCTGTGTAACCGTCTCTTCTGCCCTGGCCTGCCCGTTGTGGTAAGGCATATAACCTTAGTGGCTGTACCCACTCGGACATTGATTTGAGTCGTCCTGAAATTCAACCGTTCGGCAAATTTTTTCATCCATTCGGCCCGATTTTACCTACCTGCGCGGTAATTAAGCGTCTAATGCGATAGTTAAAAACTCAACTAATAATGACAACATTAAACAAATTCGTCCTTGGCCTCCTGGGTGTCGCCATGTTTACTGCCTGTGAAGAAGACGATTCAAATCCGGGCCAAAATCCAAATGAACCGGTGCAGGTTCAATTCCTGGCAGATTTCAGCCTTAACGAAAGCAGCGAAATGGAGGAAGTTCCTTTGCAATTTTCCCGTGATGCTATGAAAGACGGGGTGATTGTCTTGTCAGTAACGACAGACTTCGCTGAGAATTTTTTCACTATTCCGGCGATTCAGAACAATGAAATCGAGATTGAAGTGGAGAAAGGCGATGAAGGTGCCGTATTCTCATTCGGACCGATTGACAACGAAGTAACAGACGGAGCACGCCTTACCACATTCTCGGTCAAAGAAGTAAGTGAGGGATTCCGGAAAGGTACCAAGACAACCCTGCAGGTTACGATCAATGATGACGAGGTTCCGACCCAACTGGTCGTTGCTCAATTCGATACTGCCATTGACTCCATTATGGAGAATCATGGAAACAGCCGACAGGTGAAGATCAGATTTCCGCAGGCCTCACCGGCAGGTAAATTATTGATCCGGCAAACCGGTAATACCAACAACATGCTAGCACTCACCTCTCCGCCGGCTAACAACGAAGGGATTATCGAACTTCCTTTTTCCGAGGGTACCACTGAGACCTGGTTTACCATATTCCCTTACGACGATGAATTGCTCAAGGGTAATAAAACCGTTTCATTTGAAATCCTGAATTCAGAAGGTGTCAGTGCTGGTGCAATTAAGAACCAGTCCATGAAAATCATTGATGATGAGCTTCGTGGAAAAGCCAAATCCTTTGAGAGCTTTGGCGGTGGCTGGAGTGCTAAAAACACCTATGAATACGACGAACTTGGTCGCATTGCCAAAGTTCACTGGGAGAATCGTACGCCCGGATACCGCGGAGGTACACTTACCTATACCTATGCCTCAAACGGACTTGTCCAGAATGTGAATCACCACGAAGGCAAGGATGTAAAATACATCCAGGCAAACGGAAAAATTGTACGCTCGGAAACAATCAGCTGGGGTGAAATGGTCGCTTACTCCATCTATGATTACGATCCGGCCGGCAATGTGGGAGGAAAAGCAGTTTATCATAAACAACCTACCGGCGAATTTTTGATGACTGACATCTATGTGTACCTGCACTTCGACAACGGAAACCTGTATAAGACTTTGAATTATGCACCCGGAGTGAATGGCGCAGAACCCGAGCTGCGGTCAGAAACAACTTACGAGCACTACATCGGGATCAACAACCCATTCCCACTTATGGAGCTGCTGCCTAATATAAACAGCCAGCCTAACTGGCCGACTTCTTACCAGATGGTTGGTAACGGACAAAACACACTGTACAACTTCTCGTACGAACTTAATGAGGCAGGCCAGCCGGCCCGCAGAACGGTATCGGGAACCTCAGAGTACACTGTCTACAAATATTATTAATCCCTGATCCACCCGTTTCATAAAAGAGGCTGCCCTTCATAAGGCAGCCTCTTTTGTTATTAATACCTCATTAATACCCGGCAGCTATACCATCCTCCCGGGATTCGGTGGCACCATAATACACCCCGTCTTTCAGCATGATCGCCTGGTAGCCCCCAAAGGCTCCTGCACGGTAGCCTACCTTATGCCCGCGGCGCATCAGTTCCCGAATCACCTCATATTCAAAGCCTGTTTCAAGGGCTACTTCCCCGGTTTCACGTCCGCCCCGGTGATAGATACGTGGTGCATCTCCTGCTTCCTGCACGTTCATGCCAAAATCCACCAGGTTCATGATCACCTGAACGTGCCCCTGGGTCTGCATGTCCCCGCCCTTCAGGCCGAAACTCATGACAGGCTTTCCATCCCTGGTCACGAAGGAAGGAATAATGGTATGAAAAGGACGCTTACCCGGGGCATAGGTGTTTATATGACCCTCCTCGAGGGTAAACCCTGCTCCGCGGTTTTGCAGTGCGAAGCCGAGTCCTTCGGGAACCTCACCCGATCCGAAATGTCCGGCGTTGCTCTGAATAAGGGACACCATATTACCATACTGGTCTGCCACAGTGAGGTATACCGTATTCCCTTCCCCGTCCAGACCTGGCCCGTAATCACCGGCTTCTTCCGGATCGATGAGACTGCGACGTTGCCTGGCATATTCTTCAGAAAGAAGTTCCGTAATCGGAATATCCCCGAAGTCCGGGTCTCCGTAATACCTGCGCATGTCAGCATAAGCCAGTTTTTTAGCCTCCAGGAAATAATGGATGTGATCCGCACCGTGATAAGGCATTGAACCAATATCATATCCTTCCAGGATGGTCAGCATCTGCAGGGCGGCCATTCCCTGGCTGTTGGGCGGCATTTCCCACACATCATATCCGCGGTAATTCACCGAAACAGGATCCACCCATTCCGAGGAATGCTCCCGCATGTCTTCCGGTCCAAGATAGCCGCCCCTTGAGCGGATGTGCGAAATAATCTTTTCAGCAAGCTCACCCTCATAGAATACATCACGCCCTTTTTTAGCCAGCAGCTCAAGGGTGTTGGCGTAATCAGGATTCCGGAATACCTCCCCTTCCTTTGGGAATTCTCCATTGACAAGGTACGTTTCATGAAAAGTGGGATTATCCTCAGCCTGGAGAAACACATTCCCGTAAGTATGCTGGGAATACATCACCTCCTGGGTAACCGGTACACCCTCGCGGGCGTAGGATATAGCCGGAGCAAGAATCTCCTTCATCGGTAACTCGCCAAAACGTTCATGGAGCGTATACCAGGCATCCACCGCCCCCGGGACGGTGACTGACAACGCCCCCGTCCAGTATTGCTTCCCATTCTCCACTTCCGCCTTTAACTGGTCATACGACAGCGACCGGGCTGACCTCCCGCTTCCGTTAAGTCCATAGAGTTTCCCGCTTTCCTGGTCCCAGACAATGGCAAATACATCACCACCGGGCCCTCCGTCCCCCGGGTCCACCAGTCCGTACAGGGCGTTCACCGCAATGGCCGCATCCACGGCCGTGCCACCCTTCTTAAGGATGTCCAGGGCCACGATTGTCGTAAGGGGATGGCTCGTGGCGGCCATTCCGTTGGTGGCCATCGACACAGAGCGTGTCGCCCAAAGTTCCCCATTGACGCGGTCCTGGGCACCAGCCTGGTTTATAATCAGGATCAGAATGAAAAATGTCAGGTATCTCATGTTCTTTGCTTTGTCTGTTATGTAATTTATTCGTTATCGGAATATACAAATCCCGCGGAGGAATGCACCGGGAATTACATCAGCGGTTGAGGGCGCATATACAAAAAAAGCCCGGCGAACCGGGCTTTTCTGTATGGGCGGACAGCTTAAATTTTCTCTCTCACCTCTTCATCAATACTTTCCACAATGGCCCTCCATTCGTCAAGGAAGGAAACCCAGCTCCCGTCTCCATGAAGCTCCACGTACGCATCCCGGATATTCGCACCTTCCTCATCCCATTCGGCATAATTGCTAAATGGCCAGATAATGGCAAAGTCGCCATGGTCCTTCATGTTTAAAACGCTGTTGTATATCACGAATGAATTACCCACTTTCTCCTGTGCTGCCTTCATTTTTTCCATCAGCGGGCGTAAGCGATACCCCTGGCCATCCTTCAAAGTGACCTGCCATGCACGGTATTTCGTGGCAGCTTCCATTTTATCCAGCCCGGTGGATAATGCGGTATTCAATCTCCACAGACTTGTAACTCCGTAGTCCATGACATGAGGATCCACCGTCTTGGCCCAGTCGCCCTGGTGGTTTGAATCGGTCGGACGGGAATCAAGGTTGGCGTATCCGCCCTTCATGATCCAGACATACGATCCGCCATTATTACCATATGCGATATAACGCAGCATGGCATCGTGACCGCTTCCGGGCGCATGAAACTTGTCATTATGAGCTTTAATGGCCTTTTCAAGGTCAGGGCCATGACCGGGTTTGGGCTTAATTATAATTGTTTCGGCGATCTGAGCTTTCTGATCATCCTGTCCGAAAGCCAGGATACATGCCATGCACATGGCGGCAGATAATAAGATAGTTTTCATGAGACTTGAATGTTTAGGTTTGGTGTAATACTTGATATATCATAAGATATTAAAAAAAATTAATACTTTCTGATAATCAGTCAGTTATTATCAAGTAGTGCTATGATAAGTACAATGATATATTAGCTGTCTCTTCTGTCGGACAACTGACAATTCATCATTAATCACCAAAACCACCAGCCACATGTTAATCATGCCCGTATATTGTTTAACACATACTCATACCCCATGAAACACCTGTTTTTGATTCTCACCCTATGTATTGCCTGGTCCTGCCAGGGGCAGGACAGGATATTCTCTACCCGTAATGGTGCGGTTGACGGATATGATCCCGTCGCCTACTTTACTGATTCCATGCCGGTTAAAGGCACGGAGCACATAACCCTTGACTGGCAGGGTGCGACCTGGCATTTCAGTTCGGAGGCAAACCGGGACCTGTTCAAGGCAAACCCTGAAAAATATGCCCCGCAGTACGGTGGATATTGTGCGTACGGGGTGGCCAACGGGTATAAGGTAAAGATTGAGCCAGAAGCCTGGGCGATCGTAGAAGGCAAGCTCTACCTCAATTATAACCTGAAGGTTCAGGAAGACTGGAATACCGATCGTGCCGGATTCATAGAAAAGGCAGATGCACAGTGGCCTTCACTAAAAAATAAAGAATGATACAGGAAGTCTGCGGGCATGCGCCTCCCAAATAATTGCGGTTCGTCGAGAAATTCAGGTACCCGATTTCGAATTTATGTAACTTCCGGCATGATTCAATTCGATTACGAAGTACACTCCTATTTTGGCAACCACGTGAAGGTGGTCATAGAGGACAATATTCTCCGTTACCGCTCCTTTATCGTGGAATACGGGACCAGCAACGACTGGATCACCCCGGAGGTCAGTGAGCAGAAGATCGCTGTCTTTCTTGAATCCCTGGAAAGTCTGGAGGGCTGCATTGAAGACTACCGGAATGATTCCAGGCTGGAAGGGGTGGAATATTCCATTTATTGTCACACAGACAACATAAAAAAGTCCATTCGCGGTTATCACGAATACCAGTCCACTGTGAAAGAAATATTATCGGCACTTCCAAAAATGGACGAAGGCCTGAAAAGTGCACTTGATCTCAGGTAGGGCGTATTACCATTGACATATTCAATCACAGGCTTCGTCAAATGACCCCGGCTTTTTTTCGGGAAAAGATGTATCATTACGATCAACCCAGACAAAGACGATATGCGAAAGATTATCAGCGGAAGCCTCGTGCTTTCCCTCCTCCTCCTTAGCCCGGTATTTTCCCAGCAGGTCACTCCCCGGGATTACGAACAGGCCGCCCAATTCCTGTGGCATAATACCGGCGACAAAGTGTATTACAGCAGCGCCTATCCTAACTGGCTGGACGACGGACGGTTTTATTATGTGACCGGGACTCCGGAAGGGCGCAAGTATGTGCTCGTTAATCCGCGGAAAAAGGATAAAACAACAGCTGACAGCCTGGAAGCTTTACTGGAGAATATCCCGGAGCGGACACGCTCATCTCGTCAGGAGGTGTTGTCTCCCGACGGAACGAAAGCCGCCTTTATCCGGGACTGGAATCTGTGGGTACGAAATACCGAAACGAATAAGGAAACGCAGCTAACCACCGATGGTATCGAAAACTTCGGGTATGCCACCGATAATGCCGGCTGGCGACAAAGTGACCGTCCGGTGCTGCTGTGGTCACCGGATTCCAGAAAGATCGCGACCTATCAGCAGGACCAGCGTCATGTCAGTGATATGTACCTGGTAAAAACACTCGTGGGGGCACCCGAACTGAAAGCCTGGAAATATCCGCTTCCGCAGGATGACGAAGTAATTAAAATTCACCGGGTTATTATTGAAGTGGATACGCCTAAGGTGATAAGACTTGACGTTCCGGCCGATCCAAGGCGCGGTACCCTGTGCGATGATATATCCTGTTCAGGTGCCTTCGATGATAACCAATGGAACCAGGACGGGTCACAGCTGATGTTTGTTTCCAGCTCCAGAGACCATAAATCTGCCAAACTGCGTATCGCCAATGCCGCCACAGGCGAGGTGCGCGAGATCATGGAAGAAAAGGTGGAAACGCAGTATGAATCCGGACAAGGCTCGATTAACTGGCGATGGCTCCCTGAGACCAATGAAGTGATCTGGTATTCAGAGCGTAGTGACTGGGGTCACCTGTATCTTTATGATGCCACATCGGGCGAACTTATCAATACGATTACCACCGGGGATTTTGTGGTGACCGAGTTATTGAAAGTAGACGAAGATAAACGAATGCTGTACTTCCTTGCCAACGGACGGGAAGAAGGCAGAGACCCCTATTTTACCCATTTCTATTCGGTCAGGATGGATGGCAGGAAACTCAGCCTGCTCACACCGGAAAACGGCTACCATACGGTGAGTATTTCGCCGGACGGGCAGTATTTTGTCGATAACTACTCCCAGCCTGATGTACCAAACGTTGCGAAGCTGCGTACCATGACAGGCAAGGAAGTAATGACCCTGGAAACCGCCGATATCAGTGAGCTGGAGGCATCGGGATGGCAGCCGCCCACTCCTGTTAAAGTAAAGTCACGCGACGGAAGATGGGATTTATACGGACTGATGTTCACGCCATCCGATCTTGATGAATCCGTGAAATACCCGGTTGTGAACTACATCTACCCCGGACCGCAGGGAGGCGGTGTGGGCAGCCGGCGATTTTCACCATCAAGGGGGGATCACCAGGCGCTGGCCGAGCTCGGATTTATCGTGGTGGTCATAGACGGGACCTGCAACCCCGATCGCTCAAAGTCTTTTCATGATGCGTGCTACGGGGATATGGCCGATAATACCCTGGAAGACCAGATTTCCGGTATCCGGCAACTTGCTGAAACCTATCCGTTCATGGATCTGGACCGTGTGGGTATCTGGGGCCATTCAGGCGGCGGTTTTGCCACCGCAGCCGCGATGTTCAGGTATCCTGAATTCTATAAAGTGGGTGTGTCGCAGTCCGGCAACCACGATAACAGAAATTATGAAGATGACTGGGGCGAAAGATATATCGGCCTGATGGTCCAGAATGAGGATGGTTCTTCAAATTATTCGGTTCAGGCCAACCAGGAATATGCAGGCAACCTGACGGGTAAATTGCTGATTGCCCATGGTAATATGGATGACAATGTGCCGCCATTCAACAGTTACCTCGTTGTTGACGCGCTGATTGATGCCAACAAGGATTTTGACCTGATCATCTATCCAAATGCGCGGCACGGGTACGGGGCCGACAATTATTATATGATGCGCCGGCGGTGGGATTACTTCGTTCGTCACCTGATGGGTGCGGAGCCACCTAAGGAATATGACTTGAGGCCACGCAACTGATATTGTCAGGATAGCTGAAAGGAACCCATTTTATTTATCTTCCTTCTCTGTTTTTTGCTGGGGCATGTACCCGTCAGCTTGCTGTAAGGTAAAAATGGTGAGTTCAGGACGACAGAACAGTCGGACCGGGATCAGGCTGAATCCTATTCCCTTGGAAACGTATAAACGGTTACCGCGATCACTCAGGGATTCCGATGACCACCCGTCAGCTATCACCTCCCTTTCCCGGGCAATATCAAGCCAGCTTTCGGACGGCAGCAGCGGTAAACGCAACTGACCTCCATGGGTATGTCCTGCCAGAGTCAGGGGACCTGAATCCGGACCCAGGTCACGAAATGACACGGGATTGTGCATAAAAATAATACGAGGACTTTGGGGGTCCAGCCCGGAAAGTGCGGTCCTGACATCACTCTGACCCGCCCATTCCGAACCCAGGCCCACCAGGGATACCGTGCTGCCTGGTTCTCCCAGCTGCACCGCTTCGTTCTTCAAAACCCTGGCTCCAAGGCCTTTCAGCTGCGATTCCAGGTAGGAAGCCAATGTATCATTGCGCCGGCTCTCTTTTTTCATCATCGAATAATCATGATTCCCAAGTACGGCATATACAGGGATTCCGGCATCCAGCAGCGGACGTATCATGGCCACTGACTTTCGGATAACAGCCGAATCGGGTTTATATACGAAGTCACCGCCAATTAGCACAAGGTCTGCCTCTTCGCTGATAATCTGTTTGACGGCTTTCTCTACCATTCCATTGTTTGACCACCACATCCCGGTTTGAAAATCAGTCATAAAGGCCACTTTTTTGTCAACCCAGGAATCAGGCAGACCCGGGACTCCGGCATCATATCTCGTCACATCGAGCAGGAACCGGGGTTCAATGATCGCCCCGTAAATCAGTAAAAAAACAATTAACAGTATAAGACCTGTGAAGGTGGATTTTAAAATTTTCATTTGAAATCGGTTCGTGGTTAAGGAATGTCCGTCGCGGAACGCGGTGAGATTGAAAATGCACGACGGGGATTTACAATAAGAAGTGTGTCCACTTCTTCCCTGCTGAACCCATTATCGAGCAGGAGCGGAACAAATTCATTGGTAAGGCGGGTAAACGCCCGGAATTCGCCGCCTTCCGGCTCTCCAGGGCTGTACCAGCCCCCGTCATGCGCAAGCAGCACCTGGTCAAGATAACCGGCGTTTCGCATATTTGTTACCATTTCAAGATAGGCAGGCAATTCCCCCCATGCCAGTCCGTCAAGGCTGACCCATCCGCCGCGACTGGCAAATTCTATATGCATTCGCTTATCCGGTTCATTCTGGGCATGCACCCATATGAATGCTTCTGAAGGAACCTGTTCCGAGTGCAGCACCTTCAATTGCTGAAAAGCGGGGGTGGCCGGTCCGGTATGGGAGGCAATGGCGAGGCCGGTAGCCCGATGGGTCATGGCGGCAGCCCGGACAATTTTTTCATGAAGCGGAGATAGTGAATCAGGACCTACACTGATCTTGATTAAGCCCGGACGGATTCCGGTATTCTCAATTCCATCCTGATATTCTGCTATCCACCGGGACGCAAGCTGGGCTGCGGTCTCCGTATAAGCATAGGCCGGAAGATATTTGTTTTCTATGGCTCCATATAATCCGGTATTGGTAAGAATATGTATACCGGACGAATCCGCGAGCATCCGCAAAAGTTTCGGGTCCCGGCCCAGGAAGGCAGGTGTACAATCAATGATGGTATTGATACCGGCTGCCTTAGCATCAAGAAGGTATGGGAGAATGACCCGCAACGCTTCCTGCCGGTCCCACCGGTGATACCCGGTGGAGTCGGCACCAATAAAATCCACCAGCATGTGCTCATGAATAAGCGCTTGTCCCATAGCCGCGGGACTGATTTCACCGTTTACCGTGACAACCACCATATCACGTTCCGTACAGGCAATCACCGACAGAAGAAGAATAATAAAGGGTACAGGGCGCATTCCATAAAATACGAAATATTTCGGGATGATTTGGCGCTGCCTCACCGGTTTGTTGGTAAGGGCATCAAACCTTGTTATCTTTATATAGCCTCAAACGAAACCTGCTATGATGTACAACCGGATATTTTTTTCACTTATTTTTCTTTTTGCCGGAATTCTCGGAGCCTACGGACAAGAATTTGGTGCCAGGGCGGGATGGCAGAGTGCCGCCACCTACAATGACGGGGACAAAGTGCAGGAGAACCTCAACTCCATTTATTTGGGAATCTACCGAATCCGTCCCATCGGACCCGGTAACTTGCTGCACTGGGTAGGCGGACTTGAATATTCTCAGCAGGGGCATAAGGACAATGATGATAATTTCAGGAAAATCCATTACCTGAGCTTACCCCTGGCCCTTCGCCTGCAGTTTGGTCCGGCACATCTCACCGGTGGAATCAATACAAACCTGCGTGTGGCGGAAAAGGTACTTCTGATGGGTGAGGATGTAACGGACCAGACCGAAACGGAATTTTTGGATTTTGCCCTGCAGGTCGGGGCCGGTTTCAACTTTGGGAGACTCGGCGTGGAGGCAAGGTATCATTCCGGGCTGCTCGACGTCAATGAGGGGAATAAAAATCGATATCTGCAAATCGGGGCTTCAATCAGGATCAAATAAGTCAGCTTACCTGATTCAGTATATGCACCATCTCAGCGGTATTACCCGCATTCATTTTCTTTAACAGGCTCTTACGATGTGATGTGACAGTGTGCAGCGCGATGGACAATTTATCTGCAATGGTACGCGAATTATATCCGCTTCTGATAAGTTCAGCAATCTCGAGTTCGCGGGGAGTAAGTAATTTATAGCTTCTGAATGCCCGGAACCGGGACGGATTCATCTGCATATACAGGGAATGAATTTTCTTTTGAAGCACAAAAGCTTTCTGATGGAGCTCATCCACGTTTCGTCCAGCCTCCTCCATGTGAATGTAGGAACTTAGTATAAGATAGGCTTTACGTTGACCAGGGATAAAATCAAGGATGGTGGAAGGACACAAAAAAGGCATCGGCGTTCCGTCCTTGTGAAGGATACAGCCTTCCACGGAAATAGTCACCGGCCTGGTGATCAGGCGCGGATCATTCTCCAGCTCCGTAAGCTGATGATAAAGTGTGGATGATATATGATCGATCATTTCAGGTGGGGTCACCGAGATCAGGAACATTATGCCGTATTTTTCAAAATTCTCATAAGGATAACCTGTCATTGCGGCCACATGACGGCTTATATACATGTACTCATGCGAGGAATGCCAGTTAAGTGCAGTAAAAGAATGGGGGAGATCATGCAGGCGGTTAAACGCATCCGTCATTGCGTGCAACCGGTCGTCGGATTCCAGATCGAGAGCTTTAATGAAAGAGGCACTATCCATTTTCGAATATAAGTAGAATAATCAATCCAACTCGCGACATGGTAAGGAATGATAGGTAATTACTGAAAAAGCATTTAACATTTACCCCTTTGCGCTAAGATAACGCCTGTTTTGCAGATATGTTCATAAAGCCCGCAGAGCTCATCGGGGCACCCGCTGAAAGTTGACTGGCATCCTGACAAAAATCATTCCCCCTGTGCGTGCAAATCATACCATTTGAATGAAATAGGAGGCAACTTCATAAGCAAATATTCCGGGGAGGTTCACTGAAAACCAGGCCTTCCTTTCACCTAAAAGAACACTATTATGAAACCTGGAAAACACATATTCACCTTTGGAGGAGGAAATGCCGAAGGTGACAAGTCTATGAAAGCATTGCTCGGCGGCAAAGGAGCCAACCTGGCAGAAATGAGCGCAATTGGTCTGCCTATACCTCCCGGGTTCACCATTTCCACCGAGGTTTGTGCCTATTTCAATGAACACAATGAAGCCTGGCCTCAGGGACTTGAAGACCAGCTGCAGGAAAGTGTTCGTCACCTGGAAGACCTTATGGGCCTTCGGTTCGGCGATGCGGACAATCCGCTGCTGGTTTCCGTCCGCTCCGGTGCGGCTGTTTCCATGCCGGGAATGATGGATACCGTACTCAATCTCGGTATTAATGACCAGAGCGTGCAGGGACTTGCCCGGAAAACCAACAACGAACGATTTGCCTATGACTGTTACCGGAGATTTATCGATATGTTCAGTGACGTGGTCATGGGTGTGGAGCACGAACAATTTGAAAAGGTATTGGAAACCGTTAAAGCGGATAAAGGTGTTTCGTCGGATACCGAGCTGGATATCGAGGATCTCAGGGACCTGGTGGACCGCTATAAGGCAGTTTACCGAAAAAACACCGGATATGTGTTCCCGCAGGACCCTAACGAACAACTTCATTTTGCCATTAATGCGGTATTCGGCTCATGGAGCAGCAAGAGGGCACGCACTTATCGCAAAATCAACCGTATCACCGGACTACTGGGTACCGCAGTGAATGTGGAAGCCATGGTGTATGGAAATATGGGGGATGACTGTGCGACCGGAGTCTGCTTTACCAGGAACCCTGCCAATGGTGAAAGTGAATTATATGGTGAATTTTTAATCAATGCCCAGGGTGAAGATGTTGTGGCCGGAATACGTACACCCCGGAATATCAATGAACTCAGTGACGTGATGCCGGACAGCTATGAAGAATTGCTGCACTGGACCAATTTGCTTGAAAAGCACTACCATGACATGCAGGACATTGAATTTACCATCCAGCAGGGTAAATTATATATCCTTCAGACCCGAAGCGGGAAACGAACCGGGCAGGCGGCCGTAAAAATAGCGGTGGATATGGTCGCTGAAGGGCTTTTTGATCGCAAGGAAGCCGTTCGGAACCTCGTGGAGCCCCGGCACCTTGATCAGTTACTCCATCCTCAGCTCAGCCAGGATACCTTCGATGAAAAGGATATTATCGGCCATGGACTGCCTGCCTCCCCGGGTGCAGCCGTCGGACGGGTTGTGTTTAATTCCGACGAAGCAGAAGCGGAACACGCACGCGGCAACCAGGTTATCCTGGTACGTATTGAGACAAGTCCGGAGGACGTGGGCGGCATGTCAGCTGCCGAAGGAATCCTTACCTCCAGGGGGGGCATGACCAGTCACGCGGCAGTGGTTGCCCGTGGATGGGGTAAGCCCTGTGTGGCAGGTTGTGATGACATTATGATCAATTACGACGAAAAACATTTCACCAACGGTGTCATTACCGTGCATGTGGGCGACTGGATCTCCATTGACGGAGCGAAAGGTCTGGTGATAAGCGGACAAAAAGAGGTGGAAGAGCCTGAACTTGATGCCAATTACCATGAATTTATGAGTTGGGTCGATGAATTCCGGGATATGGATGTAAGGACGAATGCAGATAATCCGGAAGACGCTGCCCTTGCGATAAAATTCGGCGCCCAGGGTATCGGGCTCACCCGTACTGAACATATGTTTTTCGGGGAAGAACGGATTATGGCCATCCGGAGGATGATCATCGCCGACACCGAAACCGAACGACGTGAAGCGCTCAAGTCACTGCTGCCAATTCAGAAGAAGGATTTTCGCGGTATATTCAAGGTAATGGCAGGAAAACCGGTGACTATCCGTCTGCTTGACCCTCCCCTGCACGAATTTGTGCCTGAAGAAGCCGGTGAGATCGAGCAACTGGCGCGTGATCTGAAAATTCCTTTCAAGACACTGAACAGGAAAATACGTTTGCTCAGGGAATTCAACCCGATGATGGGTCACCGCGGCTGTCGTCTTGGAATCACCTACCCTGAAATCACGGAGATGCAGGCCCGCGCCATCCTTGAAGCCGCCGTCGAACTTAAACAGGAAGGCGTCGAGGTTCACCCTGAAATCATGATTCCACTGGTTGGTACTTCCGAGGAATTCATCCATCAGCATGAATTGATTGATCATATTGCTACCGAAGTATTCAATAAGAAAGGTGTGTTTGTGGAATATAAAGTCGGAACCATGATCGAAATTCCAAGAGCGGCCATTGTAGCAGACAAGATTGCGGAAGAAGCCGAATTCTTCTCATTCGGTACCAATGACCTCACCCAGCTGACTTATGGGTACAGTCGGGATGATGCGGGAAAATTCCTTGAATCCTATATGAAGGAAGGCATCCTGAAAGATGATCCGTTCCAGACCCTGGATCAGGAAGGCGTTGGCAGCCTGGTGCGAATGGCTACGAAACGGGGCCGGGCGGTACGTAAAAACCTGAAGGTAGGTATTTGCGGCGAACATGGCGGAGATCCTGAATCAGTTCAGTTCTTCTATAACCTTGGCCTGAATTATGTCTCGTGCTCACCGTACCGTGTACCAGTAGCAAGGCTGGCCGCGGCCCAGGCCCGGCTTAGTGTGCCGGAACCGGTAGTTGAGGATGAGGCAGCTGTTGTCTGACCTTTATGTGGAAAGCCCCTCTTCCGCTCTGGCAGAGGGGCTTTTTTCTATACCGTCACTTTATTACTCTTTCCTGAATCTGCCACTCGCTGTTTCCTGACTCTTCCCCCCTTTTTCTTTTTTTTGATCCGAAGGCAACTTTTTTTTATGAGGTGCGTTTATGTGTTTAAACATGTATGTTACAACACGTATTTAAATAAAACTAAATTATGGCTACACTAACAAAAACAACCTGGAAAATTGACAACACGCACAGCGAAGTTCAATTCAAGGTAAAACACCTGGTTATCTCAACTGTAACCGGTACTTTCAAAAAATTCAGCGGAACACTGGAGAATGACGGGGAAGATTTTGACGGAGCGGAAGCTGCCTTTACACTGGATACAAGCAGCGTTGACACCAACGTGGCAGACCGTGATGCGCACCTGAAAAGTGAAGACTTTTTTGCCTCTGAGCAATATCCGAACATTACTTTTGAAGGCAAACTTTCAAAAAACTCTGGGGATAGTTATACGATGACTGGTCCGCTTACCATCCGCGACATCACCCGTGAAGTCAGTCTGAATGTGGAGTACGGCGGATCCATGGTGGATGGGTACGGACAGACCAAGGCAGGTTTTGAAATCAGCGGAAAAATCAACCGGAAAGATTTTGGACTTACCTGGAGCATGGTGACCGAAGCTGGCGGCGTTGTGGTTGGTGATGAGGTAAAGCTTGTGCTGAATATCCAGGTAGTGCAGGGCTAAAACAGGTCCTGCGGCGAATCCGGCGTGTGCCGGATGTAACGCAGGATGACG
>CAZLZD010000045.1:0-33565 GCA_964563925.1 uncultured Roseivirgaceae bacterium | reverse complement strand
GATTGCTCGCTGTCAATATAAATTGGAGCACCTCCATGCAGAAATATTATGAGACCTGCCTGATCGGTTGAACTGGCTTCATGATAAAGATAGGACGGATAGGGTGATAAATTATCGGGATTTGAGGGTGAAAACTCTTTCCAGAACTGCCCATTGGCAGAAAAGGCAAGCACTAAGGCACTGAAAAAAATTAGTATGGTCAGTACATTCCTCATAACATAAAAATACCCCATAAATACCGATTTACGAAGTATTTACGGGGTAATATTTTTATGAGTATTTACTTAATTGGCAGGAACGCTCACTGCATCCACCTGCTTCTCCCGAACCAGCGCATTGAAGGCCGGGATATCATTCTCAAAGACTTCTTCCAGCTTTTCCAGTTGAACGTCAATTTCGGCCGTTACCTCTTCCTTGAACGCTATGGCCTGGTCGGTAGGTGCGTAATCACCCACAGCCATCAGCGAATTCAGGTGACCCAGCTTGTTGTTCAGACGTATCGGGTAATTGAGCGGGTCCTGTCCGCTTCGGTTCTTTGTCTGGTACAGCGCCTCCTCAATGGTTTTCAATGACCCAAGGATCTCCTTGCCCTTTTCCTGCACATCCTCAAATTCATCGCCCTTCATTTTCGACAGGGTACGCTGTATTTCACTTCGGACTTCACGTATATGCTTCACGGCCAGGTTGGTTTCGCTGAGCTTGTCGACCACCGACATCAGGAAATCAAACTGCGCCTTCAGCTCTGCTTCGGTAGAGGAGGAGCGGGGGTCCTTTTTAATGGTAAGGGGTTGTTCCTGCACATCCTCGCCATGCTCCAGCCGTACGGTGTACGTGCCTGGGAGGGCGGTCGGACCGGCCAGTGAGCTCCACCAGAGGATCATTCCGTCAAAGCCATCTGCGCCCTGGTACCGCATGTTCCAGACCAGCTTATTCATTCCCGGCGTCACTGTAAGGCCGTCTTCGTTTGCGTCCCGGTCGGGATGCGTGCTGAAGGCCCGGATCAGGTTTCCGTTTTGTTCACGGAATTCAATGCGCAAGGTGTCCATGGCCGCCGTATCACGCACATAGTAATGGACAATCGCCCCGCCGGGATGGTTGGTGCCTGCGGTCCGTGAAGGCCGTCCGCCCCCACCCATTCTCCAGGTATCCAGCGGCTGATACAAATGGAAAGGCTTTTCAGCCAGTCCGTTTTCCAGCTGGTGCAGGGGTGTCAGGTCATCGATCAGCCAGAAGCTGCGTCCCTGGGTGGCCGCAATCAGGTTTTTATCTTTAATCGTCAGGTCGGTAATGGGAACGATGGGCAGGTTAAGCTGGAAGGGTTTCCAGCTGGCACCATCGTCAAAGGAGATGTACATCCCATTTTCCGTACCGGCATACAGCAGTCCGGCCCGGTCGGGATCGGCGCGTACCACCCTGGTAAAATGGCCGGGGTCAATTCCGTTTGTAATGCGCGTCCAGGTCTTGCCGTAATCCACCGTTTTGTACAAATAGGGTGCATAATCACCGAGTTTATACCGGGTGCCGGCCACATACGCACCTCCCTTGATGGTCGGGTGCGGATCGATGCTGTTGATCATCATCCATTGCGGCATATCCGACGGCGTGACATTTGTCCAGTTTTCGCCGCCGTCCCGGGTCACATGGATCAGTCCGTCATCCGAACCGGTCCAGATAAGCCCTTCCTCGTAGGGAGACTCCGTCGCGGCAAAGATCGTGGCGTAGTATTCCACCCCTGTATTGTCTTTGGTGATGGGTCCGCCCGAAGGCCCGAGCATGGTACTGTCGGCCACGGTCAGGTCCGGTGATATCACCTCCCAGGACTGGCCTTCGTCATACGATACATGCAAATGATTGGAGGCCGTATATAATTTATCGGGGTTGTGCGGGGAGAAGAAGATGGGAAAATTCCACTGAAAACGGTATTTCATATCTTCAGCCCCATGTCCCATCGGGTTATCTGGCCATACATTTATTGCCCGCACCTCGTTGGTTTCGTGATTAACCCTCGTAAGAAAACCGCCGTAGCTGCCTCCGTACACAATGTCATTGTTTTCCGGGTCGACGGCCAGGTGGGCGCTTTCACCCCCGGCCGTGGATTCCCAGTCACTTTCACCGATACTTCCTCCGTCGGTGCGGTGAAGTATCCGGACGGTGGAATTATCCTGCTGGGCCCCGTAGATGCGATACGGAAAATGATTGTCAGTCACCACGCGGTAGAACTGCGCTGTGGGCTGGTTGTAATAGGTAGACCAGTTCTCACCGGCATCAAACGAGATCTGGGCACCGCCATCATCCCCGATGATCATGCGTTCATTATCTTCCGGTGCGATCCATAAGTCATGATGGTCACCATGCGGGGCGTTGTAGGTTTCAAAGGTTTCACCTCCGTCTTTGGAGCGGTGGTATCGTACATTGAGCACGTAAACCACATCTTCTTCCTGGGTATCGGCATAGATTCTCGAATAGTACCAGGCACGCTGGCGCAGGTTCCGGTCTGAATTGGTCCGGCGCCAGGTGGTGCCGCCGTCGTCCGACCGGAAGACACCGCCATCTTCATTTTCTATGATCGCCCAGACCCGCTCGGAATTCACCGGGGATACGGTTACACCGCTGATTCCCCAAAGGCCCTTCGGTAATCCTTTGTTTCCTTTGAGTTCACTCCATGTGGTACCGCCATCCGTGGACTTCCAGAGAGAGGACCCCTCTCCGCCGCTTTCAAGGCTGTAAGGAGTACGCCGGATACGCCACGAGGAGGCGTAGAGGACCCGCGGATTGTTGGGATCCAAAACCAGGTCGACAAAGCCGGCATCTTCATTGACGAATTTGACGTTCTCCCAGGTGTCCCCGCCGTTGGTGCTGCGGTAAATGCCACGTTCAGCGCTGGACTTGTAAAGATCTCCCATAACCGCCACGTAGACGAGATCGGGATTTCTCGGGTGGATGCGAATCCGGCCAATGTGCCGGGATTCCGGCAGCCCCTTAAAGGTCCAGGTTTTTCCGGCATCGACCGACTTCCAGATGCCGTTTCCGGAAGATACATTGCCCCTGACGGTTTTTTCCCCGCCGCCGGCATAGATGACGTTTGGATCCCATTCACTGACGGCCACCGCACCGATCGAGCCGCCGAAATAGCCGTCCGAAATATTCTCCCACGTATTACCGGCATCCCGGGTGCGCCAGACACCACCGCCGGTAGAGCCGAAATAGAAGAGATTGGGTTTGCCCGGCACACCGGTTACCGTAGCACTTCTTCCGCCGCGGTAGGGTCCGATCGAACGCCACTCGAGGGCATTGTAGAGTGACGTATCATAAGATACTGTGGTAGGTGCCTGTCTCGATCTGCGTTGCGCGTCAGAGGAAACCGAGAATCCAAAATAGATTGCCATAAATGGCACAAGTAATAATATTCGCATTCCTGAATCAATTAGTGGTGAAAATCTCAAAATACCCAAAAAAACGCTTTCCGGGATATCTTTTATACCAGCGGTAAATATGGGTTTTTGACACCGGAAAGAAAAAACGGGCGGACTGATCGAAAATCTCACCCATGCCAGGCATGATCGTGTGGAAAGAGTAAGGGTTTTTGCTATTAAATTTTTATTATTGGGTTGTAATTTATAGTGATGGTTAAAAGAGCAGTCCTGACGGTAGTTTTGTTCCTGAGCGCGTATGGCTTATTTGCTCAGCAGTACAAGGTGATTGACAGCCTCAAGAATGAGCTGACCCAGGCAGACGGGGATGTGCGCCTTGATGTTCTTTATGACCTCGCCTGGGAATACCGTAAATCCAATCCCGATTCCACCCTTTACTACTGTCGTGAGATTATCGAAATCCTGCGGGTTGACAGTGATATCTCCAGCCTGTCCAAATGCTATAATTTTATGGGCCTGGCCTATCATTACAAGGGGGATGATGTGCAGTCCTTTGAGTTTTACAACCGCGCCATAGATGCCAGCGTGGAAGCCGGCGATTCCGTGCAGTATGCACACAGTCTGAATAACCTGGGTCGAATGTTTTTATACCAGGGCGACTTTGTAAAATCGTACGATCACTTTCAGCGCGCACTCCGTACGTTCCTGGAAATAGATGATATGGACGGGGCGTCGTATGCCTACAAAAGTCTTGGAGAATTATATCAGACCCAAAACCGGTACCAGAAAGCCCTGTCCGCAGCCAAGGAGTCACTGATGCTCAGGCGCCAGGCGCGTAATGTGAGCGGCGAGATTTCGTCCCTCAATGAAATCGCACTGATTTTCCGCAACCTGGACCAATATGACAGTGCCTTGCGGTACTATGAACTCGCGGAAAAGCGTACGGTGGCCATAAAGGATGAGGTCAACCTGGCCCGGATTTACCTGGGTAAAAGTGAAATTCACCGACAGCAGGGTGAGTATGATCTTGCGTTGACCGAGGCTCTTCAGGCCAGGGACATCAAGGAAAAGACCGGTAATATCAACCTGAGTCATGATATCAACCTGGAACTGGCGAAAATATACCTGGTGAAAGATGACCTGGAGAAATCCGAATTATTCGCCTGGAAGGTGCTTTCAGGGTCAGAAAATTCCAAAGACCTTCAGATCGACCAGGAGGCTTATCAAACCCTTGCCACGGTCTATGAAAGGGAGGGCCGTTACGAAGAAGCCCTTGGCGCGTTCCAGCAATATGCCCGGCACCGTGCCAACCTGGACAACAGTGAGGCGGCCCGTATGATAGAACGGCTTGAAGCCCGGCTGGAGATAGAAAATAAGGAAAAGGAGAATGTATTGCTGCTGGCTGAGAAGCGTGCGGATCAGGCAATTATTGACCGGCAGCGACTGCAGAATATCCTGCTGACGGTTGCTGTGCTTACCGCCGGGTTCTTCCTGGTCATGCTCTACATGGTGAACACCCGCCGGCGTAAAACCAATGCGAAACTGCGTGAAAAAAATCTGCACATCGCCCAGCAGCGGGAGGAGATCAAATTGCAGAATGATCAGATTGCCCAGCAGAATGAAAAGCTCAGGAAACGAAATGAAAAGCTGGCTGCGCTGAATAACGAGAAGGATACCCTGATGAATATCCTGGCCCATGATCTTAAGGCGCCGTTCAACCGGATTCATGGAATTGGCCACCTGATGGAAATGTCTGAGCTTACGGATGACCAGAAGACCTATGTCAAACTGCTCTTCGGAGCCTCTGAAAATGGATTGAACCTCATCCGGGATTTGCTGGAAGTGAGCGCCCAG
The DNA here is from genome assembly GCA_964563925.1 of uncultured Roseivirgaceae bacterium. Taxonomy (GTDB): domain Bacteria; phylum Bacteroidota; class Bacteroidia; order Cytophagales; family Cyclobacteriaceae; genus JAUILA01. Next base: position 28,340 of record CAZLZD010000045.1, on the reverse strand, counting down.
CAGGAAGAAAAATCATTGAATATTTGTGAGGTTGATCTGAAGGAAACACTGGAAGGCAAAGTGGAAACGTTTAAGTCAGATGCCGGCTCGAAAGATATTACGCTGAAACTGAAGGCAGACAATGGCATCACCTTCGCCACCGATGCCCCTTACCTGGGCAGAGTCCTCGATAACCTTATTTCAAACGCCATCAAGTTTTCTGAACCGGGATCAGTCGTAACCCTGGACGGAGGGATGGATGGTGACAAGGTCTATTTGTCCATTGCCGACCAGGGACCCGGGTTTACGGAGGAGGACAAAAAGTTGCTTTACCGGAAATTCTCCAGGCTGAGTGCGCGCCCTACCGCCGGGGAAAGTTCGAACGGACTGGGACTTGCCATTGTAAAACTGCTGGTTGAGACCCTGGATGGCGAGATTGAATTAAAAACAACACCCGGTAACGGAAGTACTTTTATCCTGTGGTTTCCGGTTTCGGTGTCTCAGCAGGTGCAGAATCAGGACTGATCTTTGCTGGCAGGAGAATCCTGAATACGGTTTCACCAGGTCGTGATTGCACATCCAGTGTTCCTTCATGCATCTGAATAATCTGCTGGCTTACGGCCAGGCCAATTCCTGAACCATCCTTTTTCGTGGTATAAAACGGCACAAAAATATTCTCCAGTTTATCCGGATCAATCCCGCTCCCGTTGTCGGCAACCTTTATTTCCGTTCCATTCTCCAGCCGTTCCCACTGGATGAGGATTTCCGGTGATTCCGTACGCTTTGTGGCATCTACCGCATTTCGGATCAGGTTGATGAATACCTGTCCGAGAAGGTCCGGATCGGCCTGGATAATCAGGTCGTCCCGGCCCCTGGTCGTTACCGGCAGTACGTCGCTGTCGGCCTGTAAAAGCCGGATGATCCGTACAATGAGCTGCTCCAGGGTGACCGGCCTGATTTTAGGGGCTGGCAGTCCTGTAAGCTGACGATAGGCAATGGTGAAGGCTTCCAGGCCGCTGCTCCGGGCATGGATAGCCTCCAGCCCCTGTTTCAGTATTTCCACCGGCTGTTCTTCCCGCTGGGTAAGCCCGATCAATGTCTCGCTCAGCGAGGTGATGGGACTGATTGAATTCATGATCTCATGGGTCAGCACCCGCATGAGTTTTTGCCATGCCTGGATTTCGTGGATACTTAATGCCTGGCGTATATTCTGCAGAGAAACCAGCATATATTGCTCACCCAGCTCCTGAAATGCGGTTTTGTGAATATTGAGCTGCAGCAATTCGTTGTTGATTGTGATGCTGAGCGTGCGGGATTCACCGGGTTTCAGCTGCCGGATGGATGTTAACAATTGTAAATCCACCATTTCAAGTCCGTGCAGGAACCCCAGGCTTTGCTTCCCCACCATTCTCAAAAAAGCCTGGTTCAGGAGCATAATTTTCTCACTGGCATCATAACTAACGATTCCTACCCTGATATGGGAAACCAGTGCTTCCAAATACTGGTGCCGGGCTTCCCGGGCCGCGGTCAGTTCCTTGAACTTGAAGGTGATCTGGTTAAAGGATTCGTGCAATTGCCGGAAGGAGCGATTGTGCCCGTCGGTGGCAAAGGTAGTGGTAAAATCATTTTGCATGAGGGCCGTGAGGAAATTAGCCGTATTCCGGTTGATACGATCCACGAACCAGTAAAATTCAGCAATGGCAAGCAGGGCGAATACAAACAGGTATATGCTTCGTAACATTTTCTCTTCCACAAAGAAATAGTAGATCCCGCAGGCGAGGAGAACCGTGAGGATCACAATTCGAAGAAGGACCAGCTTGCGGAAATGCTTCATTTGATATTGTATTTTTCCATTCTCCGGTACATGGCACCCCGGCTAAGGCCCAGTTCGCGTGCGGCATGGGAGATATTCCCTTCATGTTTTGTAATGGCCTTCCGGATGGCCCAGGCTTCCAGGTTTTCCAGGTTGAAATCCTGTAAATGCTGGTGATCTTCAGCGCGGGCGAATATAAAACTGAAGTCCTCCTTCTCCAGTCGTTTCCCTTCGGCCATGATAATCGCCCGTTCCACTGCATGCTGCAGCTCCCGGATATTGCCGGGCCATGCATATGTTTTGAGCAACCCGATAACCTGGGGGCTTACCGTCATATCCGGGCGTTGATACTTCCGTGTAAATTTCTCCAGCATGTGATCGATGAGTACCGGAAGGTCTGAAAGCCGGTCACGCAATGGCGGTATGACCAGCTCCACGGTATTGATCCGGTACAGGAGGTCTTCCCGGAAGGTGCCATCCCTGACTGCCTTCTGCAGGTCGGTATTGGTCGCACAGATTATCCTCACATCCACCGGGATCGGGGTATTGGTCCCGACCCGCACGATTTCGCGGCGCTGGAGTACGGTGAGCAGCCTGGATTGCAGGGACAGTGGTAAATTACCGATCTCGTCGAGGAATAGCGTTCCCCCGGATGCTGCTTCGAAACGGCCGATACGGTCTTCACGGGCATCGGTGAAGGCCCCTTTTTTATGGCCGAACAATTCGCTTTCGAAAAGGTTTTCCGGGATCGCGCCCAGGTCGACCGAAACAAATACCTCCCCGCTGCGGTCCGAATGGCGGTGCACGGCCCGTGCCGCCACTTCCTTACCGGTCCCGTTTTCTCCCAGGATGAGTACGTCAGCCGGGGTGGGAGCTACCTTCCTGATGGCATCCAGGATTGCCTTCATACCGGAAGAATCCCCCACCATGTCGGCAAACTGGTTATCGATATCTGCGGAAAACATTTTTTGCCTGGTCTCAAGACGCGCGCTGCGCTGCTTCTCCCGGGCCAGCCGGAAAGCGCTGTTGACCGTTGCCAGTAACTTCTCATTTTTCCAGGGCTTCACCACGAAGTCCACCGCCCCTGTTTTCATGGCTTCCACCGCTACATTTACCTCTCCATACGCCGTGAGCAGCACCACGCTCACCGTTGGGTCGCGTTCCCTGATCAACCCAAGCCAGCGCATGCCTTCCTTACCACTGGTTTCGCCATGCCTGAAATTCATGTCCAGAATGATCACATCGTATTTTTCCGCCAGCAGCCGGGGGATCTCCTCCGGGTCGGTCACGGCAGTAACGCGGGCAAAATGCTGATCAAGCAGCAGTTTAAGGCTTAGCCCGATATATTCGTCGTCATCGACGACCAGTATGTTTCCTTCCTGTGCAGGCATGGTCTAAAGATAGTATAGCGGTTGAAAATAACCTTACCTGCTGTCCACGAGTGGACACTCACCGGTAAAATCGGGCACTTTTTATGAAGGTTTGCCGATTAAAACCTCCCTGGAGCACATTAAACACCTATTTTGCAGGCTGGCATCGCATATGCCCGTAAACCTGAAAAGAAACACCTTTGACACTATGATTGGCAGCTATATCAAAATCGCGTGGCGAAATATAATTAGTAACAAGGTATTTGCCTCGTTGAATGTGCTGGGGTTGATGCTGGGTATGACCGTGTTCCTTCTGATCAACCTGTACGTCAGGAATGAACGAAGCTATGATTCATTTCATCATGATGGAGACCGGATATACCGTGTGGCCTATACCCATAATTCCCAGGGAGGTGAAGAGCTGTTCAGGTCTGCGACCACCTACCCCAGGGTGGGAAAAGAGCTGCCGCGGGAGATGAATGCGGTGGAATCGGCGGTTAGGTTGTACATGGTGTATGGTGGTGCCGTGGTCAGGAACGGGGAACGAAGTATGCGGGAAGACCGGATATTTGTTGCCGATCCGGCTTTCCTCGAAATGTTTTCCTACCCGTGGCTTGCGGGTAATCCGGAAACAGCGCTGGACGGACCGAATAAAGTGGTGATATCAGCTGATTTCGCGCGGCGGATGTTTCCTTCCGGCGAACCGGTGGGGCAGCGGTTGAAAGTGGGAAATAATTTTGACCTGGAGATCACAGGCATCATGGAGTCGGTGCCCAACAGTCACCTGCGATTTGATTTACTGGTTTCCTATCCGACCGGCACGCAGATTTTTGGAGAAAATTTTGATACCTCATGGGGATGGTATGATTTCTATACCTACGTAAAGCTTCGTGAAGGGGCGTCACCGGAAGAGGTGGAAAACCAATTTCCCGCGTTTATCACCAAATTTGCAAACAGTGAGACGGCCAATGAAACCACCATCTTTCACCTGCAGCCCCTGGAAGATATTTATCTTACCAGTGACCTGATCCAGGAGGCTGAAGTGAACGGCAGCGCCAGCATTACAAATTTCCTGTTCATTCTCTCCTTTGCCATTCTGGGCATTGCGTGGATCAATTACACCAACCTGGCTACCGCACGGGCCATGAACCGGGCCCGGGAAGTGGGTATCCGTAAATCGGTTGGCGCTCTGCCTGGCCAGCTGATCATTCAGTTTCTTCTGGAGGCCCTGATGCTTAACCTGATTGCTGCGGCATTCTCCCTGCTCCTGACCGACTTCCTCCTCCCATGGTTTCAGCAGCTCACCGGCAGCGGGTTGTCACTGAGCCTGTTTATCACCGGCAGTTTCTGGGTATATGCCCTCAGTGCGCTTCTGGCCGGCAGCATCATTTCAGGCTTTTACCCTGCATTTATACTTACCCGTTACAAGCCGTCCCAGGTGCTGAAGGGACACTGGAAAGGGAGTGCAGGGGGCCAGAACCTTCGAAAGGGGCTGGTAATCTCCCAGTTTGTGGCATCCATTCTGCTGATTACCGGGACACTGGTGGTTTATCAACAGCTTCACTTCATGCGGAACCAGGAACTGGGAATTGATATCCGCCAGAAAATGGTTATCCAGGGACCCCAGGTCGTTAACGACAGCCTGTATATGACGGGCTACCAGTCATTCAGGAATGAGCTGCTTGCCAAGGCCGGGGTTGAATCTATGACCGCGGTGTCCGAAATTCCGGGTAACCTGATTTACTGGACCAACGGCCTGCGCCGGTATGACAACGAGGAAGTCAATACCCAGCTTTACCTGGTGGCGCTGGATGAGTATTTCCAGGAGGTTTTTGATAATAAGCTGCTGGCCGGCAGGTTTTTCTCGTCGGATTATAACGAGGACGAACATATCATTTTTAATAAAAAGGCCTGTATTGACCTGGGGTACCGTAACCCGGAAGAAATCATTGGTGAGCCGGTCCTTGTCGGCGGGGATACGCTCCGGGTGATCGGGGTGATTGAAAATTATCATCAGCAGGGGCTTGAGAATGATGTTACCCCGGTTGCTTTCAGGTATCTTCCTGAAGTAAGGGAGTACTATGTCCTGGATGTATCGGGAGATGTGTCACAATTAAGGACGGAGATCGAATCTGACTTCAACCGGTATTTTGACGGTAACCCGTATTCGGCGTTCCTTCTTGACAATTACTATAATGAGCAATATGCGTCGGAGGAAAAGTTCGGACAGGTGGTATTCCTGTTTTCCGGGGTGGCAATACTGATTGCCAGTCTCGGGCTTATCGGGTTATCCCTGTTTTCCGCCTATCAGCGTACCCGTGAAATCGGGATACGAAAAGTCCTGGGAGCCTCGCCATTAAGCATACTTTCTGAATTATCCCGGGAATATCTTGTCATGGTGGTGGTGGCCCTCCTCATTGCCGGACCTCTCTCATGGTGGCTGATCACCCGGTGGCTGGAAAATTTCGCCTATCATATCGAAATGGATCTGGGGAAACTTCTGGCAGGCGGACTTATCACCATTGTCTTCGCCATGCTCGCTATTATCTGGCAGGGATGGAGTGCATCCACGCAAAATCCGGTAAAGGCTTTACGTACAGAATAATGATTAAAAATTTATTCATTTCGTTATTTCGTCAATTCCGTAAAACCAGGCTGGTCATTCTTTTGAACCTGACCGGACTAACGGTCGGGCTAACCTGTGCCATGCTCGGATTGATGTTTCTGATCAACGAATGGTCATTCGATACCATGCATGATAAGGGCGACCGCATATACCGCCTATACAAGAAAAATGTAAGCATCAATGATGGTACCCAGGTTCTGACCGCCGAGACTTCGGGATTAATGGGTCCTACCCTGGTGGACGATTATGCAGAGGTTGAGCGTACGGTGAGAATTCTTCCCTGGTTTGATGAAACGGTTATTTCCTATCGGGAGAATCATCAGAAATCCGGGCTCGTTCTTTTTGCTGACAGCAGTTTTTTCGATGTCTTCAGTTTCCGGTTGTTGCGCGGCAGCCCCTCAGAGGCCCTCACCAGGCCGTCCTCAATCGTACTTACCGAATCCATGGCCCGCCGGCTCTTTGGTAACGAGGACCCGTTGGGTCAGACGGTGATCGGGTTGCATGACCTTGAATATGAGGTCACCGGTATTGCCGCCGATGCACCGTCCTATTCTCACATACAATTTGATGCACTCATCTCCTGGGTCACGACGGTTCCGGGTCAAGGACCGCTGGAATATGATTTCATGAATAACTGGCTTGGCCAGACCCTGTTTACCTACCTGCTCATGAGCCCGGAAGCAGACGTTGCCAGGCTGGAAGGTGAAATGCAGAACTTTATGAGACGCCATTTTGAAGAGCGTGCCGATTCTTATTTTCTGCGCTTTCAACCCTTGCAGGATGTTTATATGGGCTCGGAGAATATCAAGTACGGGAGATCGCTTCTGCTGGGTAATCCCAGGTATTCCTATACCTTCCTGGCCGCCGCATTCTTTGTCCTGCTCATAGCCTGCATCAATTACATTAATATCCAGACCGCCAGGGCTTCGCGCCGGGCTTCCGAAATAGGCATCCGGAAAGTGCTGGGTGCAGGCAGACGGCAGCTGGCCTGGCAGTTCTTCGGGGAGACGTTTTTATTCGTTCTGATCGCCGCCGTATTTTCCGTATTGCTGGCAGACCTTGTTTTACCTTCCTTTAATGAACTGGCAGGATTAAGGCTGCCGGAAAACTTAATGCTGGATCACAGGGTGTCTGCGGGTATGCTCGGGATCGTGGTACTGACAGCTCTTCTGGCCGGAATTTATCCGGCACTAATCCTTGCTTCCAGCGCACCGGCCACTACCATCAAAAATATTTCCGGTCGCAGCCAGGGAATTCTGTCCCGCAAAGTGCTGATCACTTTTCAGTATGTGGTGGCAATAGTCCTCATTGCCTGTTCCATCATTATTTTCATGCAGACAAAATACATGATGGACAGGGACCTGGGTTTCGATGCAGATCAGGTGCTTGTTCTGAATATTAATAACGGCATAGATGCCCGTCATGAAGAATTTGTGAACCGGCTCCGGAGTAACCCGGGCATTCGGGATGTTACCGTAAGCCAGTCATCGGTAGGAACAGGCTGGTTCGGTACAACCATCATTCCGGAAGGGTCGGAAAAGGAATTGAGTGTGAGCATATTCCGTATCGGTGTGGATTTCTTCTCCACGCTTCGAATTGACATGGAAGAAGGACGAACTTTCCGTGAGGGAAGTCCCCGGGACTCGGCCTCGGTGATCATTAATCAATCCATGGCGGATCTGCTAGGATACGATAATCCCCTGGAACACTCCATCCGTTTCGGTCCGAATGACAGCCCCAGGCCTATCATTGGAGTAAGCCGGGATTTTCATTATGAAGCAATGAATCAGGGCACGGTCAGGCCTACAGTGATGTACCTGCATCCCTCCAACCTGTACAATGTTACGATGCGGATCGAAAAGGACCAGGTAGCGGAAACCCTTGCATTCCTTGCGGATACCTGGTCCCGTTTTGAAGACAGGTTCCCATTTGACTACTATTTCCTGAACGACTGGTTTGCCAGTCACTATTCCAGCGAAAAGCGATTGCTCAGCACAATTCTGGTCTATGCCTCAATCAGTGTCTTGCTGTCCTTCCTTGGACTATACGGGTTGATGACCCACCTGATTGAGCAACGGTTGAAGGAATTCAGTATTCGAAAGGTACTGGGAGCATCCCATTTTGGCATTACCATGTCAGTCAATACCTCTCTTTCCCTGCTGGTACTGACAGGTTTTATTATCGGAGGTCCGGCTGCCTGGTGGTTCACCACCGACTGGCTGGAGGGCTTTGCCTACCGGATAGATGACTATTGGTGGGTGTTTCCATCCGCCGCCTTGCTGGTTTTGCTTATTACAATAACAACAGTTTCCATTCAGTTCTGGCACTCAGCCAGGGTCAATCCGGCCGAAATACTTCGAAATGAATAACTCAAATAATTCCCGATGATCAACTTAAAACTAGCTTATCGAATATCCCGGCGAAACAAAACCAATACACTGATCAGCCTGTTGGGTATGTCTCTTGGATTCACCTGTTTTATCCTCGTGATGCTATATCTCAACTATGAGCATTCATTCGATGCGTTTCACCACGATGCAGAAAGGCTCTACCGGATAGTCGAAAACCGGGTGGAGGATGGGGAGGCGAGGACGGTTGCCGCGGTTGGTCCGCAGGTAGGCCTGCAAGCTGCCGCCCAGCTCCCTGAAATTTCAGGGATGACACAACTCATGCATATTGGCCGGTTTACCCTGGGCAATGACCTGGCTTTGCGCGATTACGAGGAGCTTTATGTGGCAGATACCAATTTTTTCCGGATGTTCAGTTTTCCGCTGATCAAGGGAGACCCGGTCACGTCGATTGACAATGCCAGCGGTATCGTCCTGAGTGAGTCCCTTGCCCGCAAGCATTTTGAAGGGGGCATACCCCAGATAGGCGATTCCTTATGGAATAATGTTTATACCGCAGAAGTGACCGGGGTCTTCGAGGATCTCCCTCAGCAGTCTCATCTTGACATAGATATGATCCTCCCGATAAATGTGGTACTCGCCAATTTTGATGGATGGCGTGACTGGATGATGTCATCATGGGAGGATAATTCGTTTAATACGTACGTGAAACTCCGGGAAGGGGCTGGTCCGGAGGAAGTATCCCAAAAGTTAACGGCGCTGGTACGGGAGCATTATCCGGAGAATCTGTTGGAATCAAACTTTTACCTGCAACCGGTAACCGGGATTCATTTTTCAGACCAGGGCATGGAAGGCAGCCTTGCCTCCCATACCGGGGAAATGTTTTATGTTAACCTCCTTACCGCACTTGGTATCCTGGTGCTGGTTGTGGCTGCCTTTAACTATACAAATATTAATACGGTTTCAGCGCTCAGGCGGACCCGGGAAATCGGATTGAGAAAAACCGTCGGAGCAGGAAAGTACCAGGTGATCCGGCAGTTTTTGACTGAATCGGTCATTATGATCGTATTGTCATTGCTCATGGCGGTTTTCCTGTCCGATATTCTCCTGGATTACTTTAATGAGCTGATGGGTACTGCGATTACCTTTGACCTGTTTCAATGGTCGGTGGCGGGCTTAATAGGTGGTGTCGCCTGCCTGGTCGTGATTATTTCCAGTGCGTACCCTGCCTGGGTAGTGAACAACGTTCTCCCCGCAGAGGCGCTCAGAGGTCGGTTCGCAGGGAAATCCGCCGGATTTTCACTTCGTAAGGTGCTTGTTTCCGCCCAGTTTGCCGTAGCGATCCTGATGATCATCAGTTCAATGGTTGTCATGCAGCAACTTCAGTACCTGAGACAGATCGATCTCGGATACTCGAGGGAAAACAGGCTGGTAATAGATATCAACAGCGGGAACCTGAGAGGGAAATATGCCGAAATAAAAAATGAAATGAACCAGGTCAGCGGGGTACAGTCGGTGTCCGTGTCGTCCAGGGTACCGGCAGAATGGAAAATAAGTCCGCTGGCAGGCGTCCGCGATGCCACAGGCCTGGAGGCTACCATGCGCTACGTGGCCGTTGACGAGGATTTCATCTCGACTTTTGATATCGAACTACAGCAAGGCGCCAATTTCACGGGGAGTAATTCAGATTCCCTGTCAGTATTGCTGAATGAAGAAGCGGTGCGGCAGTTAAACCTCAGCGATCCGGTAGGAGAGCGGCTGGAGGTGGTCTCTGTGAACTGGGGAGGTGATGCGGCTGATCTTGAAAATCCGTTTACGGTACAAGTAAAGGGGGTGGTGACTGATTTCTACTTCGAATCATTCCGGGAAGAGATCAGGCCCATGATGCTGATATACCATAAGAATCCGGTCCATAACATTGACTATTTTACGGTGTGTATAACCGGAGGGGATCATGAAAATATCCTTGCCTCCATGAAAGAAATCAATGCCCGGTTTGATCCTCAAAATCCGCTCGAATATCATTACCTGGATGCCCAGTTTAACCGTTTTCTGGCGTCGGACGAACAAAGAGCCAGAATTTTCGGGTTCTTTTCAGTGATTGTCATACTGATCTCCTGCATGGGGCTCTTTGCGCTCGCTTCGTTTGAAATCCGTAACCGGATGAAAGAGGTGGGAATCCGGAAGGTGATGGGTGCTTCCATTCACCAGATTGTCGGTTTGTTTGCCAGAAACTTTTCCATGCTGATCATTGCGGGCTTTCTGATCGCCGCGCCGGTAGGATGGTGGATTACTGACCGGTGGCTTTCTGATTTTGCCTATCAGTTTGATTTCCATCCGCTGCTTCTTTTCATCCCCGGGACCCTGGTATTTCTGACCGGAATGCTTACTATCGGTTATATTACGTACCGTGCCGCCAGCCGGAATCCGGTAAATGTAATCCGCACTGATAATTAAAAAGCCCGCAGTGTTTACTGCGGGCCTCAGGTATATTTCTTTCGGATAGTCTAACGAAGTGCGTATCCGGCTATTGTATTACCGGAGGTTCGGTAAAACACCTTTCCGGTTACATCATCCATGGCGTAGTCAGGAGCTTTTTCCGTACCGAGTGATATGTAGGAAACGATTTCACCGGTAGACTTGCTGACCACCACCAGGGCGTTATCTTTCTTCTCCAGCTGGGTGAGGACCACCATAAAATCCCTTGACTGGGCGGTTGCCTTGAACCTGGCACTGGCCTGGGACCAGGATTGTTTTGCAAAATCACTGGCCGCATCACCCAGTTGTCCGTACATCTGTCCCATTCCATCCACCAGGGCACCGGTGGCCGGGTCGTGGGCATGAGCCCGAGCGGAAACCGACTGTAATTGGGAAGAGGCGGCATAGGCATTGGCACTGATGTAGGCAGCCCGGACCGCTTCGGCGTAAAGCAACGCACGTTTTAAGCCGGGCTCCCGGGGAGCCGCATAGTATTTCTGAAAGACTTTCTCCCCGTCAAAGCTGACCAGGGCGACATTCTGCTCGGAGTGCAGTAAAATCCCTTCTTCCCGTAACTCAATACCTGAGGGCGTTTCTTTCCCTTCAAACTCAATTTCAGGAGAAGCAATTCTCACATCGGCGGACTGCTTGTCAAATCGTTTGATGTGTGCTTCGCGAAGATCATATACATACAGGTCATTGCCGGAATGAGCAATAAGCCTTGCATTGGTTACTATTGATTTAGGGAACAGCAGGGATCCGCTCAGCGGGTCAAGAATATTCATTTCCTCCGTGGAGACATACAGGATTCCCCGGGCTGTGGTTTCGGTATATGTAACCTCCCCGTCAATTTTGACCGGTTTGTCAAAGGTCAGGATGCCCTCCTTTGTATTGAGATAGCTCAGGAAGTTTTTATCCCCGTTTCGGGAAACAAGTACCATCCCGTCACCGGAGGGTATGTAGTCGTATATTCCTCCCTTTACCCTGACACCACGGCCCTTTTTACCCCACTTGCCTTCTTTCGTCTTGTAGTCGTACACGTTCACAATGGTACTTGAACCGTCATCAGGCAGGACGAGCAGTCCTTCGTTATGAAATGCCAGGTGACTGATCGACCCGTTTACCTGTAAAGGGCTGTCCCAGAGAATTTCCCCTGTATTCAGGTCGAACGCATGGTATTCCGTTTGATACCTGACAGCTGCAGGCCCCGAAGAGGAGGTGGTGGTGAAACCACTGCTGCCCTCTTTCTGTGAGGCTATGTAAAAGACTTCCTGTTCCGGGTGCTGGTAAAAGGCAACCTCGATATCCATCTGATTGGCCTGCTGTGTAGCAATATTTTTCATGAATTTCCCAAGGGCTCCGTCCATTTCAGTTTTTGACGTGGAGGATTTCCAGACGATTTCACCTGAATTGACCTTTACCCGGTAATTGGACCACAATGTGACGATAAGTGCCTCCGAAGAAGAAATTTCCGAAGCATGGATAAGGCGCCCGAAATCGTCATCAATTTTCCATTTCACTTTACCCGTATTCAGGTCGGCCAGGACCATGAGTTGCTTGCCGGCAGACACAACCCCGGATACCAGTAACCCATTGGATTCAGGGAGATAGTAGGAATCCACCACATCGCTTATTCCCGCTTCCCGTGAGTTGAAAAGTACATTTCCGTTGAATGGATTAAGCATCTCCACGTGATCCGGCTGATGTATGGTGAGCAGCGGCCCGTTCTGTTCGATTTGTTCAATGGAAATATTGGCATGCCCCGGAGAAATCCACAGGGTCTTACCTGTTTCCTGATCCAGGCTTACCAGTCCCGCACTCGATCCGACCAGGTAAGTCCCGGCAGGAGTGACATGCTGCCACAATACGGCACCCTGAATGGCCGACTGCCACTTCTCAGGAACCTGGGCATTGAGTATGCCTGTGCAGGCAACGCAAAGGAGAAATAAAAAATACCGCTTCATAGTATATCTGTTTTTATAAAAAAAAGTATTCAGGGTATATCATCAGACCAGCTCAATTGTAACCTGCACAGGATGAGATATATACCGGATGTTGGGGGTGATGTACCTTCCCGATTCATTTTATACAAAAAAATACCCGCGCCATGCAACCGAACCCATTGAGCGTTGTCTATAGGTAGAAACTCAAAATATTTACTCATGAAATATCTTTTATCTATTCTGCTGTGCCTGCCTTTCGCTCTGCATGCACAAACTATCGAGCAGTCCTTTAGTAATGTCACCGATATCAGCCTGACAACCGGGTCAGGTAATTGTGAAATCCGCAAAGCATCAGGCAATAGTGTTTCACTGAAGCTGGAGCATTCATTCGGTGATGAATACCAGCCTTCCATCCGGCAGGATGGGAATCGCCTGGTCGTAAAGGATGGTCCGCATAAAGGCTCAGGAAAACAGAAGTACATTCTTATGGTGCCTGATGGGACAGAATTGAAATTAACAACGGGATCCGGGAATGTGACCGTGGAGGGATTGATGCTTGAATTGAAAGGGACAACAGGGTCAGGAAATCTGACCATAAAGAATTCGCGTGGTGAAATCTCAATAAACAACGGTTCGGGTGACCTGGAGGTCGCTGACTTCGAAGGCGAATTGTCCATGAATGTGGGCAGTGGTGATGCCTCATTGTCTGATTACAAAGGTGAATTGAAGATCAACTGCGGCTCCGGTGATGTAACCGCGGAAGGAATCGAAGCCCTGGTCAAAATAAATGCAGGAAGCGGAAATATTGAATTGGATAATGCCTCGTTTACCGACAAATCTTCCCTCAATGCCGGCTCCGGAAATGTCAGTGTCTCACTTTCCAATGCCCTGGCACACGACCTGTCCATTAATACCGGCTCAGGAAAGGGAACGCTCGACATGAATGGCAAAGCATTCAAAGGAACCCTGGTACTGGAAGCAGATAAAAAGAAGGGTGAAATTGACGCCCCCTTTACGTTTGATTCCACGGAAGAGATTGAGGAGAATAATCAGGTGAAGATCCGGAAGACCGTTAAGCTGGGTAATGAAAACATAAAAGTGAAAATATCAACCGGTTCAGGCGTGGCCGCCGTAGAGGAATAACCCGGTCTTCAACTACTCAGGACTTGAAAAAAGCCATGGCGATAACCATGGCTTTTTTATTACATATCTTCAAGAGGTTCTGGTTGCGGGATAAGAATGCGTCGTTTCTCCTTATAAAAGAATCCTTGCGTGGATTGCTCCTCTGTTTGCCAGGCATGAAGTACGACGATCTCGCCGCGGTCTTCCAGGGCATAAAAATAGTCTCCGGCATTTTTCCACCAGCCACCAGCGGCACTCAATGCGGCTCCCGGTATACCGAATTCTTCAAAATCACCGTAGCGTATCGGCTCACAGGTGTGAATGGTATCAAGGGTATAATACGACCTTCCTACCAGAAGGCTTACCTCGTACAACGGGTTGTCCAGTCCCTGTCCGATGTCCCGGCAGATGAAACGAACAACCGACCTGGCCTTGCTCTTTTCTTCAATTTCAATACTGTCTTTCCTGTTCCGGTTGACCGTATTCTCCAGGGAATCAGGAACAATTTCCTCATCTGCGGGCTGTTCCTGTTCGGATGTAGTACACCCGAAAATCAATATACTAAGAAGTACATAAGGAAGTATTGCTTTCATAGAATCAGGAAATTAGAAGCCGGCATCTGACTTCCGGAATCTTTTTCATTTTATTAAGTAATTCGTCACTCGGGTCTACCTTGTAGCGGCGTGACATCAGCTCTACCTGGATATCCTCTGCCGCGTCAACCAGGTTGACGCGAAGGGCACACTGGCCTTTGTGTGTGGCGCAGATGTCTTCGATCTGGCCTACGACGTCCTTGTTAAGGTCGGTGAGGTTTACCATCAATTCCACCCCTTCGGTCTTTTTGTTACGCAGGTCATTTAATAAATCCATGGTGCGTATCTTGAATTCCAGTCGGTTGTTCCCCCACTTTTGTTGTACCACATTCCCTACCAGGTAAAGAAACCATCCCTGCATCATATATTCCTTAAACTTAAGGTAATCGTCGCCAAACAGGAAAAATGTGAAGTTGCCATTGTAATCTTCCAGGGTCAGCGTACCAAATGGCTTGCCGCTTTTTGTGGTTCGGTGGGCAAAGGCAGACACGATGCCCGCCAGCCTGATCTCCCTGTTCTGCATGGCAGTGAGGTCATTAAGCGCGTTTAATTCGGTATTGCAAAAGCTCGTGATTTCCAGCTTGAATTTATCCAGTGGGTGCCCGGAGATGTATAAACCCACCACTTCCCGTTCAATATTCAGCTTTTCGATTTCACCAAAGGGTTCGATCGGGACAATTTTGGGGCGTGGAGTATCCATTCCTGTATCCCCGCCAAACAGGGAAGCCTGGGCACTTTCTGCTTCCAGCTGCATCTTATTGGCGTATTTAATGACTTTTTCGATTAGCGTTTGCTCCCCTTCAGGTGCCTGGAGATACTGCCTGCGGTGAAATTCACCGAAACAATCAAAGGCCCCGGACATGGCCAGGCATTCAAAGGTCTTTTTATTTACCGCCCGGAGATTTATTCGTTCCGCAAAATCAAAAACATCCTGGAAGGGTCCGTTTTCTTCCCTTTCCGCAATAATCGATTCGACCGCTGCTTCACCGCTTCCCTTTATCGCTCCCAGTCCAAAACGGATTTCGCCATCCCGGTTCACGGCAAAATTTACGGCGGATTCATTGATATGTGGACCGAGTACTTTAATCCCCTGGTACCGGCATTCCTCCATAAAGAAGGTGATTTTTTCAATATTGCTCTGGTTGTGGGTCAGAACGGCCGCCATGTACTCGGCCGGATAATGAGCTTTCAGGTAGGCCGTCTGGTACGCCACCAGCGAATAACAGGTGGAGTGTGATTTATTAAAAGCATAGGCGGCAAAGGCTTCCCAGTCCTTCCAGACTTTTTCCAGGATATCAGGTTCGTGGCCACGTTCCCTGCCCCCTTCTATGAATTTGGGCTTCAGCTTTTCAAGCAGGGCAAAGATCTTTTTCCCCATGGCCTTCCGGAGTACATCCGCATCACCCTTGGAAAAGCCGGCCAGTTTCTGGGACAATAACATAACCTGCTCCTGGTAGACGGTAATTCCATAGGTTTCCGCGAGGAATTCCTCCATATCCGGAATGTCATAGGTGATATCCTCCTCGCCGTGCTTACGGGAAATGAAATTAGGGATATATTCCATAGGCCCGGGCCTGTAAAGGGCGTTCATGGCGATGAGATCCTCAAATTTATCCGGCTTTAAAGCACGCAGGTGTTTCTGCATACCGGGGGATTCAAACTGGAAAGTGCCATTCGTATCGCCCCGCTGGTATAATTCGTACGTTTTCTGGTCATCCAGGGGGATGGTGTCAATATCTATTTCCACCCCGTGACGGGCACGGATATTGGCGATCGCTGATTTGATGATCGTCAGTGTTTTCAACCCTAAAAAGTCCATCTTCAGCATCCCCGCATTCTCCACCACACTATTGTCAAACTGGGTGATGAGCATGTCCGAATCGCGGGAAGTCGATACCGGAATAAATTTGGTCAGGTCGTCCGGCGTGATGATCACCCCGCAGGCGTGTGTACCGGTATTTCGTACCGACCCTTCCAGTACCTTGGCCTGCCGCAAAACCTTACCCTTCAGGTCGCCGGATTTTGATATTTCCAGGAGCTGTGGCACTTCCCTGAAGGCTTTGTCCAGGGTCGTCCCGGGACGTTCGGGGACAAGCTTCGCCAGGTCATTCGCTTCGTGCAAGGGTAATTCCATGACCCTGGCAGCATCCCTGATCGAGGATTTTGCTGCCATGGTGCCGTAGGTAATAATCTGTGCCACCTGGTTCTTGCCGTATTTGTCAATGACGTACCGGATCACCTTGTCCCGGCCTTCGTCGTCAAAGTCAATGTCAATATCCGGCAGGGATACCCGGTCAGGGTTCAGGAACCTCTCAAAAAGCAGATCGTAGGCGATCGGATCGACATTCGTGATCCCTATGCAGTATGCGACGGCAGACCCGGCGGCTGAGCCCCTCCCTGGTCCGACCGAAACACCCATCTCCCTGGCCCTTCGGGTAAAATCCTGTACAATCAGAAAATATCCAGGGTAGCCCGTATTCTCAATGGTCTTTAATTCAAAATCAATTCGTTCACGGATTTCGCTGGTGATCTCCGGGTATCGTGTCTTAGCCCCCTCGTAGGTGAGATGCCGCAGGTAGGCATTCTCCCCGCGCTTACCACCGTCCTCGTCATCTTCTGCAGACCGGAACTCCTCAGGAATGGAAAAGGCAGGCAGGAGCACATCGCGGTCAAGCTTGTAGGGCTCAATCTTGTCGATGAGCTCCGTAATATTCTCAATAGCTTCAGGAAGATCACTGAACAG
Source organism: uncultured Roseivirgaceae bacterium (assembly GCA_964563925.1). Taxonomy (GTDB): domain Bacteria; phylum Bacteroidota; class Bacteroidia; order Cytophagales; family Cyclobacteriaceae; genus JAUILA01. The sequence continues at coordinate 11,325 of CAZLZD010000045.1, read as the reverse complement.
GGTTTTCATTTCTTCCTGCGACTTGAAGTAGTAGGCATCGTTCGGGAATCCGTACCTGAACCCACGGCCACGCCCGACCGGGGTGGATTTCATTTCACCTTCCTTGACGCATAACAGCACGTCGTGTGCCTCAGCTTCCTCCCGGTCAATATAATACACCTCATTGGCGGCAATCACCTTGATCCCGTACTTCCTGGCAAAGCCGAGAAGCACCTCGTTGACACGGTTTTCCTCCTCCAGGTTATGTCGGATTAATTCAATGTACAGATCCTCACCAAATACCTCCTGGTACCATTGAAGGGCTTCCTCAGCCTGGTGTTCACCCACATTCAGAATAAGCGACGGAATCTCGCTGGCTAGTCCGCCGGTCAGGGCGATCACATCCTGGCTGTATGCCCGGATCAGCTCCTTGTCAATCCTCGGGTATATGCCATATAAGCCCTCGGCATAGGCCATCGAACTCAGCTTTGCCAGGTTATGATACCCGTGTTTGTTTTTTGCCAGAAGGACCTGGTTATAGCGTTTATCCGGGTTGTCTTTGGTGAATTTCAACTTCAGGCGTTCTTCCGCTACATAAAACTCGCAACCCACGATAGGCTTGATGTCATGATTGAGTGCCTCACGTACAAACTTGAACGCACCAAACATATTCCCTAAATCGGTAATGGCTACGGCCGGCATCTGGTATTCCTTTGCCCGTGCCACGAGTGACTTTATATTGGGTACTGCCTGGAGTACGGAGAACTGGGTGTGTACGTGCAGGTGCACGAACGGATGATCTATTTCCCTGGCCTTTTCCCGGTCGCCGCCCAGGGTGGTCTTCCGCGATTTTTTCTGACGGGCAAAGTTTGCCGCCTCCAGGTCAGGCGCTTCATAGTGAATCTGGCTTATGTCAACATTCCCGGCCGGGGGAACCACCCCCTGGCTGATAAGCCCGAAAAAACATTTGCTGGTCGCATCTACGTCATAGGCTGCGTCGTGGGCGTCGTCAAAGGGCTCACCGAACAACTTTTCATAGAGCTCTATCAGCCGTGGCGATTTAAGTTTACCGCCCACACCTCCGCGGAGCTGGCAGAATTCCTTGGATACTTCACTGGTATCAATATTTTCATGCGCAAGAAGGGATTCCCCAAGATCTTGCTGACCCGTCCTGACAAACTCGGCGCCAACAATATGATTGTCAAAATCAATATTGTGACCGATGAGAATGGTGGCTTTCTCCACATCAGCCTGGAAACGCTGAAGGACCAGGGCCAGGTCCATACCTTCCTCGAGTGCCCTCTTTGTCGATATCCCGTGGATTTTTTCGGAATTAAACGGAATAGTGAAGCCCTCAGGCTTTACGATCAGATTGTCACTTGACAGGAGGCGGCCGGTGCTGTCGTGCAGCTGCCAGGCGATCTGGACCAGTCTCGGCCAGTTTTCAAGATCAGTGATCGGGGCACTGTAGTTATGCGGAAGACCCGTGGTTTCGGTATCAAAGATTAAATACATGCAGTGAAATGTAGTGGTTAAAAGGCGGTTCCTTTTAACTCTCTAATATCGGAAAAGTGACGGACAGGAGAAGCAGATTTCGCCAGATTATTTACCGCGGAATCAGTACGGACGAGCTGCATATTTTTACCGGCGGCGGGCTGATTTCTGGTTATAACTATATGATATACATACTATTACGATGTAAATTATTTAAAGCTATAATTGATCCGGAAATAAATTTTTTTTATATTGACTAAGGTCTTTTCAAAATTTTTCGGATAGCAGGACACGGTAACCGCATTCAACCTAAACACCGCGCACATGACCCTGTCATCAAAATCACTCTATCAGACGTTTCTAATCCTGATGGGGCTTGCCATTATAGGGGCAGTAGTTTTGCTCATAACGATTAATGGCTTTGCCTTTTTGCTGGAAACATCGGAAACCACCATTTTCAGTAACCCGGTGAATCCGATAAGGTAACGCCAGTTGCCTGTATTCTTTTTCATTCCGAAGGTGTAATTCCCTTTAGCTGATTTGTACGCATTTTTTTCTATTTTGCGGCATATTTTTTCACTCATATGGCACGATATCTCCTTTTGTGTTTCTTGCTTTTGTCCGTATACAGAATGTCCTTTGCCCAGGATTATGTCGAATTGGGTCAGATTGGATACAGGTATTCCTTCCGAACTGATGCGAAAGAAGGACAGCAGGAGGGTTCAGTGATCGAAGGATTCCGGGCCAATCTGCTTATGCCGCTGAAAATTTCTGAGAAGACCTACCTGCTGCCGGGTTTCAGGTACTGGCAATATAACTTCGGCCCGGGGGACAATTTAAACTGGTATTTGCTCCAGGTCGGGATCCAGACCCAGTTGAATGAGCGGACATCCTGGCAGATTCTGCCTCTCATCCGCTCCGGGGTTTACCAGGGAGCGGATCTCGGGGAGGGCTTTCAGCTCGGTTTGCTGACCATTGTAAACAAGCGTGTGAAGGAGAATCTCGTGCTGGGCTACGGGATTTACACCAATTACGAATTGTTCGGCTTGCTGGTCACACCAATTCTGGCGGTTGACTGGGAAATTAATGATCGCTGGAGGTTGTTTGGAAACTTCCCGATGTTCACCACGCTGTCATACAAGCTCAATGACAGGTGGAATGCAGGGTTGAATTACCTTGGACTGGTAACTTCATTTCAGGGAGATGAAACCTATATTGAACGACAAAGTATCGATTTATCCCTGTTCCTGGAATATTATATCACCTCTTCGATCGTTGCACAGGTAAGTGCAGGTTATCCGTTCGGCCGCAAATTTGAAGAATATGCGGAGGGTGACAAGGTGGATTTATCCCTGAGCCTGCTGCGCTTCGGAGAGGAGCGTGAGCTGCTTGGTTCATTTGAAGAGGTCCGCCCCTTTGTTACCTTTAACCTGTTTTTCAGAATAAAGAAGTAGATCAAAACACGTACAAAATGCGCAGGATAATAATACCGGTATTAGCCGGCATGGTAATGTTTTTTGGAACGATGAATAAGGTGCAGGCCCAGCCTGACCTCGATGTGCTTCTGCGGACGGGGGTGGAGGATGCCAATCTGTTCATGGAAGCGTACCTGGATCCGCTGGCGAATGCGGTTTCCGCCTCCCTGGTGAACGGATGGTATAATACGGCCCGTGCCCATCAGTCGCTGGGCTTCGACCTGACCATTACCGCCAATGCGGTGTATATTCCCGATGAGGCCCTCACTTTCAATGTCAACCAGCTGGGCCTGACAAATACCCGGTTGATCTCCCCGTCTGACGGTGTGGTGCCGACCGTGCTTGGCCCGGATGACCTGGCCTCCACCTATGAGTACGGTGAAGGCACGACGACGGAGGGAACGTTCAACGGGCCTGACGGCTTCGCGCTGAAGGAAACCTTCGGTATGCAGGCGGTGCCGGTTCCGATGATACAGCTGGGACTTGGCGTGGTGGCCAACACGGATATTAAATTCAGGGTCACACCCCGGATTACCTATGACGAAGCTGAATTCCAGATGCTCGGCGGTGCCGTCATGCACGATATCAGCCAGTATTTCCTGGGGGATGACGGTCCGGTCAACCTTGCGGTCCTGGCCGGCTATACGCACGTTTCCCTGGAATATGATATGGTAAATGCCGGGGTGCCCGAAGTTGAAACAGATGACGGGACCAGTGAAATGGATATCCGCGGCTGGACGATACAGGGTTTGGCCTCTAAGGACTTCGGGGTGCTGACCGTTTACGGCGGACTCGGGTATAATTTCACGTCGGCCGACATGGCGATGCTGGGAGAATATCGTGTTACCAACGAAGGGTCCGGTTCAACCGAAACCCTGGTAGATCCCATTGACCTTTCCTTCGCGCAAAATTCGCCGCGGGCAACCCTTGGCCTGCGCGTAAAGCTGTCGGTGATTACGCTGCACGGTGATTACACCCTTCAAAAGTATAATACTCTATCGGCCGGCATCGGGGTGTCGGTGCGGTAGAAGATCGTGTACATCGTGTGCATGCATCACTGTACACGCTGATTATACCTTGTAACAGTCCTATTCCCTTATGCCGTTGTGGGATTGCGTATTGAATGGGAGGAGAATGAAAACCTGGGTGAACGGGATTATTAAAAAGACAAAGGCCGGCATAGTGCCGGCCTTTGCTATCTTCAGGTCTCAGTGTTTTTGCAGCCTGCGGATGATCCGTTTGTCACCCTGGATAATCTGCATCAGGTAAACTCCGGGTCGCAAACCAGACAGGTTAAATTCGGCCTGAAGGGTCTGCGTTAAATTCTCCGACAAAATCAGTTTCCCATCAAGACTGGAAATCATGATCTCAACCGGATTTTCGGATATCTCCGAGGTCAGCCTCAGGTTGAATATGCCGGACGATGGATTGGGAAATACCTGTACTTCCTCCATACCGGGAGAGAGTGAGACAGGATCTCCGGCCATGGTACTCGTCAGGTCCATCCCGTTCGATTCAGGGCTTGCACCATGAATCTGGATGTTACCGCCTGAAAGTGCAAGTTGTTCGGTTTCAGCACCGTTCCACGAACTTGAATAAAGCAACGCTCCTCCAGGCTCAGAGATCATAAACCCGATACGGTCATTATGACGGCCCGGCTCACCGTTGTCCGTAGCGCCAACCACAATGTCTGCCGATGATTGTACCAACACAGGATCACTGTCTTCAGAAACCTCATACAAGTCTGTAGTTCCCACGATAATCGCCATGGCGGAAGTCAGGTTTACATCAGTGATTTCAAGCGAGGTCACGGTTATCCCGGAGGCCTGGTATATCTTTTTTGTACCATCCTCTTCGGTGCGGCGGAAAATAAGATTAAACTCCCCGCTGTAGGAATCGCTTTGCTCAAAATAGGATACATCAAATCCGAAATTCACATTCGAACCGGGGTCAGAGGCATAGGGGCCGGCAGAATTGACTGCCTCGATGTACCCTCCACCGTTGACCATGAGGGTGATTTCCGTGGCCTCCAGCACATTGATATCAAATTCGCGCTGGGAGATATTGCCACAGCCATCGTTGGCGGTTACCATTGCCGTGTGAACACCGATGGTAAGTTCGCTTCCGGCCGGCGGATCAAAGGTGAGTTCGACCTCCCCGCAGTTGTCGGTGGCGGAAATATCTTCATAGGTTACGATGGCCGTTGATGATCCCGGACTGGCATAGACTGTATAATCTTCCGGGATGATGATTTCAGGGGCCACATCATCCACCACTTCGATGAGCTGGCTTGAAGAGGCTACATTGCCGTTGCAGTCTGTCGCAGTCCAGGTCCTCTGCAGAACATACGTATTGGCGCATTCTTCGCTAATACGCGTCTCACTGAATTCAACCTCCAGTTCGCCGTCCCGCGCATCGGTTGCGGTCACTACCGCCGGTGCCGGCACATTATCACACGAAGCTTCCGTATCGGACGGGACCCCGGCCAGTACGGGAGGGGTGTCATCCTGTGACTCATTGTAAATGTTTGTAAAGAATTGATAATTATCATTATCAGTGGTCAGGCACTGTCTCCAAAGGTTGGTATCGGTAAGGTAAATAAGCCTTCCGCAACCCAACGATTCAACCGCCGCAATGGGGTTGTTATTTCGGCTGTTAATCAGGACCGTTGTGGAGGCCCCTGGAGTAAATCCGGCAATGAACCCATACCGGAACAGGTTTACGTCGTTGGTATACGGACTGCTCACCGGGAAGCTCTGTTCGGTCCGCGGCAGGCTCGAACAGCCACGTTCAAGCGCCTCCAATTCAAAGGATCCCTGTGCACCCAGTGCAGCCAGCAATGTATTTGCGTTGTTAATTTGGGCGCTGTACACGTTGGCATGATCCACCACGACCACCAACGTACCACCGTTATTCAGGTGTTCCTGAATGAGGGCGACATAGGCAGGCTCGTTCATCGTGGAATTGCCGAGGATATAATAAATAAGCTGTTTTTCCTGGAAAAATTCTTCGCTCAGCACGATGGTTCGGTCGACATCACCCGCAATACTTTCATAATGAAGAAACAGATTTCCATCCAGCCTTTCCGGGGCAAAAATGCCGATATCCTGACTGATGGCAGAGCTGCCTAGCAAGCATAATAGGGTAATAAAACATGGAAGAAAGTAAATTTTTTTCATAGACACATACGTTTAATTGAAATCAGATCATATTGGTTATTTAATACCTCAATGTTTTTAAGGACAAATAAGATAAAGATTTTTGGATTTAAGTCCTATTATCATCCTGCTTATTTATCATTAAATTATTGTTAATCCTCCGGCCGGGAGTGTGACCGAAGGTGCCCATGTACATCCTTAAGGGTGATTTTTTATTATTTTTTTCACCCGCACTGCTAATTACACGATTGTTTTACGGGTATGTTTCCGTATGCTTCAGGCAGATTATCAATGGGTTATCCGGGGAATGAGAAAAATGGCTGATTAGTAATTATAACCGTTGTAATGAGACGGCCGGGGCAAAAGCGTACTGAAAAAATGGTTCCGGTGCCAGTCCGGACTCAATACATCAGGTTACGTCAGCGGGATATGAACCACAGATTTTGTGGTGAAGAATTCTTCCTCAAACCAGTCTGAAAGCGGGTAAAGTGTATACGGGCGTTTGATTTCGGCCAGCTCCTCCACCAGGTCACCGCCCTTCAGGTAAAGCACCCCATTTTCCAGGGTATTACGGTAATCCTTGCGGATGTTACGCCGTATCCATTGCAGGAATGGTTTCATACGGGTTACCGCACGGCTGACCACAAAATCATAGGTGTCCTTCACCTGCTCGGCGCGTACCTGCTCGGCCGTAACGTTTCCCAGGCCCAGTTCCCGGGCCACTTCGTCTACCACGCGGATCTTTTTGCCGATGGAATCCACCAGGTGGAATTCTGTTTCAGGGAAAAGAATGGCCAGGGGAATCCCGGGAAACCCTCCGCCTGTGCCCACATCCAGGATGCGGGAACCCGGGGTAAACTTCAGCAGCCTGGCAATTCCCAGTGAATGAAGTACGTGTCGTTCATAAAAATGGTCCATATCTTTACGGCTGATCACATTGATCTTTGCATTCCATTCCTGGTACAGGCCTTCCAGTGCGTTAAACTGATCCAGTTGTCGTTCGGACAGCTTCGGGAAATAGTGTGTGATGAGGGAAACCGGCATATCAGTCCAATTCTTCAAGGGCTTTCAACTCATCGGTAAAACCGGAAGAAAGGATAGGAAAACGGCACCATGACCGCGGGTCCACATTAAACTCATCCAGGTGGAATGACGGGGCTATCCGTTCGCGCTTCCATTGATTCCGGCTCCACAAACGGAAAAAGCGCGTAATATGTACCTTAAGCAGGTCGTCTGGTTCAAGCTTTTCAGGCTTCAGGCTATTATACACTTCCACGGGGGACATGCGTAACTGAATGGCCAGCTTTTCTATTTCGAGGAGAATGGCAAACGGCATAAGGTCACCCTCATCGGTCTGGGCATTCTCCAGCGGCCGGAGTTCCGCCGTGGGTTGCAGCTGGTTCACATGACGTAAGGATGTATAGCCAAGCGTATTCTCGGCCCACTTCAGCCATTGGATTATGAAGGTTTTTGACACACCGGCTATGGGAGCGATACTGCCGCTGGTATCTCCGTCCATCGTGGCATACCCCACATCCCCTTCACTCCGGTTCGAGGTAGTCAGCAGTAATCCGTTATGGATGTTTGCGAGCATCCAGATGATCGGAGACCGGGCCCGGGCCTGGATATTCTGCAGGGTAATGTCATCCCTTTCCCAGGTGAGTGGTCTGCCAAGGGCTGTTTCAACCTTTTGTACATAGGTGCTCACTTCGTCATCAATCTGCCATCTGTGGTAGGTGGCACCAATTTCCCGTGCCAGTGAGCGGGCTGAATTTTCTGTTTCCTCCGAACTGTTCTTTGTGGCCTGATAAGCGGTTACAAGCAAATGCTGCATAATGTTTTCGGTGATATCCCCATCTCCCCGGGACCATTCCTGAGGCAGTCCGCTCTTTTGAAAGAACCGTTCCTCTCCGAGGATATTCAGGGCGCGGCGGACCATTTCCGATACCAGGACAGCCAGGGTGGAGGAGTCAGCCCCGCCCGAAAGGGAAAGCACGAATCCCCGGCTATGGCTTTTACGCAGATAATCAAACAAACCCAGGGCAGCTGCCTTTACAAATTCCGAATTTGTATCCCTGGGGAAATCAAATGGCTCGCCGTAGGTTTCTTCCTCATTTTCAAAATCCACATCGGCATGGATTAAATCCACATCTTCAAAGGTCAGCCATTCATTGCGCTGAAGGAGCACCCCGTCACGGGCGATCAGTATCTCCCCGTCATAAATCATCCGTCCGGCTTCGTTCCCAAGCAAGTTGGCAAACACATAGGTACAGTGAAAATCAGCCGAGCTCGTTACCACCAGGTTCTCACGCAGGAGCGTCTTGCCGAAAGCAAAATGGCTTGCGCTGGGATTGAGGATAAGGTTGACTCCCCGGGGGGCACACCGATAGGCGGGGCGCGTATCCTTGCGCCAGGCATCTTCGCATATCTCAAATCCGATGATTGCTTCCCGGTAGGTTAGAATAATATCACCGACCGGGTAGGAATCTCCGTTAATACGTATCTCATCCACTTCCCCCGGTTTCCAGGGGGTGAACCACCGTGGTTCATAGTGTACGCCGTCAAGAGCCATGAATTGCTTGACATAGAAACCCCGGATTACGCCATCCTGCACCAGGCAGGTGGCATTATAGCGATTTCCCCGGAGCATCACAGGCAGGCCGATCGCCACCATAATGTCCTGGCATTCGGGAACGATTAATAGAAGCTCCTCCATGGCCCGTTCATAGATCCAGTCTGACAGGAAGAGGTCTTCACAGCCGTAACCGGTGATGCACAATTCGGGCAGGCACAGAATTTCCACCTTTTCTTTCCTGGCCCTCCGTATGGCTTCGGTACAATGTGCCCGGTTACCGGCCCAGTCAATAGGCGTTTGGTTAACGGTGGCTCCTGCGATTCTGATGCTTCCCACAATAATTATTCTTCAATGAGTTTTAGTGACCGGCAGGTTTTCCAGGCAGCGTCCTGCTCGGCTTTCTTCTTGCTATAACCATGACCGGTCCCATAAGGTTGCCCGCTGATCACCACCTGCGCCGTAAATTCCCGGTGCTGGTGCTCGTTTTTAACGTCGATGATCCGGAATTCAATTTCTTTATTCTCCCGCTGAGACCACTCGATAAGCGTGCTCTTGTAATTGGGGTTCATTTTAATCACCTCCTCGATATTGAAATACGGCTGAATGAGACGGGTGAGAATGAAATGATTGCATTTTTGAAATCCCAGGTCCAGGTATACGGCACCGATCAGGGCTTCCAGTGTATCGCCATACAGGGATTTATGGGACATGCGACCCTTTTTCCTTTTGTCAAATTTAACCAGGGAATTGACCCCGACTTTTCGTCCAAGGGTATTCAGGGCTTCACGGTTGACCAGCCTGGAGCGGATTTCAGTCAGAAAACCTTCGTCTTTAAAGGGATATTTCTTGAAAAGAAAGTCAGCTACACAGGCCCCGAGAATGGCATCCCCCAGGTACTCCAGGCGTTCATTGGATTCCTTAAGCCCGCTGCTGTGCTGCCTGGCAATCGAACTGTGGATAAGCGCGAGTTTATACAAGTGAAGCTGAACGGGAGAATAGCCCGTAATGGTACGGATCGCACGTATGAGTTCCTTGTCGCTTTCAGATCTGAGACGGAAGAGATTCTGCAATCTGCGGACCGCCCGGATCACTATTCAGCTGATTTTCTGAAAATAATGGATGTGTTATGCCCCCCGAATCCAAAGGTATTACTCAGGGCTACATTTATCTCGCGTTCCTGGGCCTTGTTAAAGGTGAAATTCAGCTTGTTGTCAAGCCCTTCATCATCCGTGAAGTGATTGATGGTGGGAGGGACAATCCCGTGCTGCATTCCCATAATACAGGCAACTGCTTCAATGGCTCCGGCAGCTCCCAGGAGATGACCGGTCATTGATTTGGTTGAACTGATATTCAGGTTGTATGCATGCTCCCCGAATACGCTTTTTATAGCGAGTGATTCACTGATATCACCTAGAGGCGTGGAGGTGCCGTGTACGTTGATGTAATCCACGGCATCACCGGATATTCCTGCATCACGCAGGGCATTGATCATTACGTTGGTTGCACCCAGGCCTTCCGGATGCGGGGCAGTAATGTGATGGGCATCTGCCGACATACCACCGCCAATCAGCTCGGCATAGATTTTAGCACCCCGTGCCTTTGCGTGTTCATATTCTTCCAGGATAAGTGCCGCAGCTCCTTCGCCCAGGACAAATCCGTCGCGGTCTTTATCAAAGGGGCGTGAGGCCGTTTCCGGTGAATCATTCCGCTCAGAAAGTGCCTTCATGGCATTAAATCCGCCGATACCAGCTTCCGTGACTGCCGCCTCGCTGCCGCCGGTGATGGCCACGTCCATATGGCCCAGGCGGATATAATTCATCGCATCGATGATCGCGTTGGTAGCGGACGCACAGGCCGATACAGTTACGAAATTTGGTCCGTGAAAGCCGTACCTGATTGAGATATAACCGGCGCTGATGTCTGCGATCATCTTCGGGATGAAGAAAGGATTAAACCTTGGTGTATAATCATTCAAGGTATAACTCTTTACTTCATCCTGAAATGTTTTGAGTCCACCAATACCACTACCCCAGATCACGCCTGATTTGTTGAGGTCGATCTTTTCCAGATCAAGCCCCGAGTCGGTCATGGCCTCTTCAGCCACCACCATGGCGTACTGGGTAAATGGGTCCATTTTCCTGGCTTCCTTACGATCGAGGTAATCGTCAGCGTTAAAATCCTTTACCTCACAGGCAAACTGTGTCCGGAATTTTGATGCATCAAATTTGGTAATGGGTGCCGCTCCGCTTACGCCATTTTTTAAGCCTTCCCAGTATGCCTGGGCTGTATTGCCAATCGGAGTAAGTGCGCCTATACCTGTAACAACGACTCTACGTAATGCCATAAAAGATGGTTAGATGGAATGCTTACTATTCTTAGGTGGGTTTTGATGGTCAGGGATCAGCCCTTCACATTCTCTTCCAGGTAAGAAATCGCCTGTCCAACAGTCCCGATATTTTCTGCCTGATCGTCTGGAATAGAAATATTAAACTCTTTTTCAAATTCCATTATCAGTTCCACTGTGTCAAGTGAATCTGCGCCAAGATCATTGGTGAAACTAGCTTCCGGAGTAACTTCAGATTCCTCAACTCCCAGCTTATCAATGATAATTGATTTTACTTTTTGTGCTATTTCAGACATACTA
>CAZLZD010000044.1:0-32500 GCA_964563925.1 uncultured Roseivirgaceae bacterium | reverse complement strand
GCCCCCAACCTGTACCACTTCTCCCGGCTTTTTACACCCGTAACGCACTACTTTTAGCGCCAAAGGACTGCAAAGATACGAAGGCTTATACCCTCCAACCAAATCTTTACCGAAATTAATTTTGGTGAGCCCTGCCGTCCTCCTGCACCGGAGCTCAGGATCAGGCTATTACCGTAAAACGCCCCCATGAAATTATTTTCACCCCGTTGAATTCGTATATCCGTACCGGGTAAAGCCAGCCCCTTCCTTAAGACCAGAATAATTTTATATGGCGCAAAAAAAGCCGCCCCCAAACGGAACGGCTCATAATGCCTTGCTAATTACCAAGACGCCTCTTTACAGCAAACGTTGTTCGGTTAGTACACCGTTGTCAGGGCTGTCTCGTCCGACGGGGTAAAATCCCGGTCTGTACCATTGCTGCAGGCAAGCATCCAGCTGCCAGCACTTGGTCCGGTCGGGGTACCCGGTATATGCACGGCCCCTACATCTGCAGCTCCCTCATCACCACCGCTACCACAGCTGTAGCTCCGGTTCATGTAATCGGTATGACGGAACCCGATGGCATGGCCAATCTCATGGGCAATCACCGTGGCTGCATCGTCAGGTATCGAACCTCGCTTAGGGCTGTATACATCCTTGTTCAAGGTAATCGGGGTTGCCGGATCACCATTTGCATCCGGGAAACCGGCACTCTGCCCAAGAATGATCCCACCGAAATACCGACGGAACTTACCGGCAAAAATATCAATGTCTGCGCCTGCAGCAGAGGCACGAGTGAACGTCAGATTCAGGTTCAGGGCATTGTACCGGGACAGTGCCAGGTCAAAGGCTGCCTGCATCTCTGCATTAAATTCATCATCCATGTACACGGTAATAGTACGCGGTGTTCCACCCACAATATTGGTGGTCCGGTAATGTTCTTCACTGACAGAAACTCCGGGAGTCATGTCTTCCAGCTGATCTACCGTAAACCGGTAATCACCCTCAATCCATAATCCTCCATCCTCATCTTTCCACGCGCCATCGGGATTAAACCCGGCGTCAATAATGGCGGCAAGCTCGGCTTCGGTAGGCATGGTCGGCTGAAGCACCGAATCCTCACTGTCATTACAGCCGGCGAAAATTACTGAGCCGGCCAGGCCAATTGCCAGGGCGTAAACTACTCTTTTCATATAATGTTTGTTTAGGTTTGAATAAGAATCCAACTAATATAGGACTTCTGATATTATGACCATATTGAATTATCCAATATTTTCGTCGTTTATCGAAAAGTAAACCAGAATTAAATTCTGCATTTTCTATTAATTACAAAACTTCCTTCATTGCTACGCTTACTTCTTACCGGTTCCCTGTTGCTGTCGGTCATCTCCCTGACCACTGCCCAGCGTACCCGTCCGGAGCTGGTCAGGCTGGAGGCTACCCCCGTTTCGGCCACAGTCACGCCAGGTTATTACCTTATAAAAGGTGACCCCCCTTCCGCATACCAACGCGTACAATCCGTAACCAGGGATCACCATATCGTATACCTGGAAGACTCCCTGCCGGCTAACAGCCTCCTTTATCGAATCAATAATCAATGGAAGCTCGCGCCGGGCTTGCCGGAATCACCACCGTATATAGTCACCGTGCGCACCCCGGAAGCTGTGGAAGTGGTGGTACGTACATTTTCCGGACAACCGGTCCCGGGCTCACTGTCCGTCCTGATCCCGGCCGCACGTCTACCCGTGCTGATGGATCACCCCGGTATTGTGTATATAAGCCCGGCAAAAAAAGCAGTGGAAGAATCACTTGTTCCTTTCGTAAATCAAGGCCTCAACCGGATCAAAGCTTTTCACGAGGCTTTTCCTGAGGTCCGCGGAGAAAATAGCATACTGAGTGTCAAAGAGCAGGGGTATAACCCGGAAGACCCCGACCTTCGGGGCAGGTCGGCCTATGAAGAACCCGGATTGTCAATCTCCATCCATGCAACCGAAATGGCCACGCTGGCCGCCGGAAGCGGATTGCTCGCCGCTGAAACAGAGGGGGTAAGCCCCGCAGTCCTGCTGAAACAGGCATCATTTTCATCCCTGTTTGCTGAAACAGATTCCTATTACGAAGATGTGACCGTTCAAAATCACAGTTACGGCACCTCCCCCGAACCTTTTTATGGGCCTGAAGCCGCCTCCTATGACCAGTCGGCCGAAGCTAATCCCTCACTTACGCATGTCTTTTCGATCGGTAATGCCGGAACCCAGACACCGGGGGCCGGACCGTATACCGGTATTACTGGTTTCAGCACCCTGACCGGTAACTTCAAGAATGCCAAGAATATCCTGACCGTCTCCTCTTCCGATGCCACCGGCCAGGTCATTCCACAGAATTCCAGGGGGCCTACTTTTGACGGGCGAATCCGTCCGGAAATCGTTGCGTACGGTGAAGGCGGAACGAGCGATGCGGCAGCCCTCGTTTCAGGGTCGGCCGCGGTCTTGTCAGAACTTTACTCTTCCCAAACCGGAGAGACCGCCGAATTTGCCTTGATCCGTGCCATTCTCCTGGCCGGGTCCGACGAAGTCGGAACCCCTGGGCCTGATTATTCTTCAGGTTATGGTCAGCTAAACCTCATTCATTCTGCCCGGATCATCGAACAGGCCAATTACCAGCAGTTATCCGGCACGTCTCAGGTAAGTCTTGTCATCCCGGAAGGAACCGCCTCAGTCCGCCTCGTTCTTTCCTGGTTTGATCCTCCGGCCACCCCGGGAGATCAGGTATTGCTGGTGCGTGATGCCGACATGGCGCTCCAGGGCCCGTCCGGTCCACCCGTCTTACCGTGGACGCTGTCAGCCTATCCTCACGCCGATTCCCTGGCTCTCCCTGCCCGCCGGGGTCCGGATCACCGTAATACCCAGGAACTGATTACGCTGGAGAATCCTGAACCTGGCACGTACCAGGTCCTTGTGGAAGCCGGCGAGGATTTTCCCATGTACCTGGCCTGGCACACCGAACAAACCGGATATTTTTCCTGGCGTTACCCTCTGGAGAATACCGTCCTAACCGCAGGACAGCCTGCCCCGGTCTACTGGGACACCTCCCTTTCGGGCGATGCGCAAATCGCCTGGCGCACCCAAAATGGTGAATGGCAGGAGGTGGGAATGGTAAACGCCGGACAGGAATCATTTACATTTGACGCCCCCGATACCACGGCCGTAGTGCAGCTCCGCCTGCAATCAGGAGGACAAACCTATGAGTCCGCCTTCTTCACATTCTCGGAAATCCCCAATACCTCTGTTGATTATGTGTGTGAGAATGACTGGCAGATAAGCTGGTCCCCGGTCCCGAATGCCACAAGCTACCAGATCCGCGGCCGGAAAAACAACAAGCTTATCAGCCTGATTTCCAAAACCGACACGATCCTGAATTCATCAGAAGTCAACTACACCGACAGCCTCATCTCGGTTCAGGCGTACCTGGCCAATTATCCGGCAGGACGAGCCGTAACCTTTCATATTGGAAGGCAGGGGGTCGGGTGTTATTTTGCCGGCTTTACCGGACTGGTCAGGGATACCGATATACAGCTGACTGTGCGTCTCGGCACGTCGGACGGAATTTCCCGGATGGTGGTGGAACGGGTCAATGACGGGCTGATTATCGGAGAAAGCACTAATCCGGCTACGGAGATAATCCTGACCGATTCGAATCCCCAAACCGGTCCGAACCGATACCAGGCCGCCCTATACCTGGACGATGGCCGGGTGATCAGGTCAGACATCCTATCGTTTATCTACGTGCCTGCAGGTGCTGCATTGATCTATCCAAATCCGGTGCAGTCGGGTGAGATTCTCCGTGTAATTTCAGAAGACCCTGATACCATGCTTGAAATTATAACCATGCAGGGGTCTGTGTTGACCCGCATTCCGCTCATTACGGCTGAAGAGGACATTCCGATGACCATTGCCGCCGGGATTTACCTCTACAGGGTGCGTACCAATTCGGCCATTATTCAGGCAGGACGCCTGGTCGTCTATTAAACTTTGCGTTTCTTATACAAAGGAACCGTACTGCATGGCTCACCGTACATTAGGCTTGACACATACGGCTGCATCAGGGTAGTCAGCTCCACATAGGCCGACTCCGGGACCGGGAGGTTTCCGCATCCCTTGATAACCACCTTGGCATCCTGAAAGTCTGCCGGATTTATCTTAGCGAGAGCATCACGGAAAAGGACCAGGTCCAGCGCACTCCTGTCCCCCATGATCACCAGGTGGGCGTGGGGTGCAATGTAAGTCGCCGCAAGCATGTAGGCCCAGGTCGGGACAATGGCATCAGCCGTGCAGGTGATCGCCACATTCTTCCCTTCGTAGCCTGACCAGTCATGTGCCTTGAGCTCAGCCCGGAAATCCTTTTCCTTAAGGATCATTTCCTGGTACAGCCAGTCCTTCATGTCCCAGGTCACCCGCTCCCCGGGGTGATAGTATTTCTCCAGGTCCAACGTGATCAGGGCACTGTTCGCAACTTTATTTACTATCTCGTCCATGCTTTTCTCTTTACTTCACTAAAACGCTAAAGCTTCTTTTTTGGTTTGGTTGCCTGAAATTCCTTCAGATAAAACGGCTCATAATATGCCACATCCTCAAACTCCTCCCTGCCAAACTTCCCGAAGGCGAGTTCACCGACAGCCCGTGCTTCGGTGGTAATGCCGGGGATGAACGTTGCATTCGGATGCCGGATTACTTCTGCCGCCTTCCCGGATCCATTACCAAAAAACCAGATTTCCCGGTTGTTTAAATGTTCTTCAAAAGAAGTCGCATCGAGGATCAGCGGATGCACCGGTGTCAGTACCCTGCCCTCTCTGTCCATCATCATGGTGTAAACTTCCATACGCCGCGCATCCAGCATAGGACAAAGCAATGCCTCTGCCGGAATATAACGCTGCACCTGACGGCCCAGGGCCTCCAGCGTGGAGACCGCGATCAGTGGAATTTCGAGGGCATAGCACATTCCCTTGGCCAGCGAACACCCGATGCGAAGACCGGTATAGGACCCCGGACCTCCCGATACGGCCACCGCGTCCAGGTCTTTATTCTCCAGCTCACAGGACCGCATAAGTTCACTGACCATTTTACCCAGCTGGGCACTGTGTGATTTTTCCGTATACAACGAAAGCTGCCCGGTGAGCTTCCCGTCACCGTGAACGGCCACCGAACAAACCGTCGTGCTGGTCTCGATACTGAGAATATGGATCATGTCAGTGAATTACGGAGTTTCAGGCAAGCGGGACAAGACTTTGCGGATGGAATCATGGATCTTTTCAGACGGGAGAATTTCGCGAGCCGTATAAACCAGCGCAATCATCAGCGGGGCGCCCTCCTGCCTTGTGTGTTTGTTTAACCGGTATCCTTCGCGGATACGCCGCTTCAGCAGGTTACGGTCAACGGCTTTTTTAAAATGACGGCTGGATACGGAAATCAGCACCTGGCTGTTCGTGCTTTCGGTGTGGGCCAGCCAGAGAATCCGGAATGGGTACAAATAAAAAGAGGAACCCTTTTGGAAGAGTTCCTGTATGTCACGTTTCCTGGAGAGACGTTCGTCCTTTCCGAATGAGTACGACGACTTCATAATTTACGGATGGACTTCAACACATTCGCAGACAGGCTGCAGGCCTGCACCTGTTACTTATGCGTCTTCTCGTCAGAAACAGTCAGTTTCTTACGGCCTTTGGCACGACGACGGGCCAATACCGCACGTCCGTTGGCTGATTCCATACGTGCACGATATCCGTGCTTGTTCTTTCTCTTACGCTGCGATGGTTGAAATGTCCTTTTCATTGCTTCCTTTATTTTATTGACCGGCGCACCAGTCTATGCTTCAATTTATCCCAAATGGGGTGCAAAGATATGTAGCTTTTTCATTTTTCCCAATAGTTTAATTCTTTTTCCCACATCTTTCTCAGGGTGATCATTCTGTGAATGAAGCTGGATTTCCTGTATTTTTAGGTCATGAAATTTTACCTCTCCTTTCCGAATCCGCTTACCCACATGATCAGGATACGGGCAGAATACCTTGTTGAGCCCCATGCCCACTGCACTTTTCACCTGCCTATGTGGCGACCGGGCCGGTATGAAGCGGCAAATTACGCAAAAAATTTACGCGATCTGCGCTTTATGAATGGCATGGAAGAATTACTGCCGTCGGCCAAGCCCCAGTTGAGTACCTGGCGGGTCACAGCAGACGATACAGGCAAGGTGGTGGCTGAATACGAATATTTTGCCTTCCGAATGGATGCCGGATCAAGCTGGATCGACGAAGAGCTCATTTATATCAATTTCGTGAACTGCCTTATCTATGAGCCGCTCCAAATGGATCAGCCCTGCGAAGTGCACATTGACATTCCTGAAAATTACCGGATTGCCACCTCGCTGGAGGAAGCCGGGGAGGGGGAGTTCCGGTCGGACGACTATTACCAACTGGCCGACAGTCCGCTCCTGGCCGCCGCAACCCTTCAGGAGCTCACCTACCAGGTGGGCGAAACCTCGTTTCATATCTGGTCGTGGGGAGCGCAACTGAAGGAGGATACTATAATTCCGGACTTCAGGCATTTTTCGGAATCCCAGATCAGGATGATGGAGGAATTCCCTGAGAAATCGTACCATTTCCTGTTGCTTATTCTCCCCTACAAATTTTATCACGGGGTCGAGCACGGAGCTTCTACGGTAATCTGCCTGGGTCCGGACGATAAGCTTGGTGATGATGAAATGAACGATCAGCTGCTGGGGGTGAGTTCCCATGAGTTGTTTCACGCCTGGAATATATTGAAGATCCGGCCGCGTGAATTGTTCCCGTACAAATTTCACGAGCCCGCCTATTTCCCCACCGGTTTTGTGGCGGAGGGTTTCACGACCTATTACGGAGATCTTTTTCTGGTCAGGTCACAGGTACGCAACCGCGAGTGGTATTTCCGCGAACTGGGAAAACTTCTGAAGCGCCATTTTGACAACCACGGCAGGCTGTCCCTGTCGGTGGTTGATTCATCCTATGACCTGTGGATCGACGGTTACCAGAAAAGCGCCCCGGGCCGGAAAAGCAGTATTTACGTGGAAGGAGCAGTTTCGGCATTAATGCTTGACCTGCTCATCCGCAGGTCGTCGGACGGACGGCACTCGCTGGATGATGTGGTGCGCAGGCTGTTCACGGAGTTTGCCCACCGCGAGAGGGGCTATTCATTGCAGGATATCCGTACGCTCACCTCGGATGCGGCCGGCGCCGATCTCAATGATTTCTTTGACCGCTTTGTCCTTGGGACCGAAGAAAAAATGCCTCTCCTTACGGAATTGCTTGATCAGACCGGACTTCAATTGATCTGGGAACCCGCAGAAGACAAACTGGAACGTTACCTGGGTGTGCGTCTCTCGGAGAATGAAGGCAAGTACCGGGTCAGCCAAATGTTCCCGGGTTCACAGGCAGAGCAGTACTTTAGCCTGGATGACCAGATAGAGCGTGTAAACGGTGATAAATTTCATCCGGATGCATTCAATCCGGAAGGGGAAGTCACTTTTACGGTTGGCAGGTTGCAGGGAAGTCGCGAATTCAACCTGAGGCCGGATGCATCCGCCAGTTATTTCGAAGTTCCTCATGTCCGGTTAAAGGAGAATATTTCTGAAGAAGCGCAAAATGCGCTGGACAGCTGGCTGGGTTCCTGAGAGGCCTCCCAACAGGGCCTTTAACTTCACTTATTCAAAAAGGTGAGCCAGTATTTCACGGGCCTGGTGTTTTTTAAGCCTGGGGCCGAACTGACTGACCACCCGGGAAGATGCCAGGCTGGCAATTTTACCCGCTTCCACAAAGCTGTGCCCATGGGATATCCCGTAAAGAAAAGCCCCCGCAAACATATCACCTGCCCCATTTGTATCCACCGCATCCACTTTGTAGGGTTCTATGTCAATAAAGGTATCTCCGTCAAAAAGGATCGCCCCGTTTGCCCCCTGGGTGATGGCAAACCTGTGCGCATGGTCTTTGAGCTTTTCCCTGGCTTCGGCGGTGGTTTCCGTTTCAGTAAAGAGGCGGGCCTCTTCCTCATTGCAGAACAACAGGTCAACACCACCTTCAAGGACGCTGAGCATCTGATCCCTGAAGTACTTGACCATGCTGGGGTCTGAAAAGGTAAGTACTGTTTTGACTCCTGCTTCGCGTGCAATATCCCTGGAAGTGATCATGGCCTCCACGCCGTTTTCTGAGGTTACAAGATACCCTTCCATATAGAGGTACTGCGACTGCCGAATAGCTTCCGGATGAAGCTGGGCTTTGGAAAAAGACGAAGTAATTCCAAGGAACGTGTTCATGGTTCGCCCGGCATCCGGTGTGGTCATCACCAGGCATTTGCCGGTAATTCCCTGTGGAAGCAATTCTGAACTCATATTGGAGTTCACACCGTTTGCCCGCAGGTCTTCCAGGTAAAAATGCCCCATATCATCATCCGCAACGAGACATGAATAGTAGCAATCGGCCCCGAACTGACTGGCTGCGATGACGGTGTTTGCGGCAGAGCCCCCGCATTGCATATTACTATCTTTCAAATTGATGGCTTCCACCAGCTGGAACTGCCGGTCGGCATCCACAAGGGTCATGAATCCCTTTTCAATTTCATGAATTTCCAGGAACCGGTCATCCACCTCTGTCACGATATCCACCAGTGCATTACCGATGCCATAGATATTATATTTCATTTGTCGTATTTTCTGGTTAGTCCAAGTTCGCGGGCCCGGTTTGGGTAGTCCGTAATCAATCCGTCCACTCCCCATCCGGCAAGCGTCTTCATTTCGTCCTTTTCATTGACGGTCCAGGGAATAACTTTGATCCCCTGTGCGTGCAGTTCTTTAACCGTTTTCTCCGTGATTAGTTTGTAATGCGGACTGTAGATTGCCGGCACAAAACCCAAAGCCCCCAGGTTGGTTTCGGCAGACCTCATGTTTTCCACCAGGGCGGCCAGATTTACCTTCGGATATTGTTCATTCCAGTATTGCAGAACGCGAAAATCAAAGGATTGGATAGTCACCCGTTCCCAGGGAAGGTAGTCATCGATGAGTGTGTAAACGATCCTGGAGAATTCGGCCGGGACAGGATGGTAAATTTCATCTCCATCCTCCCCGCTTTTAAGTTCAATATTATAGTTTACCTCATAGCCCGTATGGCTTTTCGTGTATCGCTCCACCTGGCGGATCACATCTTTCAGCAATGGCTTGTTGACAAACAGCTTTTGTTGTTCCGGAAACCGGTCATTCTTCACACTGCCGCAATCATAGGTCTTGATCTGCTCATAGGTCATACGATATATATTGAGGTCCTCACGCGCTTCATCCTCCAGGGAGGTGCTGTTTGGCCCCAGGCAAATTTCGGGATTTATCCAGGGTTCGTGGGAAACGACTACCTCCCCGTCGCTGGTTATCACGACATCCAGTTCCAGGGTGGTGACGCCCTGGTCAATGGCATAAATAAAGGCAGGAATACTGTTTTCCGGCATCATGCCGCGGGCACCCCGGTGACCCTGGATGTCTAATTTCTGTCCGAACGAAAACATGGAACCCAAGCCGAAAAGTAAAATGAACAATCCTCTCATACGGTGTGTCGTAATAGCTCGTCAAAACTACAGGAAAGGAACCGGTTGGACAATTCCTCTGAGGCTATAAACGCTCAGGGACCGTGATAAATTTGATGAAAAAGCCTGTAATTCCGCCTGTATCAATCCAATGACACCGTTTGTCCGGTTTCCGCCGAGGTACGCGCCGCCTCCAGAATCTCCATTACAATCATATTATTCTCCAGAGAAGAAAGCGCATAGGGAGGCAGTACCAGCCTGCCCTGCACAATCGCAGCCAGCATGGCAAACGGATCGTTCACGGGTGAAGGCCTGTCCGGGGCAAGATGACGGGTCGGCTGTTCCTGACCGTTCAGCCTGACCTCCATCCTGTTGCCGTCTTTGGCAATTGCATAACCGGTTTTGCCATACACTTCCATATCCTTCCGGGAGAATGGCCAGTTCCAGGAGGCCTGGATTATGGATTGAGCCCCGGGGTAGGTGAGGATTATGGTAGCCTCATCATCCACCTCGGGATATATGGATGGTTTGATCTGCTGGGTTACGGCCAGAACCTTCTCCGGTCGCCGGCCCTCCATCAGCCAGGTGGTGAGATTGGCACCATAGCAGCCAAAATCAAACAAGGCTCCGGCACCATTAAATTCAGGGTCGGTGAGCCATTCCAGGAATTCTGCATTCACGCCGATTTCCATGGGGCCCTCGTGGCCATCGTGTACGACAATTTTGCGTACAGGACCCAGGGCGCCTTCAGTCACAGCCAGCCTGTAGGCCTCATGGCTGGAGCCATACCAGGTAGTCTCGTAATTGGTTAGCAGTTCGATCCCATGTTGTTCAGCCAGTTCTTTCATCTTACGGGCATGGTCGAGGCTAATGGCCAGGGGCTTTTCCACCATTACATGAATTCCGCGGGGAGCACACTTCTCCACCACCTCCAGGTGACCGAAGATAGTGTTAAAGGCCGTGACTGCCTCCGGACTGGTAGCGTCGAGCATGGCCTCAACCGTGGGAAATACAATATCCATGGAAAAGCCATACTGTTGGGCGTACCGCTCGGCCAACTCGCGGTTTGGCTCCGCAATCCCCACAATTTCAATTTCTCCCGTGTCTTCACGGCCGAGAATCCAGTGTACGTGCGTGTGCACAAGCCCGGCTACCCCGACTCTTAGTGGTTTTGCTGTTTTATCCTCCTGCGCCCTGACGGAAATGACTTGTAAAATCAAAACCGTAATCAGAATATATCGTAAACTAGCCATAGGCCTGATAATTAGAAAGTTCAAGATAGGCAGAAAATCCTAATACGATGGGGGATAAGGATCGAATTCCCAAGTCAATTCGTTAAATTGAAAGACTGTAACTGGCCAAATGTGACCATGAAGGCAACTACACCCGTGCATTCAAATAAAAAACTCCGGGATACGGTGACGATTGCCGTTTTTCCTTTTGAAAATTTATCCGCAGGGAAGGACTCCGCCCTTTTTTGTGCGTCGTTGTGCATGGACCTGATTACCGAATTGTCAAAATTCAGGCAATTCCAGATCATTTCGATGCAATCCATGCAGCAGCTGAATCCTGATCGTGACTCCCTGGATAAGTTAAACGCGGATTATCATGTACTGGGCTCTTTCCGGTTTGACCGGCAGCGAATCAGGGTCAATGCACAGTTAGTGGAAAGCCATTCCCTGCGCATGGTCTGGGCGAACCGGTTTGACGCAAGCCGTGCACAAATGCTGGAGGTCCAGGAAGACCTGCTGCAGGAGATCCTTGGTACGCTGCAGGAGCAACTTAATTATGACCTCCTTTCCCAGCTTCGCAAAAAGGAAAGTACCAAGCTCAGCGCTTATGAATACTGGCTGTATGGAATGGAAGAAATTAAAAAAGGCACGGTGAAAAGTGATGAAAAAGCCCGGGAATTTTTCAGAGAGGCCATTTCCATTGATCCCGAATATTCACTGGCCTATTCGGGCATGTCACTGTCCTATTTCAATGATTGGAGCTGTCAGCTATGGGAACGATGGGAAGTAAGCCAGAACGGAGCATTTGAATGGGCGGAAAAGGCCATTGAACTGGATGAATACAACTACATTGCGGCATCTGTCCTCGGAAGGGTGTTCCTCTACAAAGAGGCGTATGAAACCGCGGAACATTATATAAGAAAGTCTTTGCACCTGAACAACAATGATCCGTCAACCCTGATCCAGAACGCCACCTCACTGGTTTATATTGGCTATCCGGAAGAGGCGCTGGAACTCTATGAAAAGTCCAGGCGGATTAATCCGGCAAATGAGTACCTCCACATCGGCTCGTTTATCCGGTTCATGTGCGGGCACTTCAAGGAAGCACAGGAACTGATCAGCAAAGCCCCGCATTCTCCCTGGATCGATCAGCACGTCTACACAGCGGGAGCGCATTATTTCCTGGGTAACACCGAAAAGATGATGCACTACTGGAATGAATACCTGGTCCTTTACAAGAAGAAGATCACCCGTAAGGCAAGGGGCAGCGATAAAGGAGCCATTGAATGGTTCCTGACGGTAAATCCGTTTCGCAAACCTGGTCCGATTCATTCTTTCCTGGAACATCTCGGGGGCGAAACATTCTCCATTAATCCATCCCCGCCTGAATCCGGCCTGACTGAGGAAGAAGGTAAATTTACCCGGGAAGGCGAACTCTGGACGATGGGTTTTGCCGGTACCGAAGTAACCCTGCCTGAAGTGAAAGGATTCCATGACCTTCAAAAGATGCTCTCACGACCGAATGAACCTTTTCATTGTGCCGAGCTCATGGAAACGGCGATCAATGAGGAGGGTATTTCCGTACTGGACGCAAAAGCTAAAAGAACCTACCAGGCAAAAATCCTCAGTTTGCAGGAAAACCTGGCCGAGGCTGAAAACAACAATGATTTTCATGAGGCGGCTATCCTTCAAAAGGAATATGACGAGCTGGTTGACCACCTGGCCAATTCCCTGGGCCTTGGCGGCAGGAGCCGCAAAAAAGGAAACTCGATTGATAAGGCACGTTCGGCTGTGACCTGGAGAATCCGCAGCGCGATCTCCAAAATTGAAAAAGATCACCCCCGGCTTGGAATTCACCTTTCCAATTCGATTCGCACCGGCACCACCTGCAGTTACCATCCGGAAAAACGTATCAGCTGGCAAATTTAATTCAGCTTACACCCTGACTTACAATGTAAGGCGTTTCCTTACGCCAGTGTGGGTAAACAATCAATCACTAAAATTCTGATTATGCCTACACCACTTGAAATTCTGATGGATCCCATCTCATTGATTGTGCTGCTGATTTATGGAGCACTCATGATCTGGGAGGCGGTTTTCCCGGGCCGAAAGCTGCCTAAAGTAAAATTCTGGGTCTTGCGCGGACTCACCGCCTTTATCGTTTACTTTTACCTGTCCTCTTATCTGCCATTATTCATTGATCCGTACCTTGAACCGTTCCGCATTTTTGACCTTTCCTCATGGGGAACGGTGGGAGGCGGATTATTCGGAGTTCTATTGTATGAATTCGGCGTGTACGTCTGGCATGCCGCACTACACAAATATGATTTTCTCTGGAGAACGTTCCACCAGATGCACCACAGTGCCGAACGGCTCGATACCTACGGAGCCTTTTATTTCAGTCCGCTCGATATGATCGGATGGACCGTACTTGGCAGTGTGTGCTTCAGCGTGATTGCCGGTCTGACACCCCAGGCCATTACGGTCATGCTGCTCACCACCACATTCCTGGGCATTTTCCAGCATGCCAACATCAGGACACCCCGCTGGCTGGGATATATTGTCCAGCGTCCGGAAAGTCACACCTATCATCATGCCACAGAAATCCACCAGGGCAACTACTCCGATCTTCCGATCTTTGACATCCTGTTTGGAACATTTCACAATCCGACCGATTTCGAATATGAGACAGGATTTTATAACGGGGCTTCTGCACGGGTGGGCGATATGTTGCTCTTTCGGGATGTAACCAAACCAAAGACTCAAAAAGCACCTGTTAAACCAAAAATTGTAACACCATGAACCCGTTTATAAAACCACAATATCTGACCGACGGAGGACTGGAAACGACCCTCGTGTTTGAAAAAGAAGTGGAACTCAGGGAGTTTGCGGCGTTTGAATTGCTGAATTCTGAATCAGGCAAACGCCTGATCCAGGAATATTATGCACCCTACCTGCAAATTGCCCTGGTGGAAAACCTGCCCTTCGTATTTGAAACCCCTACCTGGCGCCTGAACCATGACTGGGCATTCCGGCTGGGGTATTCCGAAGACGTACAAATCGCACTCAATAAGCAATCCGTAGCCTTTATGCGGGAACTGCAGCAGAAATTCGAACAGCCCGACGGGATTGTGAGCGGCTGTATCGGACCACGTGGAGACGGGTATCAGTCAAGATCGGTAATGACTGTCACTGAGGCAACCTTTTATCACCATGCGCAAATCAAAGCCTTTGCAGAGGCAGATGCTGATATCGTATCTGCGCTCACAATGACCAACGTCCCGGAGGCGATCGGGATAAGCCTGGCAGCCAGGAAGTTTAATGTGCCTGTCGTTATTTCCTTTACCCTGGAAACCGATGGAAAGTTACCCGATGGTTCTTCCCTGGAGAATGCGATTCTGGAAACGGATGCCCAAACCGGAAATTATGTGACGCATTACATGATAAATTGTGCACATCCCACGCATTTCATGCACTTGTTTTCCGGAGACGCAACCTGGCAAAAACGAATTGCAGGTATCCGGGCCAACGCCTCCTGTAAAAGTCATGAAGAACTTGATAATTCCACTGAACTGGACAGGGGAGATCCTCATGCCCTGGGCAATGAATATAAAGAGCTGTCCGGAAGAATCCCCTGGCTTAAGGTCCTGGGCGGATGTTGTGGCACAGATCACGAACATATCCGTGAAATCGTCCGCTCGGTTTCTGCCCAAACAGCATAAGCTTAAAAGGCCGCCTGATCGGCGGCCTTTTTAAAGTTGCTATTCCCAGGTCTCAATAATAAGCTCCCGGTTTTTGAAAATATTAAAGGTCAGGGCAAAGTAGAATACATTCACATCAAAATTCTGGTAGGGAAATGTTTCCACTCCATCTACGACCTGGCGATAATCCTCATTGAAAAAATTGTTCAGGTAGTATTTGAATTTGACATTGGCTCCTTCCCTGAACTGAAACCCGACAAAAATACCATGGGCAAGGGTTGGTGTTCTGTCACTGAACCAGGAATTGAATTTATCTTCCTTTTTTTCGTTGATGAACGTTTTCTGCTTGAAATTAAAAGGCAATTCAAGTTCGTACCCCCCGTACACGGCCGTGCCTGGTGTTACATCCAGAATAATTCCTATCGGGATACCCAGGTTATAGGTCCTGAACTTTACCCTTGTCTCACTATCATCGTCGTCCAGGATAAATCCAACATTTCGGATGGAAAGGCCATGAAACACCGCGAGCTCCCCGTAATCATAGACCTTCCACGACTGGGCATGGAAGAATGCCGAGAACCGCAGAATATTGTCTAACCCGGCATTCTGATCTGCAAAGGAGAATATAAGTTCACCGCCCGACAGGACATATTTTTCCGGTGAATCCTGGCTGGCTGCGACGCCCCGGATACCCAGCACAAGCAGGATAATTATGAATAATTTGTTCATAGAGAAATTTTTTCCGTTAAAATAGAATAATTTAACCCTATGGCAATCAATAGGTTGTAAATAAATTGTTAAGATCCTCCGGATTCGTGCAACCGCAGTAATTCAACAAGGCCTTCCGGCTTGGAGACATCCAGTTGCCGATCTTCGGCAAGGCGTTCATATTCTCCTGCCTTCGGGCCGAACAGCCGGAAAATATGCCTGGTCTTGTCCGGCACCTCCTTTACAAAACCGTCCGGATCTATCAATAAGAATTCTTCACGGGTAAGGAACAGTATTGTTTTTCGATGGGTCCCGTATTCTGGTATTGTATTGGGAATATAATCGGTTCGCACCTTACGCAGCAACCTGTATTCGCCCATATAGAGCATTTCGTAATATCCTTCCAATCCGGCGATTTCAAGTTGCGTCGCATTCAGAAACTTTCGTTCCTCATAATCGCTGCCGGGCAAACCACCAATGGTAAATTCCGGATATCGTATATCGTCAAGGATCGCCGGCCGGCCATAAAAACTAACCACTATCCGGTCAATACGGGTGTCATATTTAAGAAAAACACGGTATTCACGTTCATTTTCCCGATCGGTGACCGTACCCATCTTCCAGCTATTCTCCAGGTAAGGAGAGCCATCCACGGTTGGCTCGCTGCCTGTCCAAATGGCATTTTGGTAAGGAATGCCTATCTGGGCCTGAAGCGACAGGCTCACGAAAAACATACAGGCTGACAGCAGGATGGACCTCATGCATTTTAAATTAATCAAATCCGGGGAATTCCTCCACGAATCGTCTCTTCAGAAACAATCCGGCACGACCAAAAGTTTATCCTGCTCAGCCAGGACTCTCTTAAAGGCTGGAAGGTCCGTAACCTTTACTCATTCCCGTTTTTTTCCAGGGTAAATCCTGCCTCAAGCACGTCGGCAGAATTAGTTCCGGCATACACGCGGAATTCTCCCGGCTCAGCTACTTTCTCAAGTTCGCTGTTAAAAAATTTGAGGTCTTCTTCGGTAATGGTAAATCGAACTGTTTCCGTCTGGCCCGGTTCCAGCATGATCTTTTGGAAACCCTTCAGTTCTTTCAGCGGCCTGGTGACGGATCCAACCACATCCTGAATATATAATTGTACAACTTCCTTGCCCGCCACAGACCCGCTGTTTGTCACCTCAACGCTTACCGTTATCTCATCACCCGGCCGCATGGTCGATTTGTCCAGCGCCAGGTTGCCATACTCAAACGTGGTATAACTCAATCCGTAACCGAACGGATACAAGGGTGTATTAGGTACATCCAGGTAGTTGGAACGGAATTTTTGAAACCATTGCCCTTCCTCAAGCGGCCTCCCGGTATTCTTGTGATTGTAATAGATAGGTATTTGCCCGGTATTTCTCGGGAACGTCATACTAAGTTTCCCGGAAGGATTTACATCCCCGAAGAGTACATCCGCAATGGCCAGTCCGGCCTCACTCCCGGGGAACCAGACGTTCAAAATAGCGGGAATATTGTCCTCAGCCCACTGGATGGAAAGGGGCCGTCCGGTAAACAGTACCATAACCACAGGTTTACCCGTTTCCAGCAATGCGTCCAGCAAGGCCTGCTGGTTTTCAGGTAAATCGATGGAGGAACGGCTTGCACTTTCACCAGTCATTTCGGCCGATTCTCCCATCGCGGCCACGATCACGTCTGCCTGGCGGGCCACATTTACTGCTTCCCGGATCATCACGTCGGGAGAACGGTTGTCGCGGTAGGTTGGTTTCCCGAATATACTCACCCGAGATTCCAGGAGTGAATCGCCTACCACGTTAGCACCCCTGGCGTGCAAAATCCGGACATCCTCACCGGCCACCTGCGCGATTCCTTCCCTGAGGGCGACTGCACTTTTAAAGTCGCCGGCCACGCTCCAGGTCCCGGCCATATTCTCACGGTTGTCGGCCATCGGACCCACCAGGGCGATGGTGCCTCCCTTTCTTAACGGGAGAATATCACCTTGATTCTTGAGCAGTACAAATGTTTCTGCCGCAATCTCACGCGCCTCCTGCCGTTTTTCAGCGGTGTAGATATTTCGTTCGGCGCGCTCCGGATTACAATATTTATACGGATCATCAAACAATCCCAGGTCCATTTTTGCCTGGAGAATGCGGCGGCATGCCTGGTCAATCTGTGCCTCAGTAATGGCTCCTTCTTCCAGGGACTGCTTAAGGGTGGACAGGAATCCCTCACCCACCATGTCCATGTCTACCCCCGCCTTCAGGGCCAGGGCCGAGACATGCTGCAGGTCCCCGATGCCATGGGCAGTCATTTCATTGATAGCGGTATAATCTGTCACAACAAAACCGTCGAATCCCCATCGGTCTCGAAGCAGGTCGTCGAGCAGCCATTTATTCGCGCTCGCCGGAACCCCGTCAATCTCATTGAAGGAGGTCATGACACTTCCCACTCCGGCATCCACTGCCGCCTGGTACGGAGGCAGGTATTCGTTGAACATCCGAATGCGGCTCATATCCACGGTATTGTAGTCCCTGCCCGCTTCAGGCGCTCCGTAAAGTGCAAAATGTTTGACACAGGCCATGATCGTATTTTCAGCAGTCAGGTCGTCTCCCTGGTAACCGTGTACCATCGCCCGGGCGATCTGCGAGGAAAGATAAGGGTCTTCGCCATTCCCTTCCGACACCCTGCCCCAGCGTGGTTCTCGTGAGATGTCCGTCATCGGGGAGAATGTCCAGCAGATACCATCCGAGCTTGCTTCTTCGGCCGCCAGGCGGGCTGAACGCTGCACCAGGTCCATGTCCCAGCTGCATGATATTCCGATCGGGATCGGGAACAGGGTACGATATCCGTGGATCACATCCATGCCAAAAATCAAGGGGATACCGAGACGGGTTTCCTCCACCGCAATACGCTGAACGTCACGAATCTTTTCGGCAGACTGGATATTGAACAGACCGCCTACGCCGCCCTGCCGGATTTTATCGGCAATATTCGAACTTTGGGCCTGTCCGGTTACAATATCTCCCGAGGAAGGCAGGTTCAGCTGTCCCAGTTTCTCATCAAGTGTCATTACACTGAGCAGGGAGTCAATTTTATCATTCCCAGGGGCTTCGGTCTGCCTGTCTGTGCTGCAGGACATACAGGCCAGCAGTATCGTGACGAGCAAGATGCCGTGCCTCAGGTTATTTAGTGTGCAGTATTTTCGATTTTTCTGATATTCCATTTTCATTGAATGCTTCTACCTGGTAATAATATTCCTGATCAATAGTCAGGGCCCGCAACTCATAGGAGTTTCCCTCGTAGATCAGTACCGAATTGTTCAGTTTTTCGGGTGAAATTCCCCAATATACAACATATCCCATGGCGTCCCTCACCGGGTTCCACGTAAGATCCGCATTTCTCCTGTCCTCCTGACGTTCAGCCCTGAAGGCTCCGGGCATCTTTGGCGGACGGCCGTTTCCCTTACCAAACACGCGAAATTCGGCCACTGCCAGGTATTTATTTGGAAAATACACATTCCGGAACCGCACATGCCGGCCCGTCACCGGTTCATCCAGCTGCAGATACGCATGCGGTCGGTCTTCCCGGTTCTCCGAAAAGTCAGCGGCCATAGTCCAGTCCTTCCCGTTGGTGGAGGTCTCGATCACAAATTGCTGACGAAGCGTATCAGGTTTCCCGAAAACTCCTGCATTGAAGTCCTGGAAATTAACCTGAAACGCGTGTATGTTCATCTGACCTTTAAGATCCATCTGAAAAAATAAGGAATCACTATTGTTTTCCGCCACCCACATGGTACGCATATTCTCGTCGTTGAGCTTGTTTCCGGAATACTCGGCGGCTTCCAGCTCCGGTATGTACCCTTCCTCCTGCTGATCCATGACATTATGCTCCACGCCGGTCAGGACGGAATTTGTGATTACCGGTTTATTTTTCGACAGGAGCATCCAGCCGGTAAAGCGGTTTTTGTGTGATTCAACCCGGGCATCAGGCAGGTAATGGGGATAATCGCCGTAGGCCGTATTCACATACATTTGTCCGTCCTCCTCAAACCCTGCCGGGAACATCCCGATCCTTCTTTCGAATTTAAAATTGACCGATATCGTCATGCTGGCAAAATGCCAGTATTCCCCGGAGTTATCACGTACGGTACTGCCATGACCTGCCCCGGTTAGAAAACCGCCCGGCTTGTAGGAAATTGGGTTATACGGTGCATATTCAAAAGGGCCGAGAGGATCTTTAGCTGTATAAACCCCGTCGGCATAGACGTTCCACTGGGTACCGGGAGCACTGTATTCCAGGTAATAGGTGTCACCGTGACGGCTCATCCACGGTCCTTCGATAAACGGGTCAATGTCGGATCGGTGATCCTGTCCGAAGCGTTCCCACCCGTGTTTTTCAGGATCCAGGCCAAACAAGTCCTTTTCTTCCATCAGGGGAATAAACATATTCGAAGGGTCCAGTTCGACCACCCTGATCGGCCACCGGTTGGAGGATTCTTCATACAGGAAAACCCTTCCGTCTTCATCCACGAAAAGATCGGGGTCCTGGATTCCCAGCGGAATAACGCTGTAGGTTGTTTGCCAGTTGCCCCGCACCGGGTCGTCGGTGGTGATCACCGCACCCCGGCCCGACGGGTCTCCCAGCACAATCACACGATCTTTGTAAACTGCCGCCGCAGGGGCATTGCTGCCGTTGAAGTACCAGGCTTCGGGACGCACAAATTTCCAGTCGCTCATGTCGTCAGAGTACCAGTACCCATGTGACCGGGTCACGAACATGAAATAGGTTCCCTTGTAATTTATTACAGCCGGATCTGCCCCTGAACGGTAGGAAACACCCTGGTGCGCGTAATGCGACATGTAGGTGTAGTCGATATCCACCGGGTTGCAATACGTTGTTCGCTCTCCGCCAGACAGCAATTCCTGTGCGGGAAGGTCAAAAACAATCCCTCCAGCAAACAGTAAGATGTATAGCAGGATGAGCCTATTCATAGGTAAATCCCAGTTTGTCCAGACCATTTTTTACTTCGGGAGCGGACATAAATAAGTCCCAGATTAAGCCGGTCCGGTAATTCTCAATCATGACCGGGATAGGCCCCTGGTCAATGGCGAGGTAACGCGGCAGGTACCAGTCATGCTCAAAGCTGAAGGCATCATACGGTCCGTATTCTCCCACCAGCGAATCCGTTTCTGTGTACATGAACTTCAGAAAGGCCATGCTTTCGTCCGGGGTATAGGGAAAAGAGGAAAGCGCCGCCGTGGGGGAAATAACCCCTAGGTCATGGTCGGGACGGTGTCCCGCATAACCCTTGATGGAGTAACTTGATGTGAGGCCCCAGACATTCGGTCCGTATCCTTCGAACCCATTTGGGTTTTCGACGGCATGCCGGTACTGGATCAGGGCGTGGTTGGTATTGAGTTTCCAGTAATCGGCGTAGCGGTCTTTAAGTCCTTTCGGGTTCAGGCCGACATAGGAGTAATGGGCCCAGAAGAGGGGTCCGACCGGACTGTCATTCGTCTCGTAATGGTCAAGGATGGTCGGCAGTCCGTGAACCGTGGTATCCTCGGTGATAGCTCCTCCCCTTGCCCAGCCTTCATGATAGACCTCAGGCTCGATGCTGTGGGTAGGCGATGATGCCGCCAGGACATACATAATAAGGCATTCATTGTATCCCCTTACATCAAAATTCATATCCCATCCATAGTTAGGAGACCAGTGCCAGTATAATACATCCTGCCCACCCCGGGTATGCCAGTCAAATTCAATTCCCCGCCAGAGCTGATCGATTCTTGTCTTGAGGTCCTGCTCGACCGGGTTATTTTCATCAAGGTATTGCCTTACCGTAAGCAGACCGGCGGCCAGAAACGAGGTCTCCACCAGATCGCCTCCATCGTCCTTCTGACTGAAGGCATGCACCTTTCCGGTCGGGCCGTCCCACCAGTGGGGCCAGACCCCGTGGAAGCTGTCGGCTTTCTCCAGGTAATCAACAATCCGGGCGAATCGTTCCACCCCCTGGTCCCGTGTGATGAATCCTCGTTCAATGCCGACAATTAAGGCCATTAAACCAAATCCTGAACCCCCGGAGGTAATAATGTCTTTGGAGTGGCTTGGATAAATATTGTCCATATGATAGCGCTCACGCGCCAGTCCGGAAGTCGGTTCCGCCCCATCCCAGAAATACTGGAATGTCTGGTACTGGACCAGGGTGAGCAGGGAATCTTCCGTAATCTCGTCAGGTGATGAGGTCGCAGGTACACTTGATTCCTGTGCCTGCGGTTGTGTGCAGGCCTGCACTGCGAACAGCAGGCCCGTACAGAGTATCAGGTTATAAATGCGTTTCATAATACTTTCCTTTTTCAATATGTAAAACCAAGGGCATCCAGCCCTTCTGTCACTTCCTGGTCCTGCATGAATAAATTCCACAATAGCGCGGACCGGTGGTTTTCCAGCATCAGAATGATGGGACCCTGGTCAATCGCCAGGTACGAGCGTGCGTACCATTCCTCGGTGATATTGAAGGCATCGTAAAATCCGTAATCCCCCCAGATCCTGTCACCGAGCAGGTAATAAAAATGACGAAGTGCCTGCATTGACTCTTCCGGCGTGTAGGGCATGGAGGATAATGCTGCAGTCGGGGTGATCACCCCGAGATCATTATTCGGAGAATGCGCCGAATAGCCATCCTGGTTGTCGCTCGCCGTAAGGCCCCAGCAGGCTTCGCTGTATCCTACGTAATTCAGCGGGTTTACCACGCAGTATGCCCGATTTATTTCTGAATGTGCAGTATTTTGTGCCCGGTAACTTGCATACTGATCGGAAAGATTCCGCGGATCAAGCCCCAGGAAGGAGTAATGACTGAAGAACAACGGGCCACCCCGGTCGGGTCCGAGCGGGAGTGTTTCGCCATAGAACGTTTTCCCATTCTGCATACTTCCGTTCCGGGCCCATCCCTGGTGATAAACCTCGGGGGTTATCGGATGGGTGGGAGAAGACGCTGCCAGCACATATATGATCAGTGACTCATTCCACCCGGTAATCTTCAGGTTCTTGGCAAATTCGTAATGAGGTGACCAGTGCCAGTAAAGTACATTCTCTCCTTGCGTAAACCAGTCCCATTCCACGTCTTCCCATAAGTTGGTGATCTTGTTTCTGATTGACTGTTCCTGCGGGTCACCGGCATCCAGGTACTGGCGTACGGTCAGCAGGCCCTGGATCATAAATGCCGTTTCCACCAGGTCGGCCCCGTCGTCATCCACGCTGAAGGGGATGGTGTTGCCGGTAATTCCGTTCATCCAGTGAGGCCAGGCACCGTGAAACCGGTCCGCATTCTCCAGGAAATTCACAATCTTCTCCAGGCGGTCCACGCCTTCCTGACGGGTTATAAATTGCCGCTCGATACCTACCAGGATAGCCATGACACCAAAACCTGATCCCCCAATAGTGACAAGGTCGTTTGAGGTGTTCCGCTCTCTTGCCAGACCACTTACCGGGTGCGCAAAATCCCAGAAATAAGCGAATGTATGCTCCTGGACCTTTGTGAGCAGCTCCTCATCACTGATCTCAGGAAACTTATAGCTTGAGTCAAGCTGCGTGTAAAATTCCAGGCTGTAACCCGGAAACGCCCGTCCGTCGGAACTCAGTAATTCGCTGGAAAGCGTCATAGTATATTTGTTCAGGTACGCCATGGGCGAAGAACTCGTCACCTCCACTTCCCGGTTATCGGCCATTGCCGTAAACGTAGTACTCACCCCGGGAATGGAAAATGCATCGGCAAACGTACTCACATCTATCGGCGTATTGAATTCAAGCATCAGGGAAAGGTTGAGCGGGACGTTCTGCACGCGGTTCATGTTGTTGACCTCGTTCCCGCCAAATGAAACCGAGACAAGTTCGAGAGCTCCGGCCAGGGTCTTGAACCGGATAGTCACCGGGGCGGCAGCAGCCCCCTGGTCACTGCGGAGCGATCCCGTAATCGCTATGGTATATTCCTGGTTATCCTGTAAGGGGCCCCCTGCGGACAGGTTCACCGTGCGGCCTGAGCTTCCCAGCCGGAGGGTAACAGGCACATCCTGCGTCCCGGCCATAAGGGAAATACCTTCCTCAAGGGAAGCCAGATCAAGCGGGGCAGAAAAGGAAAGGGTAATCGTGCGATCCACGGGGACCTCTTCCGTAAGTTGTTCAGGATCAAGACGTACATCCCCGGCAAATGCCGATTGCAATTCCAGCACCGGACCAGGTCCGTCATCTTTGTCGCATCCAACCAGGAAAATTCCTGCCAGCAAAATCACTAACGCCTTGTACATAGGATTGAGTTAAGGGACCGGGAACCCCGTTACAGAGTTCCCGATTCCACCCTTACGAAATTAGGTTAATTACTATTAG
The DNA here is from genome assembly GCA_964563925.1 of uncultured Roseivirgaceae bacterium. Taxonomy (GTDB): domain Bacteria; phylum Bacteroidota; class Bacteroidia; order Cytophagales; family Cyclobacteriaceae; genus JAUILA01. The sequence goes on along the minus strand of CAZLZD010000044.1, from coordinate 8,912 downwards.
TTTGCGGCTTTTATCGCCTCAACCTCAGCGGCTGTGAGGGCCTTGTCAAAGATCCTGAGTTCATCAATATAGCTCAGGTCCGAAAAATGGCCCCATCCGGTAAACCGGGGTGCACCAGAACCGATGGAAAGAATATCACAATCTGTCCAGTCGATACCATCGAAGGTTCCTGTAGATACTGCGGTTCCATCAATGTATACGGTAGCTTCAGTCTGTGAAATCGTGAAGGCGATATGCACCCAGCCGGTAGCCGTAGCCGGATCAAGGTCGGCCGCATCGCCACCGTCAAACCAGCTGTCCCCCGCACCGGTTCCCACATTCAGCTTGAACCGCTGGTCGGTTCCGGCTGCTTCACGGAAGAACCGGAAACCACTGGTACGCAGGTTTTGCGCATCGGGATTGTCCGGGTCGGTCGGACCGATAACCAGAATTCCCGCACGGTCCGGTTCGGCATCAAGGTTATACCAGAAGGATGCGCTGAATTCATCATTCTCCAGGGAAGCGGATGGATACGTCAGGTAGGATTCAGGTGCACCTGCATACGCATTATCACCTCGCAAACCTACTCCGGCGAATCCCGGATTACCCACTTCAGTGGCGGGTGTATTGGTCGCCACATCCAGGTAATTGCCTTCAAACGGCATATAGAAGATCTCTTCAAATTCAGGTACATAGTTGATTGCCCCGCCTTCATCAGCAATTATCCCCAGAATCTCGGCCTGGGTAAGGGCCTTGTTGAACAGGCGCAATTCATCCATATAACTCTGGTCAGACAAATGGCCCCACCCGGTAAACCGCGGCGCACCGGACATGATTGACAACACATCGGTGTTTGTCCAGTCAATGCCGGGAAAGTCATCTTCTTTTACGAGTTCACCATCGATATACACTTCTGCATGACTTCCTGAAATGGAGAATGCGAAATGCCGCCATTCGTCAAGGGCCGGATCGACATCTGCCGCTGCACCTCCGTCAAACCAGCTTTCGCCGGCGCCGGTACCTATGTTCAGCTTAAAGCGTTGCTGACCGCCGGCATTCTCCCGGAAAAAGCGGAAACCGCTGGTCCGGTTATTCTGAGCATCCGGATTTGCCTCATCAGGCGGCCCTATCACCAGGACACCTGCACGGTCGGGAACGGCATTCACCTTCATCCAGAAAACCGCGCTGAACTCATTGCCCAGTTCGAGATTCTCGGTCGGATATGTCAGATAGGAGCCTTCAGCGCCGGCATAGGCGTTCATTCCCACTTTCCCTTCGCCCGCAAAGCCGGGATTACCTACTTCGGTTGGAAATACCACATTAACCAGTTCGACATAGTCTCCTTCAAAAGGCATATAGAACATTTCGCCATCGTACTTCGTCACATAGGGCGGAACCTTGGCGAAATTCACCGTCTTCGAAGTCACTTTTCCGTCAATATCCGTCGCTGTGATGGTCAGCTCGTGATCCCCGGTAGTCAGATTATCATATTCAAATTCTTCAATTACCTTCCGGTAATCCTTGAAATCGTTCATCCTGAGAATCTCATTGTCGTCAAGCATGACTGAGATCGTCTGGATCTCGATATCATCGGTCACCTCGAAATCAATGTTTACTGAGGTCACCTCTTCGTAAACCTGTATTTCGGTACCTTCATTCGGGTAATTGATCGTTACGGTGGGAGCATCCACATCCGGCCCGGGATCAACCCGTGAGATGTCATCGATATAGCCATCGTCACAGCCCAGGACAAACAACAGAATGCCTGCCACGAATATTCTTGCGTATTTCATTTCCATTATATTTTTCATTTCAACTATATCTTATGAGCCACCGTTGTTGTTGGCATCTCTCAATTGCGGGAGAATGTCCTGCTGCGCCAGCGGGTACGGGAGGAAGCGGTCTTCTCCTTCGTTGTAGGTGCGACCGCCGTAGTCCAGTTCGCCGGTGCGGTCATGACGAACCAGGTCGTAGAACCTGATGCCCCATTCCATGGCCAGCTCAGCAAATTTCTCATCCAGCACGTCATCGAGGTTCACCCCGGTAAGTGGATCCAGTCCGGCCCTTAGTCTCACTTCATTCACAGCATCGTCCGCGCTCATAGCGCTGCTGCTGGCACCATTTACCAGTGCCTCGGCGTGCATGAGCAATATTTCGGCGTAGCGGATGGCGATGAAGTTTTTGTTTGAGCCATAAGAATTACGTCCGTCAATCAACTGAATGGATGGCAGATAGTGTTTTCCGCTGGCAAAGTTGGCGCGGGCATAATCATTGATCACATCGCCATCACGCGTGGTATTCGATATCCATGCCGGAAGATCGGCATAGGCCGGATCTTCCTGGATTTCCGCAATACCGCTGTTGGTAAACAAAACTGTGGTTTCAAGCCGGAGCTGCTCTTCACGGTCAAGCATGAATTTTACATACTTCACAGTTGGTTCGTAGAAACCCCATCCGGCGCCGGCACCTTCCTTGGCAGGGGTCCAGCCCTGCGGACCGAAGAATGCATGCAGATAAGATTCCCGCTCACCGGACCCTTGTCCGAAATCAGAATACTGCAGTTCCAGCAGTATTTCGTTGTTGAGTTTACCGGGAATTTTAAACAACTGGTAATAATCCTCCTCAAGTTCGAAAATACCGGAGTTAATGATCTCCCCGGTGGCAGCTGCCACCGCTGCATAATTTTTAAGCTCCAGCTCGGCCATGGCCTTCACGGCCAGTGCCGTATACCGGGTAACACCACCGGGAATATCCGTCCGCTGATTGGGACGCACATCCGGAAGATCGGCGAGTGCTTCATCCATCTGGTCTGAAATATGTTGCCAGATTACCTCCTTGGGCTCAACCGGTTTATCGTATAATTCGAAGGTCGATGAACTGGTTGGAATGATCAGGTCACCCCACAGCCTGGACAGCTGGAAGAACTCAAATCCGCGCAGCACCTTGATCTCGGCAATATACTGGTCAGCAAGCGCCGGATTTGGCGCAAACTCCCGGTACTTTTCGATCTCCTCCATGGCCGCATGGAAGGAGATAATGTCGCTGTATAGGTTCAGCCACGTGGAATTATACATCCAGAATGACCGGTCGTAGCGGAATTCATCAGTTTCAATGAGCGGAAACTGGTCGCCAGCTGCATTGACATCGTCACCGCGAACGGAAATCAGGGGAAAGGTCTCCCACTGCAAATTGTAAAAAACGTCGTAGGCACCCAGGGCCACGGAAAACATTTGCTCCGTGCGGGTGTAGTCGGTGTCCGTTGTCGGATCCCGGTTTTCTAACGGGTCTTCAAGCAGGCCATCACATGAGAGCAGGCCCATGACAAGGACGAGTAGTAAAGTAGATATTCTAAAAGTTTTCATCTCTGTTGTCTTCAAAGGTTAATATTGAGGCCTAATGTGTAAATCGCCGGTATCGGATAGGTCTGTCGGTCAATTCCATTCGGCACCTCCGGGTTAAACCCGTTGTAGTCAAATACAGTGAGAGGCCGTTCGGCGGTAAAGGTTACCGTAGTGGCCGGCATGTCGACGCCAAAAAGCTGGCGGTCTATGAAATTGTAGGATAACCGCACATTCTGGATCCTGAAATAAGACCCGCTTTCCACGTAATATTCGCTCATGTTCTGGTTGTACCCCTTTCGCAGTCCGGCTGCAGACGGATAGGTATTTGAGGTACCCTCTCCTCTCCACAGGTTTTTTGCCAGCTCCGCATCTATATTGGTATCTGTGGTAAAAATGAGTTCACCTCGTTTCCGGTTAAGTATTTCATGGCCCGCCTGTCCCTGGAAGGCAGCGCTCAGGCTGAGGTTTCTCCAGGTAACCCCGAAGTTAAATCCATAGGTAACGTCGGGCAGATAGGACCCGATTACCGTCCGGTCCTCGTCATCAATTACGCCATCCCCGTTCTGGTCCTTGAAAATAAAGTCTCCCGGGACCAGGTTATTATCAGCAATAAATTCTGAAGTGAGTCCGCTGTTGGTAATCTGGGACTCTGTCTGGAATACGCCTTCCACTTCGTAGCCGTAAAAAGCCTGGAATGGTTCTCCAATTATGGATCGCTGACGAAATTCTGCCTGTCCGGCGTCGATATAATCCTGTCCGCCCAGGGCAAGTACTTCATTCTTCAGGGTGGCAAAATTACCGCCGATATTGTAGGAGAGGTCACTTCCGATCTCATCACTCCAGTTAAGTGCAAGCTCCAGTCCCTGGTTACGGATCTCCCCGAGGTTCCGGAGGACATTATCACGGATCAGGGGAAGGTCGATATTGATCACTGCATTCTCCGTGTCCCTGACATAGTAATCCAATTCCACATTCATCCGGTTGCTCAGCAAAACGGCACTAAGCCCGATGTTGGTTTCCTCGGTAAATTCCCAGCTGTCGACATAGTCAAAAACCGGGACCACCTGGGTTCCCTGCACGCGCACATCATTAAGCGCCAGGAAGACCGTATTGAATTCGGGAGCACCAAGTGCCGGCGTAATCCCGTCATTCCCCAGTCGGCCCCAGCTTACCCTGAATTTCAGGAAGTCAATGGCATTTACATCGAAGAAGCTCTCTTCAGACAGCACCCATCCGGCACCCACCGTCGGGAACCAGTCCCAGGTATCCTGGATTCGGTTGGTTCCTTCCCTTCTCAGGGTACTGTAAAACAGGTAACGGTCATCGTAGTTATAGGCCAGCCGGCCGAAGTAGGAGGCACCATAAAGTTTTGCCCCGGCGTCCCCGGTTGCATCGGCATTGATATTTCCGAATCGCAGGTACCAGAGCTCCTCCTGGTCACGGGTGATGGGCACATTCAGGTCTTCACCCCGGGCAGCCACCCGTTCAAATGACTCATTCCTGAAGGTGTAGCCAAGCACGGCTGTGAGATTATGTGCTCCCCACGAATCCTCGTAGGTAAGGTAGTTATCCCAGATTGTATTGAGAATGGAGACGTTGGCACGGCTGATGCCCGAGAGGTTTTCGGTCTGTCCGTCAAAATAGGGAAAATCCACATTCCTGCTCGTGATATTCTGATAGGCATAATTAAGCTGCGTTTTGAAGCTCAGCTTATTGGGCAGAATTTTGAAATCAAGGTAGAAGTTACCGTTGACCTTGGCCACGTTATTGCGATTGTCATTGTATAACAATGCATAGAACGGGTTCTGGTTACCGCGGTAACCGATCTGCTGGGCATTGGATAACTGGTAAGGAGTTGCCTCGGTATTCTGCTCGTCATAAACTGGGATAATGGGTACTGCGAAATAAGACCTGAACCAGGCGGCATCCGATCCGATATACTGACGGGCTCCGCTTAACTGTACATTACCTCCCAGGTTGAGCCATTCGGCGGCATCAAAATCCAGTTTGGTCCGCAGGTTCACCCGCTTGTACGAATTACGCGTATCCCTGAGCAATCCATCCTGGTCGAAATAACTGCCGCTCACCGAATACCGCATCTTTTCGGTACCTCCGGTGAAGGTCAGGGAATGATTCTGAATCGGGGCAGTCTGAATGACTTCGTCATACCAGTCGGTATTCACATCCGGCACATTCGGATTGATCCGGCTTCTGCCGTACCGCTGGAAGGCATTCTCCACGAAAGAAATGTCAGCCGCAACGCCCGTCTCATTGATGTATTGGACAAACTGTTCCGAATTGGCCATCTGGAGTACGTTCTGGGCGCGCTGTATCCCGTAATACCCGTTGTAGGTGATCTGGGGCTCTTGCCCGTATTTGCCTGATTTGGTTTCGATCAGCACCACCCCGTTGGATGCACGTACACCATAAATCGCGGTCGACGACGCATCTTTCAGTACGGTAATCGTTTCAATATCGGCCGTATTCAGGAAGTCGATGTTATCGAAGAACATGCCGTCCACTACGTAGAGCGGACCGGAATTTCCCTGGAAGGTTCCGATACCGCGTATCCTTACCGTGGGGGATGCCCCGGGAGCACCACTGCTGACCACCTGTAAACCGGCGACCCTTCCCTGCAGTGCCTGCATGGCCTGTGAGGTAGGCGTCTTGATGATCTCGTCGGATTCCACCGTGGTCACCGCAGAGATCAGGTCTTTTTCTTCAAGTGTACCGTACCCGATGACGACCACCTCCTCCAGCTGAGCGATGTCTTCCTGGAGCGTAACATTGATGATGTTTCGGTTATTTACCTCGATCCGCTGGGACTCGTAGCCCACAAACGAAAAAACAAGGACGTTTTCACTACCTTCCAGAGAAAGGGAATAGCTGCCGTTAATGTCGGTTACTGTCCCCTTGGAAGTTCCTTCTATCAGGACGTTCACCCCGGGAATGGGATCCCCGGCGGCATCCGTCACTTGACCCGTCACATCCTGGGCCGACGCAAGCTGAGAGCCCAGAAATCCTCCGAGTAAGCAAAGAATCTGTAAAAATTTTAACATAAGGGTGTGATTTGTAGTTGATATTGCGATAATGCTAGGATACCGCGCGCATCTCTCCAAAATCTCCAGCCCTTTATTGACCGAAATGCACTTTTAAAACGTTTGCATACGCCTGTTTTATCCCGGTTAAAAAACAAGGATTAAATAGCGTGAACCCCCTTTTCATCCAATAAGAAAGAAATTTATTGCGGTTTAATCACAACATGTGCCTGACGGATTAATCAGGCCGTCTAATTACTCAGATGGGCAGAGAATAAATCTTCGATCAGCAGGTGATGCTCGCTCTTGCTGGAATAGAGTTTTTCGATCTTTCTTTTGAAGTTCCAGACCGTATTCCGGCGCAGTTCAAGCAGGTCTGACAGTTCATCCAGCGTGTAGTTGATCTGGGTATTGTTTGTAACATACAAAATGTAAAACGCCTTTTCGATCGGAAATTTCAGACGGTGAAAAATGGTATTACTCGTAACTGATTCATCATAGCCGCAGGTGCTGCAGCGCCTGGACATTTTCAGGTGTCCGTCAGAGTATTTATCATTACCGCACTTGACACATTCATACCCGCCTTTCCATTTGAGACGCTCCAGAAACCGATAGCAGCTGATCTTGTCGGGGAAGATCTGCCGAAATTCCTCCAGGGATAAATTCTTGTTGATCAGGCGGTCCTGGAGAATTTCCTTGATGTTATTTTTAAGTTTCCAGTTATCAAGGTCCAGCATGGAATTGATCCGGGAAATATCGTTGGTCTGCTGATACAGTTTCTGGTTGGTTTCCTCCAGAAGCAGGTTCTTTTCCTGCAGTTCGGAAGTCCTTTTATTCACAAGCTGTTCCAGTTCCTTATTGACCTTGTCCTTAAGCTCAACATTTTTCTGGTGCTGGATAATAATCCGCTTCATGGCCCGGTCGCGGTTGGACTTCAGTATGCGTACCCGGTCACTCAGGGCAAAGGTCAGTAGCAGCATTTCCACCAGGAACGCCAGGTGCAGGCTGTAATAGCTGATGACCGAGTGATGGATCACCGACAGGTTGATCAGCGCCTTCACCAGAAACCCGAGGAACAGTATTCCATAGGCCATTACGAAGAAGCGGGCGGGTTTATACCCTCTCCGCCAGACCACGATCCCTGCTGCAAATACCAGGGAAAGCGGGATGATTTCAATGCTGCGCCATTCGAAAGCTGCCTGGTAAAAGAACAGCGAGAAAAGGAAAAAAAGCGTACGAAGCAGGATGACGGCCGTAATCACCCGATGCAGGGAAGGAGCGCGCACCCGCGTCCCCAAAAACCGTTGTCCGAATACACTGGCCCAAAAGATCAGGCTGAACATGGCCGCCCCGTGGGCTATCTGGTTCCAGGAAGTGGCCCCGGGCCAAAGATACTGGAAGGCGATACCATCCACACACATCGCAAAGACACCGACACTCAGGAGGTAAAAGGTATAGTACGCGTATTTTACCTCCTGGATGGCCACGTAAATGAGAATGTTGTACAGGCAAATGATCAGGATGGTGCCGTAGAAAATCCCGTACAGGAAGTATTCAAACAGTGCGTAGCCCACAAACCGGTCTACAGACCGGATGGAAATCCGGATATCGGCATAGGAATGGGACCTGATCTTAAAATAAAACACCTGCCGGCCCTCGAGCTGGGCATCGATGAGCCATTCAAAATTTTTATGGTGAAACTCCTTGTTGCTGAACGCAAAGGTATCACCGACCGTATCCGAAGAATACGTTCCGTCCCGCTGAGGGAAATAGGCTACAATTTCATCAATGGTCTGGTCGTAAAATTCCAGTATCCAGGTACGCGAAGTACTGCGGTCGATAAACACGGGAAGCTTTACCCAGTAGACACAGGAGGTACAGTAATCCTTTGGAACAAAGCTGGTGTGAAGGGTAAATGATTTTGTGGAGTTGCGAACTTCGTCCAAAGTCATCTCACCGGTACTGTCTACCAGGATGGGCAAGTCATTAAAGGGCAGGAGCAAATCCTGGGTGGCATCTTCCAGGAAGATCACCTCCCGGTCCTGGTACGACAGGACGGAGAGCAGAAGAATAAACAGTGTCTGCATACATTGCCCGATAATGGACTATTTAAGTTAGCCAATTTTTAACAAATGCGCTTTACCTGTCAATCAGCAGCTCTTCCTTTTTCCAGGTGTCTTTTCGGATGATTAAAACCCGATACCGGCGGATCCCCGCCTCCAGAAGGTCCCCGATAAAGTACCGCCGATTGGAATGGGTCTGCCGGCGGAACACAAATTCATCCGAAAACAGCAAGGAGTCTCCCTGGTAGACAAGCACGCCCATCTCCACTCCTTCCGGGTAATCCAGGTCGAGGATCAGGTTGTTCTCCGGAGCCCGGCGTATCAGATCGTTGTCAATTTTTATGGTTTCATGCAGCAGGAGCAGGCGGTCACCAGGGGCTTGTCCGACTACCTTATACTCCGCCACCGCCTGGCTTAGGGTATCGGTAAATGTGTACTCCATCTGTCCTTCCCCGAAGGCGTTGCGCTGGTGGGGGAGAATGGCAAGCTGC
>CAZLZD010000043.1:0-33794 GCA_964563925.1 uncultured Roseivirgaceae bacterium | reverse complement strand
GTGTAGGTCCTGCGGCGAATCCGGCGTGTGCCGGATGTAACGCAGGATGACGGGGGGTAAAACAACGTCATGCCGTGATATTCCCGATCCCGGCGTGTGCCGGATGTAACGCAGGATGACGGGGCAATTAAGGTTTATAGAAGGGTGAATGTAGCTTCTACAAAAACCTCCACCTCATCTGAAAGAATCAGGCTGTCATCGCCCAGGCCAAATTCCTGACGATCGAGTTTAAATGATCCTGAAAGTGAGAGGCTGTTCTTGTCGACATTATAGTTCACAGGAAACGTGATCTCCCGGGTAACATCCTTTATGGTCAGGTTAAAGGTTCCGGATAGTTTGCCTCCCGGTTCTTCGCTGAAGCCTGTGGATTGCATCCGGATCCAGGGATAAGTCTCTACCTCAAAGTAATCCTCATTGCGCAGGTGTTTATCCCGCAGGCCTATCCCCGTTTTAATAGTAGTGGCATATACCTTCCCTGATACATTAAGCGTTTCCCATTTCTTTTTTTTCATGGACATATCCAGGGTTACGCTGTCGAATGACCCGTCAACGGTAATACCGGCATTTTTAATCTCAAAAGTAACCGTGGCATTCTCCAGTGCATACTGGGAAAAAGCTGAAACGGAAAGGAAGGTCAATAATAGTACAATCAGATACTTCATAGTTTTCTAAGAAAGGCGATTAAAGCTTGTTTATCATTTACAGGAATTTCCATGCCAAAAGGATGTCCCTTTACCGGCTTCCCTTCCTCCCAGGAAGGACGAAACCCGGAGGTCTGATATCCTTCTTCCATTCGGGCGGGATCCAGCAATTCTTCCAGTGTCCTGATGCTTCCGTCATGAAGGAGCGCCTGACGGTTCCAGACGCCTATCAGGCTTGGTATTTTATAATAGCCCGTACCTCTCCTGGTTTCCAGGGCGAGGGTTGGATCCGTTTCTACGGATACATCAAATATATCATATTTTTCCTTGTGGCCATCCGGGACATCAAATCCATCCACCGGGGTAAGCTTGTTATTGGTATAATAGGGTGGTGTATGGCAGGTGACACAACCCTGTTCCATAAATACCACTTCACCCCGCTTAAGCATCTCTTCCGGGTACACTTCCGGGTTTTCAGGGGGTTCCAGTGAGTAGATGAATTTGGCCAGTGCGAGCAGTTGCCCATCACTGAAACGGGTAAAGAACTGTTGTATGCGCGGATTCTCACTGGGCCACGGGGCCATGGCAGGTATGCCTCCGTATTTATCCATCCTATCAGCCTCCTCATTCAGGGTAGCATACAACATCAGGTCTTCGATACCACGATGGCGCATCAGCCCGGTATGGTCAAGGTATTTCCGTTCTTCGATGTTGTAGAGATCGGGCACGCTTGTTGGGCTGCCAATGACCGTACCATGCCGATGCAGTACCCCGCCGTACGTATTTAGTAACGTTTTGATGAAATCGGCCACAGGCAAATCACGCATTCTTTCCTGTGCGGGAGAATTTAACCAGTGCGCATTAAATAAACCCATTCCGGCTCCCCGGGAAATGCCTGCCTTCAGACTGTCAGGGATATCCGGATTTTGAAGTGCCCGCTCAATGCCCCACCCAAAATTCTGGTCGAATCCGTAATTCCCCTGGGCTCCCTTCAACACAGACCCGTCAGGCATCACCTTGGTATGGCATGTGTTGCAGGAACGTCCTGTAATTTCAATTTTACCTTTCTCCCGGATGACCAGGTTGAAGAAAGGAATACGGCCATTTTCTGCGACAGGCAACCCAAAACGGCGGACCTCCTCCTCGAGCTGGGAAAGCACAAGGCTATCAAACTCATCCACACTCAACCCCCATTCATACACCAGTTCGCCTGCCCTGACCCAATCTTCCTCGCTTTTGAGTTCATCTTCATTGAACACTACCCGGGGCTCCATTTCAATCAACTTCTCATAGTAGCCCTCGGGCTCGTGTCCCGGCAGGTATAGCGGGTAGGTCTTATATATTACCGTTTCATTGAGCGCATAATACTGAGAATCCGGGACGTGGGTAATCTCAATGGATTGATCGGCCAGTGGTACAAGGAGCCCGTCCAGATACTTGTCGGTAAACACCTTCGGAATAATCGGATTATAAGACAGGAGAAAGGCAGTACTGCAAAGGCACAAAATACTGAGGAACAGCAGGTGATTCTTCTTCATGTCCCATAATAGCGGGCTTTTAGGAATAATACAATACCTGAATCAGGTGATTTGTATCAAGCTCATCTTTGGGAGTCAATAAGGGCGCTTAACTGGTGAATAAGTTCGGCCGTATTCTTGGATTCAAATTTCGAAAGAAGATTTTTCCGGTGGGTATCCACGGTATTATGACTGATGAACAATTTTTCAGCAATTCGCCGTGTATTAAGTCCCTGACATAACAGCTCGGCCACTTCAAGTTCTCTTTTAGTAACCGACGACAAAGCCTCCAGGTAACGAAATCGCTTCGGGTTTGCACGAACGTAATTTTCCTTAATGCGGATCATCAACCCCTTAATTTGTTCACAGGTTTGACTGATTTCTACCTCTGACTTATCACCCGGTAAGAAATTGGTACCCAGTACGAGGTAGGCATTCTTCTCTCCCGGCCGGTAGTCTACCGGCAAGGCGGTGAAATAAGCATCCATCGTACGTCCATCCTGGTGATTTATCTTCGTTTTCGTCGTAATAAGAATCGGGTGACTTATGTATCCTGGCTCTTCCTCCATGGCCCCCATTTGCCGGGTCAGGCTGTTATATAATGGTTCGATTTGTTCGGGAGGGGTAATGGAATGAAGAAACAGGACGCCCCTGGACCGGAAATTTGACACAGGATAGCCAAGCACATTCGTCACGGACGGACTCATATACAGAAAATCATAGTCAAACTGCCAGGCAAGAGCCGTAAATGTATCCGGGATCGCCAGCAGTTCGCGCAAGGCTGATTCCAGGGAAAAGGAATAATCGTCTTTTTCAAGTTCGAAACAGGAAATCAGATCCCTTTCGTTCATAATTCGCAGTGGATGAAGCTCAATATTGGGAATATTTACTGCTAATAAAAGTATACCCGACCTGATTTGAAAACAATATTTATAAGGTATTGACAATCAATGACAACAAGATTCTATAAAAAGGGTAATCAAGACTTTTTTATATTAGGGAAAAACGTCTGCTATGAGTCATTCACAAAACTACCCTGATTTTCGCCTGGATGGAAAAGTCGCCCTGGTCACAGGAGCAGCCCGGGGTCTGGGGCGTGCCTGTGCACTGGCACTGGCCGATGCCGGAGCCGATATTGCCCTTGGCCTGCGGGATATTAACAGCGCCCCGGGGGTGGAAAAGGAAATCATTGCCATGGGGAGAAGAGTACTCTGTCTGCAGATGGATGTAAGTGACATGAACCAAATCCGGAATGCGGTGCAAAAGACCGATGAGGTCTTCGGCCGAATAGATATCCTTGTAAATAATGTCGGTATAGCTCCGCCCAATCCTGCCGAAGAGGTTACAGAAGAAGACTATGATGAAACACTAAACCTGAATGTCAAAGCCACCTTTTTTACCTCCCAGGCAGTTGGGAAGATAATGATCCGCCAGGGAGGGGGAAATATTGTCAATATGAGTTCACAAGCCGGTTTTATTGCCCTGCAGGATGAATCCATTTATTGTATGACCAAGGCAGCCATCAACCACCTTACTAAAAACCTGGCTTCCGAATGGGCCAAATATAACATCCGGGTCAATGCAGTAGCACCTACCTTTATTGAAACCCCGGGCACCGAACCATGGCTCAGTGATCCGGAATTTCGCAAGAGTGTCATTGACAGGATTCCGCTCGGCCGCGTGGGCAAGCCTATGGAAGTCGCCGGGGCAGTGGTGTTCCTGGCCTCCGGTGCGGCTTCGCTGATTACCGGGGAGATCATGCTGATTGACGGGGGGTGGACGGTTAGGTAGACTACGACTAAGACTCAGAGCGTCGCCCATTGAAGGCTGACTGGCAGGGAGCTGGCACATGCCCTGGCCTGAACGGCCCCTGTTGTCAGTGCCCCGGTCTCCACGCTCGGGAGATGGTCAATGGGTGCTATAAATTAGTTTTTATTTCCATTTCGATCTTTTTTCTCAGATTAATGATCCGCTGAATGGTTGCGTTCAATGAGAGATTGACTTCCTGCTTATTCTCACTGATTACAGAAAGCAACCGATGGAACTCGATGTTGTCGCTTAAAGAAGCAAAATCCTTGGGCACATATCGTCGCATGGCATTGCTGCTGTATATTCCGGTGAATTTCACATGATCCATGAACTCAAGGTAGCGTGGTAAAAAATAGTCCCAGGTACGTTTAGCCGATTCTTCCTGTATACCCATAAGGAACGGGTATTCGGTTTCGTACATCTCGGTTATAGCTCGTCTCAACGAATCGTTCTGAATGACCTGAAATCCCGCACTTCGTAAATTTTCATATCCACTCTTCTTCACCGTGAAAATGGTATTCCAGGCCAGATTGCCCAAATGCAGTTCGAGGCTGTCATTGATCGGAATATTCTCCCGGAGAGCCGACCCGATATGCAATGTACTTTTTATTATATCCCCGTTGATTCGTAAATCATTTTTCAGCGAGACTTCGTCGGCCACCAGGTTATCCCGAATCTCCAGCAGAACATCATGTTCCAGTTCAAGTATTTTCCTTTGTTCGTTCCAGTTATTGACCTGCAAGGCTATGAGAATCCCGGCCACCACCAGCAGAATCTCGCCGAATGCATACATCAAATAACGCATTACGCGATTTTTCCCGATGCCGTTATGCCGCATCTTTCTCATAAATGAAAACATCCTCCAATAAAACCAGAATTGATTAAAATGAGAAAATTCTCGTATAAAGAAATTAAGATACCTGAGATACGGCTTAAAGTTGGAAGGGTCCTTGGGGTCAGAAAACAAAATAAATATATTCCCATATGAAAATTATACCGGTGATCCTGTTTAGCCTGATTCTTCCTCTGTCCTTTCCGGCTGCGGCACAGCCATCCACAAAAAAACTGGACCGATACTTTAAACGAAAGATGAAAAGGGCTGACCTGATCGGGCTTCAGGTCGCCTACCTGTCCGGAGGTGAACGTATCTGGCAGGGCAATTACGGATTAAAAGAAATGAATAGTGTTGATTCAGTGAATGCCGAAACCCTGTTCATGATTGCCTCCTGCTCTAAACCGGTAACCGCCCTTGCCATCCTCAAACTGGCAGACGAGGGCAGGATCAAACTGGATGATCCCGTCAATGACCATCTCCCGTTTCCGGTAGTGAACCCCCATTTTTCTGAGAATCCGATCACAATCCGCATGCTGCTCACCCACGTGAGTTCCATCCGGGATAACTGGGATGTGCTGAGTCCGCTATACACGGTTGAATCAGGAGGCGGGGACTCCCCCCTGTTGCTTTCTGATTTCCTTAAAAACTATCTGACGCCGGAAGGTAAATTCTATGACGCGGAGAATAATTTCTTCCAAAAACCCCCCTCCGCCCATTTTGCCTACTGCAACGCAGGATACGCCCTGGCCGGATTGATTATAGAAACGGTCAGTGGTGAGTCATTCACAGATTATATGCGTACAGAAATACTTGATCCGCTGGGGATGAATGATTCCTACTGGATGCTGGCCAATATACCGCATAAAAACATTGCCCGTCCACATGAAACGCCAAACGATGAAAACGGACTTGAGGATAGAAGGGTTCTCCCCCATTATGGATACCCTGATTACCCTGACGGACAGCTGCGCATGCCTGCCTCCGATTACGCCAGGTTTCTTAAAGTAATTGTTAACAAGGGGAAAGTTGACGGGCGACCGTTCATCGACCCCCTGCTGATGGAAGAGTTTGTGAGAATTCAGTTCCCGGAAACGGCCGGATACCAGGCAATTGCCTGGAATTACAATGAGTTTGATAATTTTATTTATTACCTCCTGATGCCACGCCTGCCCTCCCACACGGGCGCCGATCCGGGTGTGGCTACCGTAGTTTCCTTCGATCCTGAATCCGGGGATGCCGGAATAATTTTCACAAATTCTCCCCCCTCCACATTCATCCAACAAAAAGTTTTCTACCAGGAGATGATGAAAAAGCTGCTAAAAACAGCCGGTAAGGAACGCAGGAGGAACAAGTAAGCTGAAGCCGGTTGCTGGAACCAGAAAAGGGTGGTCAATGAGAGGAACCATCACAAAAACCGGTATCCTCAGCCACAACCGGATCTCCTACTGCGCGGCAGAAGAATCTGCCTTCACCACCTGGAGCCCTGAACCGGAATCAAACTGCAAGTGCGGGTATTGTGTTCTCCAGCCATCCACGATGCTGTCCGGAATCCCTGTTTGCCAAAGATAAACACGCTTTAACCCTGGTGCAGTCAGCGCCGCTTCCAGGTCTTCAGCACTTACATTCGTATTGTAGACATTCAATGCCTCCAGGTATTCGAGCTGAACCACATTATCCAGCAGTCCTTCGGGAAGTATCGCACCTCCAAGGTTAAGCCGGTTGAGATACGTCAACCCAGAAAGCTCGGCATAGGCATTGCCCGAAAGCACCACCCCTGACAAGTCAAGAAATAACACATTTTCCCGGGTATCCTGCAATCCTTCAAGGCTTGCGAGGGTATCCCCTGAGAATTTTACGTCCAGGTAATAGTTCCCTTCTGCCAGGAAAGCTGCCCGGAATCCGGCCTCCTCCAGTGCTTTCAGCGCATCGGCCGAAAGGGAATCCGCAGCAATTTTCTCATAGAAAGGGCGTGGGGAAAGATCCATTTCATAATCCCGTTTCATCAGCGCCACCAGCTCCGGTGTCATGGTAGTATATTCAAACCGCTGCAAGCTGTCGGCTCCCTGTTCAATCCAGTATCGCAGTATTTGTAATTCCGTAAAGCTCAGCGGATGACCATTAGGCGGCATGAACTTCCGGCTTGATGTGGGGAGGGTTATGCGCCTGAACAGCTCACTTCCGGTAAGGCTGCCAGGTGATACCGGAATTCCATCATCGCCTTCTTCAAACAAGGTGGAATAATACGCTGCATTGAAACCACCCGCCATATTGCCGTCTGCATGGCAGCGAACGCACTTCGATTCGAGGATTGGCCGTACCATATGCGGGTAGATCAATACCGAATCCGGGGAGAGGGCAGATAAATCCACGCCTGTATCCTCATAACCGGCCACCGTCCTGACCCAGCCCGGGGCATATTCATACAAATAGTCATCTCCATGGGTCAGGGATCCTCCGTAATGACCGGTGACTGAGACAAGGATAACCACTAAGACAGACAAGCCAAAGGGCACCACCGGATTCCTGAAGGGTTTCTTCCACCTCAGGACGAATAATATAAGGGAGAGAATCATGACGGATATACCCATCCATTTGTGTACGGACAGGACCTCGGGAGAATAGGCTCCATTCTCCGAAAGAAACCAGCCGCTCAAGGCGGCACCTGCGGCTCCCAGGAAGGAGGCGAGATAGGTAACGGTGATAGCACGGTCTATTGATTCAGGCAGCTTGCGATATCTTGCAAGTACCTCCATCAGGAAGGCGATAAGCAAAAAGCCAATGGGCAAATGTACCAGTAGCGGGTGAAAGCGGCCGAAGAACAAATCCATAATGTGGTTATAAATAAAGGGTTCAATAGGCCCGTAGGCTGTAAATTTGAAGAAGATAGATTAATTTATTGAGTTATCCGAATCAGGACAGCACGTCATGTACCACGTGCCCATGTACATCAGTCAGTCGAAACCTGCGCCCCTGGTATTTGTAAGTCAGCTTTTCATGATTCAACCCGAGAATATGAAGTATTGTGGCATTCAAGTCATGGACGTGTACCGGGTTTTCGGTGATATGATAACCAAACTCATCTGTTACCCCATAGGTAAGTCCACCCTTTACCCCTCCGCCTGCCATAAGTACGGTATATGCCTCTGCATGGTGGTCACGTCCAAAGTTGGATTCTGTAAGTTGACCCTGGGAGAAACTTGTCCTTCCGAATTCTCCCCCCCAGACGATAAGGGTATCCTCCAGCATCCCGCGTTGTTTAAGGTCTGCAATCAGCGCTGCAGTTCCCCGGTCCACCTCCTTGCAGCGCTTTCGCAAATTAACCGGTAAATTGCCATGATGATCCCAGCCACCATGGTACAGCTGAATGAAGCGGACGTCCCTTTCGGCAAGCCGACGTGCCAGCAGGCAATTGGCAGCAAAGGTTCCGGGGGTCTTGCTTTCTTCCCCATACAGTTCATAAATATGATCCGGCTCATTCTCCACATTCATTACTTCGGGTACGGATGTCTGCATACGGAAAGCCATTTCATACTGTGCCATCTTCGCTGCAATCTCCGGATCATTCCAGCGTGATTCCCCTTCCGAAAGCATTTCTTTTAAATTCTCAAGCTGTGTTTCACGGTGTTCTCCACTCACACCCGGCGGATTCGACAGGAATAATACCGGATTCTTACCGCTGCGGAATTGTACTCCCTCATAGTCTGACGGAAGGAATCCGCTGGAGAAAAGTCTCGGAAACCCTCCCTCATTCCCTTTTGTCATAAGTACGATATAATCCGGCAGGTTTTCATTCATTGAACCAAGTCCGTAACTCACCCATGCACCCATGGTAGGCCGGCCCGGGATTTCTGAACCGGTATGACTGAACACCTGTCCGGGCTCATGCTGAACGGATTCAGTATGAACAGAACGTATCATGCAGATATCATCGGCCATTTGCGACATGTTGGGAAGCAGGTCACTCATCCACATACCACTTTGGCCATGCTGACCAAACCCTTCCAGGCTGCGTACCAGTGGTCGCGTAGCTTGTGTGGCACTCGTTGACGGGAGCCGATCGCCCAGTATTCCTTCCGGCAAATTCTGTCCGTGCATTTTATGCAGCAAGGGTTTGTAATCAAACAAATCCACCTGTGATGGTGCGCCGATCATATTCAGGTAAATGATCCGTTTGGCACGAGGCGCAAAGTGGGGTCCGGTCAGTACCGGGGTTCCGCCGAACAGAGAAGGCACCCCGGCCAGGGAAGCCAGGCTTAGTGCTCCCATACTCAGAGAAGCCTTTTGCAGGAAATCCCGCCGGGTAACAGGTTGATGATGGTGGTCACACATAACTAACGCTTCATATAATGGTCATCAAAATTAAATATCGTATTTGCTACCATTGCCATGGCAGCTATTGACTGTTTGTCGAGGCTTTCATCATAAGGCATATCTCCCACACTGAGCAACGAATCGGCCGCAGCAGCATCATTGCTGAACATGTTCATCGATTGATTGTACTGTCGTCTGAGTGTAGCCAACTGATTATCCGTGGGAGATATTCCGGTTGTCAGCCGGTACGCCAGAATTATTTGCTTGTCAGGATCACTTTCTTCCCTGAGAACCCTTTCTGACAATATTCTTGAGGCTTCAACAATTTGGGGATCATTCATCAGGGCGAGGGCCTGCAACGGTGAATTTGTTGTCTCTCTTCGTACTGAACAATACTCCCGGCTGGCTGCATCAAAGGTGGCCATGAAAGGAGGAGGAATGAACCGGCGTTGAAAAGTGTACAGGCTCCGGCGATACAGTGCATCATTCGAATCCCTTTTGTAGCTGTATCCCTGGTAACTACTGAATTCAAGTTCCTTCCAAAGTCCCTCCGGCTGATAGGGTTTGACAGGCGGACCCCCTACCTCCCTTACCAATAATCCGCTTGCCGCCAGCACGTTATCCCGAAGGAACTCGGCAGGCCACCGATACGACGGCCCCCTTGCATAGTATTCATTTTCCGGGTCCATCTCCAGCATTTGATCCGGAATGTATGCGCTCTGACGGTAAGCAGATGACATCACCATAAGCTTCAGCATATGCCTGAGATCCCATCCTGATACGACAAATTCATCGGCCAGCCAGTCCAGCAGATCCGGATGGGTGGGTTTCTCCCCCTGAACTCCGAAATCTTCCGCAGTCCTGACCAGTCCCTTACCAAAGATCATTTGCCAATAGCGGTTGACCGCTACCCGGGCGGTAAGAGGATTATTGCGATCGACCAGCCAGTCCGCCAGACCAAGCCTGTCCGGCCTGAAATCCTCTGACCACTGCAATACATTCTCAGGCACTCCCGGTGCTACCTGTTCCCGAGGCTGGTCATATACTCCCCGGTCCAGTATAAAGGAAGGCCTCGGCTCATCCATCTCTTCCATGACCATCAGCTGCATCGCCGTATCGAGAATCTGCCGCTGTTGTGTCCTGACCCTTGCGAGAGCATCCCGCCTGGAAATAAACTCCGGATCATGCAGCATGAGATGTTCCCTTTGCTCTTCACCGGAAAATTCGCTGGATTCCTGATGCCCAAGCATTCTCATCTCCACCCGTGATAATTGCCGGTGTGCCAGGTGGACTTCATCAATAGCCCCTTCAAATAAACCCACATCAAACGTCCAGATACGATAGCTCCTGCCAATCCGTAAAGGCAATCGTATGGTATCCAGTGTATTATCGCTTATGGGGCGCACAGACCGTGTCAGGTGATCAAAGCGTGTATGGGTTGGTTGGAGTTCCCCGTTCACAAATAAACGTAAACCATCCGCCGTTCCCGAACCATCGTACGTAAGTCCTACATGGGTCCAGGTGCCGGACGGGACCGGAGATTCAGTTTTTACCTCAATATAATCGTCAGGCAAACGATGGATAAGCCGTGCGGTCAGGTGCATCGCAGAATCAAGAAACAGGTCCCAGCCCCGGTAATCAGCTGCATAATTATTGGAATTCCCCATGACGGTTTGGGTGGGGCCTTTACCTTCCCGGTCAGTTCGTACCCATACACTGGCAGAAAAGGGCTCGTAGGTGTCAAATAGTCCGGCGTCCTTAATTGATAAATAATCATATTCATCATCAAACAACATGGCGTTACCAAATCTCCCTTTGGTAAGTGTAACCCCTTCCTTTGCTTCAGCTTTCTTATTACCATCTACAATAACAACTTCTCGTTTTTTCCCTTTTTTATCCTTGATGGTTGTGTTTTTAAGTTCGTCCAGCGGGAGGGCATGAAGATCCGGTACACGGACTGGCATACGAAAAGATTCCATATAGTTTGCCAGGCGAAAGATATCATCCCTTTTATGCTGAAATTCAATTTCATTGTCCGCAACCAGAATCCCCAGTGAGTCTAGGTTGCGTTCCTCTTCCGGATCAAACAGGTACAAGGTGGGTGCCCTGTCTCCGTCAAGCGGGCCCAGGCCCATCTCCACTGTATTATTGAAGAAAGCGGAAAGCTGGTAAAATTCCTTCTGGCTGATCGGATCGAACTTATGATCATGGCACCTGGCACATTCAACCGTCAGTCCGAGCATGGTCGTACCGACCAGGGCCGTCCGTTCCAGGACGTATTCCACCCTGAACTCCTCGGGCAGTGACCCAAATCCTCCCTCGAGCTGCCCCATTCGAAGAAAGGAGGTTGCGATGATTTGATCTTTTGAGGCATTCTCCAGTAAATCCCCTGCCAGTTGTTCGGTAAGGAACTGATCATATGGCATATTGCTTTCAAATGCACCGATCACCCAATCGCGCCAGGGCCAGGAGGTACGGAACCCATCGAAAGAAACACCGTGAGAGTCCGCGTAGCGCGCCACATCGAGCCATTCCATGGTTAAACGTTCGGCATGTGCCGGGGAAGCAAGCAAACGGTCCACGACTCTTTCATACGCCTCTTCGGATTCATCATTGAGAAAGTCATTAATTTCGTCCGGAGTGGGTGGTAATCCCGTCAGGTCCATAGTAACCCTTCGTAAAAGGACTTCCTTTTCGGCCGGCTGTCCCGGCGTGAATCCTTTTTCAAGGAGTTTCGCATGAATAAAATTATCTATCGGATTAATGACCTCCCATGCTATAGGTGATTCCGGAACCCCGGGCCGCTCCAAAGGGATAAATGCCCAGTGGGGCTTCCACTCCGACCCCTGTTTCATCCACCTGATAAGAATCGCTTTTTCACGTGCACTAAGCGTAAGCCTCGAATCAGGGGGAGGCATCATAACCTCCGGATCTTCCGACAAGATCCGGTGAAAAACGGCGCTCTTCCCAGGCTTCCCTTTCACGAACGCATAATTGCCGCTGGTGAGCACCGCAAAGGCACTTTCCTCATCATCCAGCCTCAGGCCGGCCTTGCGGGCCATTTCATCCGGGCCGTGACACGTATAGCATCGATCGGCCAATATGGGCTTCACATCGAAGTTGTAATCGATAACTTCCGGTAACGTGGCATAGGCAGCTTCCACATCTTCAGGGACCGATGGCCCGCAGGAAGTCAAACTGATCAAAACAACAGAAATGAACAGCCAGGGGTGAATGAGGTGTATTGACTGATGCATAATGCTAAACGACAGATGTGAAATTAGCTGGCTTACAATATAACCATTTTAGAGACCGCAACATATTATCTGTCAGGTATTTGCAGGTCACATTATTTTCCTGTCAACGGTTCAATTGATTATCATCATAACCTCACCATAAATTTTCACAATGCATGACAGAATTGAATCAAATGATACAAAAATTGATGCATTTACAGAATCCAGGTCATTTTGAAAACCGGTCCTTTCAATCCTCCTACTCCGCCTTCAGCATAGCATTCAACGCAGCCACGTCCGCATTCCCTTCCACCATTCCACTCATATTTTCGGCCTCCGTGGCGGAAACACAACGCATCACGATGATCGAGCTGGTGCCCAGGTGCTTTTCACTGGAAAAGCTGACCGGTATTCCGACAGAACTTTCAAAATCACTCATCTTACTGAATGTTTCCAGCAATCCTTCCCGTGTCAGCTCGCTGCCGGCACGCTTGAGCGCTTCTCCCATCGGCTCCATCAGCAACATCCCGGTAAACGCAAAATTATTCCACCGGTCTTCCGGGTATTTCTTTTCAAAAGCAGCCTTATACCGGGCTATCGTTTCATTATCTGTGTTACTGAAAAGCACCGGGGAGGCATAGGAGAAATACACACCTTCCCAGGCTCCCTTGGTGATATTATGCATTAGAGAGAGATCGCTCAGCGCCAGGGAAGCAAACCAGTTCGGCTTGAAGTCAATCACCGCTGAACTGCCCAGCGTGATCGCAGCCTGCCGGGGTAATACCCATAAGAACACGGATTCTGCCCCTGATTCCTTGAGACGGGCCACATGCGAACTTAGATCGGAATCCGTAGGTTCGACCGGCAGCTCTGCCACAAATTCCATCCCCTTTTCCTCCAGGACACTTTTCACCCCGACCAGTCCGCTTTTCCCGAAATCATCATTCTGATAAATGATCCCGATCTTTTCAGACCCCAGCTCCTCAATGGCCATGGATGCCATCACACGGGCTTCATCGTAATACAGGGGAAATATGGAATAAATGTTTTCTTTCGGTGGATAGGTCATAGTGGCAGCCCCCGTCATGGGGCAAAACCACGGCACTCCATTCTCCGCCAAAAAATCCATCACCGCCATTCCGGTTGCCGTACCAATTCCTGCAGTGACGGCAAAAACCTCTTCCCGCTGCACCAGTTCCCTCACGGCCGGGACGGTTTGTGAAGGATCATAGGCATCGTCCTTCATGATAAAACGTACCTGGCGGCCATTGATTCCGCCTTCGTCGTTCAGCATGCTGAAATAGGCGTCCGCACCCTTGATCACATTTCCCCACAGGGCTGCCGGACCGGTCAGGGGCCCCCAGGAACCAATCACTATTTCGGTATCGGTAACTCCGGGAACGGGTTCTGAAGAGGTGTCTTCGGAACTTTCAGCGGTAGACGAACAACCGGCGAGGGACAGGACGAAAAGGACAATTAACAGCGAACAGATTTTGGGAAATTTCATAGCACACGGATTTTGATGATTATTGATACATTTTCTCAATGAGGTCATGGTATTGCTCATTGATGAATTTTCTTTTCACTTTCATGGTCGGCGTAACTTCGCCATCCTCCACATAGAGGCGCTTGTCCAGAATGGTGAACTCCCGGATCGATTCCACGCGGGCCAGTTCCTTGTTCACCTTTTTCACCTCCCCTTCGATAAGCTTCCTTATCGCCTTGTGTTCGGCCAGCTCGGAGTACGATGAATAGGTAATCTTGTGGTCACGTGCGTATTTATTGATATTCTCCTCATCCAGGATAATGATGGCGGATACAAATTTCCGCTTGTCACCGATCACAATGGCATCATTGATATATACACTGAACTTAAGCTGGTTCTCAATCTTTTGCGGGGCAATATTCTTTCCGCCGGCCGTGATGATAATGTCTTTCTTCCGGTCAAGGATGGAAAGGAATCCCTCTTCATCGAAGGAACCAATATCGCCGGTATGCAGCCACCCGTCTTCCAGCGCTTCTGCGGTGGCCTCCGGGTATTTGTAATAGCCACTGGTCACCCCCGGATGTCTGACCATGATTTCTCCTTCTTCAGAGATCTTTACTTCCGCTCCCTCCAGTGTCTTGCCTACGGTGCCTATTTTGTAGGAATCTAAAGTAGAAATACTGATGATGGCACAGGTTTCCGTCATGCCGTATCCTTCCACCATGGGGATTTCCAGGGTATGAAAGAAGTGCAGGAGTTTAGGCGAAATGGGTGCCGCTCCGCTGAATGCATAGCGCATCCGGTTCATGCCGATCATGTACTTTAAGGGATATAATACTCCCCAGTAACTGATGAAACGGCTAACCCGCAAGCCGAACCCGATTTTTTCACCCTCCAGCTTCCGCCGCGTATAGGCCTCTCCGATCCGCATTGCCGCCTTAAAAGCCAGCTGATTCAGTTTCGGGGCATCTTCCATGCGGAGGAGAATGCGGGACTGAAATTTTTCCCATACCCTGGGTACGGCATAGCCTATGGTCGGACGTATCTCTGTGAGGTTCCTGGCAATGGTCTCGGTGCTCTCCGCAAAGTTTACAATGTACCCTCCTATGATATGAAAATACGCACTGAACATCCGTTCAAAAATGTGACAGAGGGGCAGAAAAGACATGGTCTGGTCATGCGGGTAAATCATGTCAATTTTGCTGAGCGTAATGGAGGTCCATAACAGGTTCCGGGAGGTAAGGATGACCCCTTTCGGTGGTCCCGTGGTGCCGGAGGTATACACCAGCAGGGCAATATCATCCGGCTGAATCCTTTCCACACGTTCGTTTATGGCATCCTGAGAGGTATCACACTCTTCCCGGCCGATGTCCATAAAGTCATCAAAAAACATCAGCTCATCATGTCGCAAGCCTTCCAGTCCTTTTTTATCCCAGTAGATAATATGTTGCAGATGCGGCAATTCCTCCCGCATGGTAAGCCATTTATCCACCTGCTCTTCATTCTCCGCAAACAGGACACGGCATTCGGAATGATTCAGGATGTACTTCACCTGTTGCCAGGAGTTTGTGGTATAAATTCCGACCGTCCGGGCACCGGCCATCTGAATTCCCATATCCATGAAGAGCCATTCCGGACAGTTTTCCCCGATAATACCCACAAAGTCCCCGGATTGAATTCCGAGTTTCATAAGTCCATGCGCCACACAGGTCGATTCCCTGAGGTAATCACTCCAGGTAAATTCCTGCCACAGCCCGAGGTATTTATTCCGCATGGCAATACGGTCACCCCGTTCCCGGCACATCCTGATAAATGCATCAGGCACATTTTTAATTTCGTTTACCTCCATGTCCGCTTTCGTTTATAGCGTTGATACCCTTTGACCGAGTCGCTCTCCCTGACACCCAGGTAGAACTCGCGTACATCTTCGTCCTGTTCCAGTTCTGCGGCCGGACCGTTCATAACAAACCTCCCATTCTCCATGATATAGACTTCATCAGCCACCTTGAAAGCCATGTGAGCATTCTGTTCGACCAGCAATACCGTATACCCTTCCCGGTTAATTTCAGCGATGATATTAAAGATCTCTGTGACCAGTTTAGGAGACAGGCCCAGGGAAGGCTCATCCATGATTATCAGCTGAGGTCGGCTCATCAGGGCCCTGCCAATGGCCAGCATCTGCTGTTCACCGCCTGATAATTTACCCGCAGGCTGGGTAATCCGCTCCTTCAGAGAAGGGAAATAGCCCAGGATCCGATCAATATCTTCCTTGATACCTGTCCGGTCTTTCCGTAGATACGCACCCACCAGCAGGTTTTCCCGGACTGACAGCTCATCAAATACCTCACGGCCTTCGGGCACATAGGCGATGCCCATGGAAACGATCCTGTGCGTGTCCCTGCGATGGATTGGATTCCCGCGAAAAGTGATACTTCCCTTATCAGGCTGGTCGTCGATCAACCCGAGGATCGTATTCATGGTGGTGGATTTACCAGCCCCGTTATTACCGAGGATTGCCGTGATGCTTCCTTCCTCCACCCCAAACGATATTCCGTTAAGGACTTTTACCTTGTCGTAGTACGTTTCAATATTTTCAATTTCCAGTAGCATATCAGTTTTTCACCTCCTCCCCCAGGTAGGCACTTCGTACTTCCTCATTCTCCAGGACTTCCTGCACGCCCCCTTTGGCAATCATCCGGCCGAAATTCAGTGCCATAATGCGGTCCGAAATATCCTTGACCAGTTCCATATTATGTTCGATTACAATGACACTGATCCCCAGTTCATCGCGTATGTCCTTAATCCAGAAGATCATATCCTGTCGTTCCTCGTTGTTAAGTCCGGCTGCCGGCTCATCCAGCAGGAGCAGCCGTGGTTCCATGGCCAGCGCCCTTCCCAGTTCCAGCAGCTTCTGCACCCCGTACGGGAGGGAGAATACGGGACGGTCCCGATACGCCTCAAGCTCCAGGAATTCTATGATCTCTTCCACCCGATGCCTGTGTGCCACTTCCTCTTTCGCGGCCCGCGACTTCCGGAAAGGCATCCCGAACAGCCGCCAGAGCGGGGTTTTCATACGGAGGTGCCTGCCAAGGAGCAGATTGTCCACGGCGGTCAGGTACCGGAAAAGCTCAAGATTCTGGAAAGTACGTGCAATGCCCGTGGAGGCAATCCGGTGCGGTGACCAGCCGGTAATGTCCATGCCTTCCATCAGGATCCTTCCGTTATCAGGGCGGTACAATCCGCTGATACAATTGAAGATGGTGGATTTACCGGCTCCATTGGGCCCGATAATCGAGAATATCTCCCCGGGCTGGACGGTAAAGCTTATTCCCTGGAGGGCCTGAACGCCCCCGAATGATTTGTCAATATGGTCAGCAATGAACAGCGACATCAGACTTTTCGAACGTAATGTTTATCAAACAGACCGGAGGGGCGAATGAAAAGCACCAGCATGATGATGGCAAAAGCAACGATGGACTTAAATTCGACCGAGACATAGAACCCGAAGAGGTTCTCACTGAGGGCCAGGATAAATCCGCCAATGACCACCCCATGAAGACTTTTCATTCCGCCAAGCACGGCGGCCGCAAATCCCTTGATCAGGGGGTCCCACATCATGGCCGGGTCAAGCGTTGACACAGGGGCCACGAGAATCCCGGCGATGGCTCCTACTACCGAACTTATCCCGAAAGAAATGCCCAGGATTCGGTCGGTGGGAATTCCATTAAAACGGGCGGCCCGCACATTTTGCTGACTTGCCTTCATCGCGAGGCCGAGCTTTGAATGATTCAGTAATAAGTAGATTCCCGCCATTACCCCGAGGGCGATCACCAATGAAGCAAGATTATGCTCGGTCAGCACAAATGCCTCCGACCGGTAAATAACTTCCGATTCGGAGAAAGGCAGGTTAAAGGTGCGCTGATCACTTCCCCATTTCCAGCCGGCCAGTCCGTACAGGATCATCTGAAAACCAAGGGTAATAATAATGAACCCCAGGAGGTTAGGTTCCTTGGCCCTGCGGATAAAGGCAAATTCGAATATAACCCCAAGCAGGAACGCAAAGATAAGGGTAGCGGTGAGGGCAAAGAGGAATGGATAACCGAATGATTGCAGTAGTACGAAGGTGATGTAGGTGGAGAACATCGCCATTTCCCCCTGGGCAAAGTTGGGTATTTCGGAGGCCTTATAGATAATGCTCATGGCGAGGCCAAGAAGCGCGTATATGCTTCCGGCGACAAGGGCGTTTATGATGAGTTGACTAAGCATATTTAATAGTTAAAAGGGCCATAATCTCCAGAATCGTTTCACGCGGAGCCACAGGCCATTCAGGCCCATGGGTTCGAACAATATGACCGCCATCAGGATCAAGCCCGTAAGCACCCACCGGATGTTGGCAATTCCCGAGGGGTTCATAAACGTATCGGAGAAACCCACAATGAGCTCTCCCAGCAGCGGGATATCCACGATCTCCTCCAGCTGCAGGGTCAGGAAGGTCATGACGATGGCACCCATGACCGAACCCGTCACACTTCCCAGTCCGCCCAGGACCACAGTCGCCAGGAACATAATGGACATCATAAAGGAGAATGTACCGGGGGTGACAAACTGCAGGTACAGGCCCCAGAGGCTGCCGGCAACACCCGCATAAAATGCACTGATGGCGAAGCTCAGGGTTTTATACCTGGCTACGTTGATCCCTATAACGGAGGCGGCGATATCACTGTCCCGGATCGCCTGGAAGGCACGGCCTATCCGGCTTCTCAGGAGAATGAGCATAGCGATCACCAGCAGTACGGTGATAATGGCAAATACATAGTACAGGGAAACATCATAGGAGAGCCCGGTCCATTCCAGGTTCAGCCTGGGTACGGACATACCGGTACGGCCCCCGAAGAAATCCATTCTCCCGATAATAACCATGACCGCAAGACCAAAGCCGAGGGTGACAATGGACAGATAAGGTCCTTCGAGCCGCAGGGAGGGAATCCCAAGGAAAGCCCCTACGAGTGCCGTGATCAGTCCGGCTACAAAAAGGGCAGGGAGAAACGGGATACCGTATTGCATTAGAAAAGCACCCGTATAGGCGCCAATCGCTACAAATCCGGCATGGCCAAGCGAGATCTGGCCCGTATTACCGACCAGCAGGTTAAGGCCGAGTGCCACGATGATATTCAGCATCATAAGGTTAAGCACCGACAGATAGTAGGGCTTAATCAGGAAGGGAAACGAAGCCAGTATGATGATCAGGAAAACAGACCAGAATATATTCGACGTATTCCGGAACAACCTGATGTCTTCGAAATACTGCCGTTTTAATTTCATTAGATTCAGAGAATTTTATGACGACCGGAACAAGCGCATCACACCTGTTGCGTACCGTTACATAGTAAAGCCAAAAACCGGGAATAGATCAGATGCTGAATCCGGCATTATTATTAATCTCGGATAAGATAGTATAAATTTTTTATTGAATCACAGGAAGTTAGACTAATTTATCCTGCCTTCAGGCAATTGGTTATTTGTAAAATACAAATCAGGATATACCTGTGGCGCTGAAGCCGTCAGTGGAAGAAGCCGGCTGGATCAATGGGGAGGGAGTGGGGGAAAACCAGTATGCCGGCCAAGCCATCAGGTGCATCACACCCATCAGGCAAGGCCGGGGTAACCGGTAATTTCAATAGGTTGGAAGGGGCTACTTGCCGGCCGGCAACATTAAGGTTCCCTGCCAGTGATGAACGGTGCTGTCGCCGTCCGCGAAGAAGGTGACATAGCTATCCGTGACTGCTTCTCCATACGAACCTGCAAAGCGACCGGTACCACCAATGAACTGCATATCATCCTGAAACTGCGAGTCATATTTTGGATGATCGGAGGGCACCACTTGTCCGGAAACCGTGGAATACAATATGTCTCCATCCTCAAAGATGAACTTACCATAGCCCGTTGCCCCACTACCATATTCACCCGTTGCAGGGTCCACACAAAACAAGGCCTCAAACCGGAATTTTCCGAGCTGGGCCGCTGTTCCGTCTCCTTCCTGCTTGACCTGGAAGAACTGTGGCGCTTCGCAGCCTGCATCCTCGTCAGTAGGGGTAAAAACGGAATAAAAAACGGCATTAAAATTAACAAAGTGTTGTCCGGGAGCCATTTGTCCGGAAAGGCCATCTTCAGGAATTATGGCTTCCTCTGAAGGTACATCGCAGGATATAAGCGATATACACAAAATGAACACGGGAATAATAATTGGTTTCATAACTGATTTGATTAGAGTGAATTATTTATCCAAGCTGGTCAAATTGTACCAATTGGAATAATCAGTTATGTTGAGAATTCCTGTAGAATTGTTGTGTAATTATGTTGTGCGGGCTTAATAGATCACCGAAGCCGTACGATTGACAGGGGGCAAATTCATAAAGTCCATCATGGCATTAAAGCCGGGATCCCCCGAGATATTTTCAAAACGGAAGTTTACCCGGCTCCAGGGCACAAAGGCGTGATGCGGCTTAACCCTGAGCCATTCATATGCCTTTTCGGGATTTCCAAGCGAGGCATAGACTGTAGCCACTCCGATTGCCTGCCAGGGGTTTAAGGAACCGGCCTCAAGCCCTTCCAGGATTTTAAGCGCTTCATTCTCCCGGTGGTTTTCTGCACTGGCCGCAGCAAGAACAAATGCATGCGAAGGGTAACGCTCAGCCATACGCCGATAAACGTTCAGTGCTTCATCAATTTGCCCCTGACGCTCAAGGATCAGGCCTTGTGCCCACCAGGAAGTCACATAGTCGGGATCAAGCTCAAGAGCTGTTTCGAGCTCTTCCTCGGCGAGCTCAAATTCATCATACGTGGCATACATCCAGGCCATCCAGGCATGGTATTTTACCCCTAACGGATCGAGTTGGGTGGCCAGTTTGTGTTCCCTCATGGCTTCGGCCCTGTGACCGAATAGATTGAGGTACCAGGCATAATGATAATGGCCTTCAGCCATACTCGGGTTAAGCCGGTTGGCAAGCCGCATGGAAGCTCCTGCACCCTCCCAGTCCCATTCATAGTACATCTGCACCTGGCCCAGGGCCGAAAGTGCCTGTGGAAAATTCGGATCGATCGCCAACGCCCGCTCAGCCGCAGCCTTTGCTTTCTTAAATACATCCTTGCTTTCTGAAGCGCTGTGCCCCAGCCGGATATATCCCTGGGCCAGTCCGGCATATGCCAGCGGATCCCCGGGGTCAAGATCGACCGCTTTCCTGAGATACTCCATACCCAGCTCCAGGTAATCGCCGGTCCGCTTGTCCAGGTAATACATCCCACGGAGGTAATTGCGGTATACCTCCGGATTGACCTTCGCCAGATTGCCCGTGTGCTGTGGATAGGACTCACCAAAAGGCACACCGGTCTTCTGTACAATGGCAGAAACCACCGAAGATTGCAACTCGCGAATCTCGCTCAGATCATTCTCAAATCTTCCCAGCAGGAATGGAGGCTGGTCTTCCCGCGCCGGTTCCAGGCTCACTTCCAGGGAAATACGGTTCGTATCAGACGCAAGAATGCCACGCACGTAATAATCAATTTCCTCCACCGGTGCCACAGACCCAAGCGTTACCAGCGCATTGGCCGACCCTCGCGTCCATACCCTGAAAGACGGGATCCGGCCAAGTTCACTGATCAGTGCCTCCTGTATTCCCTCTGCCAGGTACATGGCATCCATGTTGTTCTCTGATTCAACCGGCAGCACCACAAGCACATATTCACGTTCCTCCGGAACCATGAAATACCAGGCGCTGGCGATCATTATGATCAAAATAATTACCGCCGCAGTAGAATAGAGTAGTTTGACGGACCGGGCGCGTGCAGGTTTCCTTTTTGCCGTATCATGGTGTTTGCTTTCCCCTGCCGTAACCCCGAAGCGTTCGTGAAAACACTTGAAGAAATAACTGGGACTGCTGAACCCGACGTCGTAGGCAATTTCAGAGGCTGTCAGGGACGATTCTCTCAGCAGGTCGTGTGCCTTTTGAAGAC
Source organism: uncultured Roseivirgaceae bacterium (assembly GCA_964563925.1). GTDB lineage: Bacteria > Bacteroidota > Bacteroidia > Cytophagales > Cyclobacteriaceae > JAUILA01. The sequence goes on along the minus strand of CAZLZD010000043.1, from coordinate 11,949 downwards.
GAACTTCCCGTATAAGCCTTGAAACATTCAGTCCGGTCACCGCCTTCACCTTTCGGTGCAACTGCGACCGGTCCATATGAAGGTCAGCCGCCAGCCGGCCAACCCCGAACTGCGGATCAGTCATACGTTGCCGGACACATGTCACCACTTCCTTAAGAAAAGGATCGTCCAGCAGGAGTGGAGAATCAGGGGTCATTGCCTGTTTATCAGTTGTTTACAAATAATATACAAAAATTTATACGTAAAAAGAACCCGGGCAGCCACGCGTCAGGCATAGATTAGCGGGTGTCGGCAAACTGACTGACTGATTCATTACCAATCGGTTACCAATGCTACTCCCGTGATATGTATTGAAAGCAAATCATATATCCATGTTACAGGAAAATCAGAATCAAATTATCGAGGACGTTCACCAATGGCGCTGCAACCACTGGAAACACCAGTGGGCGGCAGATATGGCCCGTGAAGAAGAGGATGAGCTTATCCCTGACGACGATCCCGGGTTCCGCAACGACTGGGACGATTGGTACTGGGGTCCGCAGGCAGGAGATCAGTAAAAACGGGATGCCCGGATTGCTGGCCCGCTTGGGCAGCCGGACAACCTTTCCCTACGCACCTGCTACCTGCTTTACTGCATCAGCCACGCGAGCCACTTCATCCATGGTATTGTAGATATGCGGACAAAAACGGAGTCCGCCGGTGGGGGCTCCGGCAATCTTGTGCTGCTCATACAGCTGGCCAAACAAACTCCTGAAATCCTTCCCAGGGATATTACAGATCAAAACACCTGCATTAAATTCCTTATTCCCAGGTGTTACCCATTGTACATCCGGGACATTCTCCGAGATCTTCTCCCTCAATGAACCTGCCAGTTCATATACCCGCTCTTCCACCCGGTCAATACTGATATGGCTGTGCAAGTTCAGGGCCTGGAGAATGCCGGGAAACACGGCGGGGTTCCGCTGTCCGAAATTGCTCAGCCGCTGGATATCCGTTTGCTCCTCCGCATCGTAACCAGCCGTTACAATATTGGGCCAGATTCGTTCAATATGCTCCTGCCGCACAAAAAGAATACCTGCCTCGCGCGGTCCGACAAACCACTTGTGCGTGCTGCCGGTATAGAAATCGCAACCGATCTTATCAAGTTCGACACGGACACTCCCGAAAGACTGAGCACCGTCGATCTGGGTGAGAATACCGCGCGACTTTGCCACCTTCACCAGGTCTTCCGCGGGCATTCGGATGCCGCTGACATTGGAAATGTGGGAGAATGATACCAGGCGGGTCCGGCTGGAGAATGCCGCGACAAAGGGTTCGATCAGCTCTTCCCGGGACCCCGGATCAGCAGGGACCTTCACCTCTTTCACGGTAAATCCCAATCTTCGGGCCCGTTCTTTCCATGCGAGATTATTGGAAGGGTGATTCTGGTCCCATACGACCACTTCGTCTCCCCGGCCGAGGTCAAGTCCGTTCACCACGATGTTATTGCTTTCACTCGTATTCCGGGTAATGGTTAGCTGGTCGCCGGTGGTCCCCAGGAAAACCGCAAGCCTGTCGACCGCTTCCTGGAACTGCAGCCCGAATTGCCCGCGATGCTGGAAGGAGACATCCTGATCCAGGCTCTTCATCGCCTCATTGACCGACTGAGAGACTGCACGCGGGGCCGGACATAAATTGGCTGCGTTCATCATGATGTAACCGGGCCTGATGCTGAACTGGTCCTTGACCAGCTGCCAGTAATCCTCATCGGCCGTGAATGGCGGTAAGCCGGCTGGGTGGCCGGAGGCTTGTGCAACCAGCGGCAATATAGTCGCGGCGGACAGTGCACTCCCCATGTTGCGGAGGAATCTGCGGCGGGATGAATGGTTCATCATACAGGCGTTTTTTCATAATTTAGTGAATTGCCTGAATAATTCAAGTTACTTTCACGGTCCACATACAGGTCCGGCTAAACCAGCCGCGAACGCCTTTTCCTCAACCTGACAACCAGCAGCCAGGCGGCTCCTGCCACCATCAACGGCCAGATGCTCAGTAATCCAAGGGTCAGAAACTTAATCAGGTCCCACCCGAATGCCAGTCTTTGCCCCGCCTTCCGCAGGAAATTATCCGACGGAGCAGCCTCGGCATGGGTGATTTCCTGGTACATATCCAGGCTGATGGTGCCCAGCACAATCCGGTCTGAAAGTACCCGCAGCGTACCTTCCTTTGCCTCGATCTCTTCCCTGATGAGGCGTATCTCCTTTTCAATTTTGAGGATATCTTCTATTTTATCCGCCCTTTCCAACAGCTTCAGGTACTGGTCCAGCACGGCACGTTTGCTTTTGAGACGGAGTTCCGTATCTGTGTAATTGGCGGTAACATCGCGAACAAATACGCTTTTGCGTTCAAGGTACTGGCCCATCTCCGCCAGTCCGGCGACCAGCTCTTCCAGGTTGTCTGACGGAACACGAATAACCAGTTCGCGGCTTTTCCTGGTCGGACTGTTTTGCAGATCATCCCGGCTGATGTAGGCCTGGTGTGCAACCAGCAGGGAATCCAGTACCCGTGCAGAATTCTCCAGGTTGCTTACCTGCACAGACAAGTTGGCTGTCCTGACCAGCTTGCGGCCTTCGGAAACATCCGGCGGCGGCGGAGGTGCCTGCTCGCTGACCGGCACTTCCATGAATTCACCCATTTCAACTTCTTCAATGAGGGTTTCTTCCATAATTTCCTCATCAGCAGCTTCAAGTAAACTCACTTCTTCCAGCGAATAATCTCCTGCATGATCAGCAGGATTATCCATTATTGACCCTTCACAAGCCACCAGGCCCGTAAACAGCGTCGCTATCATTACATATTTCATCATATCCTTCCGGGTTTTTTTTAACAGGATGCACCTGCTGTGCTGATTCCATAACCGGCTTGATACGAAAAGGCACAGGGGGTTATGAACTGGGTTTGAAATGTACGCGGACGAATTCTTCCAGCACAGGGCCGAGGAAGCAGAAATCGGAGAGGGTGGGGTCATCCTTCCGGTCGATCCGGCCGAGGAGCAGTACGGTGGTGGATTCGCCCGGACTTTCCCAGGCAATCAGGAAGGTGCTGTACAGCGCATCGTTCCCGATAACATATTCAAGGGCCACACCGTCGATACGCAGCAAACCGTTTTCAGACATCAGCGTGGCGGTTCCCGGATTCAGCGTGCGTAAAATGGATGGCAGGTGTTTACGGTATCCACTGCGGGAAGGGTACTGGAGAAAGCCAGCCATCCGCAGCGTTCCATTCTCCGATAAAAAATCTACATCCGTCGCCATCACGTATACCGAGTCCAGGTTTTTGATAATCTCCGGCTCCCACGACTCAGGCAGCGAAACGGCAACCGGCATTTCTGCGCCTGAAACCCGCTTCACCGAATACTCCGCACAGGAGGCAAACTCGCGGTTGGAATACGGACTGCAGGAGATCAGCACCAGGAAAACGGTGATACACATTGATATGTCCATACTTCTTCTCACAGTTTCCAAAATTACATATTCCGTTGTCTAACCTGGCAGTTTCCATGACACCTGTTTACAGGTTTCCGAAACTTTACATACGCATCCCATTATTTATGGTTAATTTATTGATTATGAAGCTCCTCACCATATCCCTGCTGTTCTCCTTCTTCCTGGCTGCCGGACAGCCGCCTACGCAGGCCGAACTGGGTGAAGCCCTTAAGAATGCGACAGATACCGCCCGAATCAACCTGATGATCAAACTGGCCACCATGAAGATCTCCCAGGAAATGGCCACCGCCGATAGCCTCGCCGTCCTGATACTTGAGGAATCCCGGGTCCGGAATTACCTGTTTGGAGAAGTCATGGGGCTCAATTTGAGCGGTCATATACTTACTTCCCGCGGAAAGATGGATGAGGGGCTCGAAAAGATCCTTGAGGCGCTTGACCTGGCAATCACGTCGGGCGATCAGCTTCTGATGGCAGAAAGCTACGATGACATGAACACCGTCCGTTTTTTACGCGGAGAGCATGAAGAAGCACGTGAAGCGGCGGAAAAGGCCAAGGAAATCGCGGAGGAGATCGGTCTCCTGAGGATCATTGCCCGGTCCAACAACAACCTCGCTGTTTACCATGGTATCAAAGGCAACCATGTTCGTTCCATAGAATATTTTCTTGAAGCTTACGGGCAGTATGAGAAGCTCGGGTCGCGCATTACCCTCTGTAACATCCTTCTGAATATTGGCCATACTTTTGAAATGGCCGGCAATCAGGAAAAAGCAATTGACTATCTCCGGCGGTCACTGAAAATCAGCCGGGAAGAAAATAATTCCTATTACGAGGGGTGGGCCCTGGTAAATATCGGGGTGGTCCATGACAGACTGAATCAGCGTGATTCAGCAATTTTTTACATTCAACAATCCCTCCAAATCAGTGAGGACAATGATTATTTCAGGCTCAGGCTTACTTCGCTGGACAACCTGGGAGCCCAGTATTCCATGCTCGGTGATTTTGAACGTTCTGCGGACTACCTGAATACGGCTTACCGGCTGGCGGACAATTCCGGACAGAATGCCCGCATGCCATACATCACCGGAAACCTGGCGGAGAATTACCTGTACATGAAGCAGTATGATTCCGCCCTGTTTTTTGCCGGGATCCACCTGAAACTGGCCAAAGAACAAAACCTGATGTCCGAGCAGCAGGTAGCGTATTATACACTGGCCCAGGTGCATGACAGTCTCGGGGACCTGCGTTCGGCCAATGATGCGCTGAACAATTATATCATTATCCGGGATTCCCTTTTCAATAAAGATAAATCAGAACAAGTGGAGGCGCTCAGGGAATCTTACGAAGCCAGTGAACGGGAAGAAGAAATTATCAGGCTTGATGAACAAAGGAAAGCGGAATTATTCCGTCGGAATACTTTTGCCGGCACCGCCGGGTTCCTCCTGCTTGCCGGATTACTGGTGTACCGGAACCAGCGCCTTAAAGTGCGCAAGAACCGGGAGCTGTACCTGAAAGAGCAGGAAGTCGACCAGCTTAAATCCAGGTTTTACGATAATGTGACCCATGAATTCCGCACACCGCTGACCCTGATCCTCGGACCTATCGAAATGATGCGGGAGCAGGAAAAAGATGAGCACCTCATACGGCACCTGGACATCATGGAACAAAATGCAAACCGGCTGCTTGAGCTGGTCAACCAGATGCTGGAGCTCACACGGCTGGAATCAGGAAAAATCAGGCTGCAGGCTGCATGGGGAAATGTGGTGCCGTTGGTGAAAGGAGTGGTGATGTCTTTTGAATCCGCGGTCCAGCTTAGACATATTTCCCTGGAAGTGGAGTCAGAGGAGGAGGAAATCAACCTGTACTTTGACCGGGTGAAACTGGAACAAATCCTGATCAACCTGGTATCCAATGCCCTGAAGCACGTTCCTGACCACGGCCGGATTGTAACATCACTGCATAAAAAAGAAGGGCATTTGGAGCTCAGCGTCCAGGACAACGGACCCGGGATCCCGCCGGAAGAAATCGGACAGGTATTCGACCGGTTCTTCCGGGCCACCACCCCCGCTACCGAACGGACCACAGGCACGGGAATCGGACTGGCGCTGGTGCGCGAACTGGCCGAACTGCATTACGGAAAGATCAAGATTGAATCCCCGCCCGATGGGGGTGTGCGCTTCGTTGTTTCACTTCCCCTTGGGCATGACCATCTCAAGGAGGAGGAGGTTATTGACCAGGCGCCATCCGCATCAGTGCCGCCTCAGCCGGTCCGTGGTTCCGTTTCCTTCCCGGACCCTGCCCCGGACCCTGAAACCGGTGACAAACCGGTCCTGCTGGTGGTGGAAGACAATACCGATGTCATGAATTATATCGTGGAAGTCCTCCGGGAGGATTTTAAGATTCTGCAGGCTGCGAACGGCCGTGAAGGACTTGACCTTTCGGTAGAATCTGTGCCGGACCTGATAATCAGTGATGTAATGATGCCGGTCATGGATGGTTTTGCCTTTTGCGAAGCGGTAAAGAATCATGTGCTTACCAGCCATATTCCCGTAATTCTCCTTACCGCCAAGTCGCAAAGTGCCGACCGCATAGAAGGCTATAATCATCAGGCGGATGATTACCTGACCAAGCCCTTTATACCACAGGAACTTCGTGTCCGCGTCACGAACCTCATTACCTCCAGGCGTAAGCTCCGCGAGAAATTTGAGCAGGAAATGCGCCTGAAGCCGGAAAAGGTACAGGTTGAATCCAGGGAGCAACAGTTTGTTCATCAACTAATGGATGTAATGGAGCGAGAGCTCGGACATGAGTCATTCGGGGTTGAGCAATTTGCGGAGGAAATGAACCTGAGCCGTTCACAGCTGCACCGGAAACTGGTTGCGGTAACCAATCAGAACCCCACCCGATTTATCCGCCACTTCCGGCTGGTCCGTGCCCGTGATCTCCTGGAGTCCGATGCCGGCACCGTTTCGGAAATTGCCTACCAGGTGGGTTTCAGCAGTCCCTCCTACTTTACAAAATGCTTCCGGGAGGAATTCGGCATAACCCCCGGAGATATACCCGGCAAATCCTGAAACAGCAACACACCCGTTCCACATACTATGCAGAAGAGGTGTGTGCCATTAATCACTGAGAAACTCAGTAATTCGGAGTTTTTCGAATCTTGTATTTAAACCGGATGGTGGAGAATGTTTCACTTATATTGAATTCGAGGTAGGTATTCCCGGAGACGAGGTTCTGGTAGGGCCACGAATAACTATGGCTGCGCTTGTTCTTATAATCCTGGATAGCACAGTACCCGCCCGGAGCGACTGTATTACAATACCCTGAGGTTAGCTCAAAGGACGAAGTATTATCAAAACCAGACATGGTGTATACCCGCGATGAGCTGCCGGCTTCCCATACTCCAAAAATACTTCCGAAGGCGAACGGGGTGGAAATTACTTCTGCTCCTTCCTTCATCCGCGAAGTATACTTACAGTTCAGACATACCCCCCCATCAAGGACCGCCTCTTCCAGGGTTACCGTGATGTCATAGGAAACCGGCGCCTGGCAATCGTTCCGTGTCTGGAAGATAGCACTGTCATTCAACCTGACGGTCTGGCGTCCGCCAAGGGTACGGACCGTAAAGGCAATGGGGACTGTTGTGGAAACCGGAGCGGCAACAAAGAATTTGCTCCAGTCGAGTCCGGCGATGACGGCATTGGCTCCTTCCTCCGTCCCGCCGGCAGAATAAATCCGCGTAGTCGAATTATCAAGGATTGTACGCTGGGCATCGGTCAGCTCACCACCACCCTCTACATAATTGGCCATCGAGGCATTGAGTGCCGCAGAAAGGGCATCGGCACTTTCGGCGCGGGTGGACTCGGTTGTAAAAATGAGAATACGTCCGTAGGTTACCGATTCAATGTAGAGCGGTATATTGTCTCCACCCCATTTGCCGGAAGCCTCCAGGGCCTTAACATCTTCCATGGATACATCCTGGGCAAAGAATCCGGAGGTCCCGGAAATAAGGTCATCTGCAATTCTTACGGTGAATTTTTCCTGAACAAAGCGCGCGGCCACGGTGTGGGTGCTTACACCCCGTTCGGTGGAAACTGAAGCCGATGCATCCAATCCAACCTGGGACTGCGGTTCTGTAAACCCGCCGCTGATACCCAGGGAGAGCATGGACTGATGGAAGGAGGCAGCTTCATTCACCTCAAAATTCATGATGCCTGCACCGGCCTGTGAGCCTTCTTCCAGGTTCCCGGCGGCGATTTTGAATTCATTGATGGCATCCCCCACTGTTACGCTGTTTGGCTCCTCTATAACCGTTGATGCCTCCGATATAGGAAGGTCTGCAGTTATCGTGATTGGCGCCCGGCCCAGGTTTATTAATTTCAGGTCACCCGTGGCAAGGGAATTTCCCTCCACAAGGGCCCCCGGCCATACCTTCCCCTGGTTGGTTCCCACCGAGATAATTTTCTCCAGGGATTCCACCAGGTTTTTCTCCAGTACCTGGCATTTATACGGCGTATTGTTTTCATGCAGGATTAATTCAGGATTGACCACCTTATCCGCCGCGGCTTCCGGGGGCGTATTATCCCATTCCGGCAACGCCTCGAAATAGGCATTTATATCCGCTGCATCCGGATTGACCGGTGTCACATTGTCGTCGTCCTCAGAGCTGCATCCAACCAATCCTGCTACTAACAGCAGAATGGTCATTAGTTTATAAAAGTGCGTGTAGGTTTTCATGGCTTGAGCTGTTTTAGTTCTACAATGATTAATGTGGATCAAAGCTGATGATTATAATCCCTCACTACCTATCACTGTCGTCGCAACGGCTGGTAAATTCGTCGCATTCCTTAAAATGGTGGCCATTCAAGCTTTAAAGGCATAAAAACCCGGGCTTCCCGGATAGAATAAAGGCGGCAGGTCTGTATCCCGATTGCCGGCGTGCTGGCTTCCGGCCCCGGGTATATATATTCCACAATAATTAGTATCTTGAATACCAATCGCTTAACTCAGGAAATATGCTCCGTACTCTTTCGATGTCGGTTTGCCTTATGCTCTTACTGACCCAACTCACCTTTGCCCAGACACTTGGCCGGCAAGTATTCGACTATTATCCTCCGCGCCCGCCTGACAAAGGTCCCTGGGCAGAAAATGAGCCCCCTGAAGGCCGGCCGTTGTACCCTGGCCTTTTTGCCCATTCTCCACAAATCCGGGAGAGCTACTCTAACCCGCTGAACGCCTTCGCCGGCGTAGAGAATGGGGCGTTATACCTGCGCAAGGCAGACAGTGATGACATACAAATACTTTCACAGCCGGAGAATGGCTGGCGCTGGGATGTGGAGGCCGCCAAATGGTCGGAGGACGGCCAGCTTATCCTGGTGCGACAGGTGGATGACAGAGCGGTGCCCCGGGCAGTGATGAAGGATGGTGAGGGAAAGACATTTGAGAAAGAATATTCCTACATCGGCGAACCGGTTGAAAAGCACCAGTATTATATTGTGAACGTCATGTCCGGGGAAAAAGTAAAAATTCCGCATGGCTTTGGTATGCCCTATATCCACGCGGTTGCCTGGCATAGCGGCAACGCCTGGCTGTTACGGTCTGACCGGATGATGAAACACCTGGAATTACTGGCGGTGGATCCCGCCACGGGGGAGTTCGACATCGTGATCTCAGAAAATTCGGAGGTCTATATGATCGGACTTGACCTGGTGCAGCATTATGACGACCGACTTGATTTCAGGCGACCGGTTGGATTCTGGAAGGATAATATCATCTGGACAAGTGAACGTTCGGGCTTCGGACAGCTCTACCTGTATGCACTGGACGGAACATATCTTCGTCCCTTGCCCAAATCAAAATCTGACTATACGGTCGAAGGAATCATGTCGATCGCTGACGGATGGGTATATTTTAAGGAAGTCAATATTACCGTGGGTAATCCGGACCGGGCCTATGAGGTTATCCTTACCCGCTCCTCACTGACGGGAATAAATTCAGAAGAAGTCTACAAAGGAAATTCAATCGGGGGTATGATATGGTCGCAGGACTCCTCCAGGTTCCGGATCTTCACGGGGTCGTTTGAAAAAGTCGCCATGGAAGAATTCCAGGCAGATGGAAGCTACGTGGGACCGGCCTGGGAAAAGAAACTTACCAAATTGCAAAAACGGGGATATGACCCTGAAATTGCCTGGACCCGGGTGGAAGACGATACGATTCATGTTGGTTCGATGATCCTCAAGCCTGAAAACTTCGACCCGGAGAAAAAATATCCCGTGGTGGAATATAATTATGCAGCCCCCTTCAGTAACATAATACCCATGAATGCGCTAATGGGGGTTTCACTGATCATGCAGGACCTGGCCAATGAGGGCTTTATCGTGGTTATGACCGATGCCCGCTCCACCATGTACCGCGGCCGGGAATTCCGGAATTACTGGTATGGCGAATTGGGTCATCATGAAATGAACGATCACGCCTGGGCCCTGCGAAAACTGGCGGAAGACCGTCCGTACATGGACCTTGATCGTGTAGGCATCAGCGGGCACAGCATGGGGGGTTATTATACCCTCCGGGCCATGATTCAGCAGCCCGAGTTGTATAAAGCAGGCTATGCGCTCGCCCCGAATGTGGATCCATACCGGTTCCGGGTACCGCTCGAGCCTTATTACGGCTGTCTTCCCGAAGACTGTCCGGATGCCTATACCGGCGGCAGCGTGACTGCCAACCTGGATCGGCTTTCCGGTGAACTGTATTATGCTCACGGCACCAACGACCAGCACATTCCATTCTCCGAAGCCTTACGACTAAAGGCAGCCCTCGATGAGGCTGGCTACAAAAAATATCATTTGGAAACCTATGACGGATCGGACCATCAATTACTGCGCACTCCGCGGTGGTTTCCCGAAATGGTTGCCTTCTTTAACAGAACCCTTAAAGAGTAACATCACATGATTTACAGAATCTTATTAGCTGTGCTTACTTTGCTTCCCTTGTGGTCAACCGGACAACCCAGTTCGTATGCCATCCGCGAAGCGATTATGAATTCCATTGAGGCGCTGGATGTTGCAGACGAACCGATCCATCAGGTGAAGGACCTCGAACTGGATGCGGGTGACCGGTCAGTGCATATCCGGATCTACCGGCCCGGTGACGCAATGGATCTTCCGGTAATTTATCAGATCCACGGGGGCGGATTTATCGCCGGCAACCTGGATTCGCACGACAATATCTGCCGCAAGCTGGCCAATGAGACGAATTCCATCGTCGTGGCGATAGACTATCGCCGTCCTCCGGAACACCCCTACCCTGCCGCCCTGGACGATTGCCTGTTTGTCCTGGACTGGATCCGTAAAAACCGGGCTTCCCTGACCTCCAATGAAAAATTGTTCCTGATCGGGGATAGTGCCGGCGGACAGCTGGTACCTGCCCTGGTTTTGAAGAACATGGATCAGGATAACCCCGTTAAGGTAGACGGACAAATCCTGGTGAACCCCGTGGTCGATATGCGCAAAACTTCTCTTGCATACAGCGAAATGCCCCATTTTGTCAAACCCTACATCACCGATGAATCTCTGCTGGACCATCCATTTGTATCCCCTATCGCCCAGGAGGATTTCGGTGTATTTCCACCAACGCTAGTAATTGTTTCAGAGAACGATGGTCTGAAGCCCGAGGGGATTGCTTTTTATGAGCGTATGCAGGAAAGCAATCAGCCATCTTCCCTTTTTGAAGTCCCGGGGGCCGGTCACCTGGCTGGTATGTGGGCCACTGGTTATGAAGTGGCACAACCCGCACTTGATGCGGCGGTGAAGCAACTGAACGAATGGATCGAGTAGACCCTTTCTTTTCACCTAAATCCAACCACCATGTCTCTGATTTCTTACTCTATGATTATCCTGGCCGTTTTGTCCTGTTGTGTTACAGGATACGCCCAGGAGAAAGGCTATATCGCACCGGATGGTTTCCGGTTAAATTACACGGTTCAGGGAACGGGGATGCCCGCCCTGGTGATCGGAAGCTCGGAGTATTACCCGCGAACATTTTCAGAGAATATTCATCAGCACCTGAAAATGATCTACCTGGACCATCGCGGATTTGTGCCGCCAAACGGTGAGCGCACCAATGCCGATTATGAACTGGACAAGATCCTGGATGACATGGAGCTTGCCCGGGACCAATTGAAGCTGGGTAAGATAGTGGTAATCGGGCATTCCGGGCATTCCTTCATGGCCCTGGAATATGCCAAGAAATTCCCTGAGCATGTTTCGCATGTAGTCCTGATTGGGACCGCACCTGATTTCGGACCTGAGCATTCCGCCTGGCGCGACCAGACCTGGAATGAATCGGCGGACCCGGAGCGCAAAGCAGCCCAGGAGCATTGGCACGAGGAGATTCCCGACAAGGAACTGGCCTCTCTTTCACCCGGAGAAGCGTTTGTCAGGAATTACGTACGCAATGGACCCCA
>CAZLZD010000042.1:0-34867 GCA_964563925.1 uncultured Roseivirgaceae bacterium | reverse complement strand
TGTAACCTTTTTATACGTAAAAATTCCCCGCATACCTGAAGAATTCAATCTCAGGGAATAGCTTTGTATCTATGAGTAACGACAAGAAGATCATATTTTCAATGGCAGGTGTGACAAAAACCTACCCGCCGCAAAAAACCGTTTTAAAGAATATTTATCTCTCCTTTTTTTACGGAGCGAAGATCGGGGTACTCGGACTGAATGGATCCGGTAAGTCTTCCCTTCTCAGGATCATCGCCGGAAAAGACAACGATTATCGTGGTGAGGTGGTCTTTGACGGGAGCTATTCCATCGGGATGCTCGAGCAGGAACCTGAACTTGATAAAAACAAAACCGTGCGGGAAGTGGTGGAAGAAGGTGTGCAGGAAACCGTTAACCTGCTTAAAGAGTTTGAGGAAATCAACCTGAAGTTTTCCGAGCCTGAAATCCTGGAGAATCCGGATAAAATGAATGATCTGATTGAACGGCAGGCAAAGGTGCAGGAAAAGCTCGACCGGGCAAACGCCTGGGAGCTGGACAACAAGCTCGAACGGGCAATGGATGCACTTCGCACACCCCCGGCAGATGCCCGCGTGGATGTGCTTTCCGGAGGGGAGAAACGGCGGGTGGCCCTCTGCAGGTTATTGCTTCAGGAGCCTGATATTCTCCTGCTGGATGAACCTACCAATCACCTTGATGCGGAATCCGTCCATTGGCTGGAGCATCATCTTCAGCAATACCAGGGGACGGTCATCGCGGTTACTCACGACCGTTATTTCCTGGACAATGTAGCCGGCTGGATACTCGAACTCGACCGTGGCGAGGGTATACCCTGGAAAGGGAATTACAGCAGCTGGCTTGAGCAAAAACAGAAGCGCCTGGCCCAGGAGGAAAAATCAGAGTCAAAGCGACAGAAAACGCTGCAGCGTGAACTCGAATGGGCACGGATGAATCCGAAAGGACGACATGCTAAATCCAAGGCCCGACTGAATAACTATGACAAACTGCTGAATCAGGAGGTAAAAGAACGGGAAGAAAAGCTGGAACTATTCATTCCCCCGGGACCCAGGCTGGGTGATAAGGTAATTGAGGCCCACGGGGTTGCCAAAGCTTTCGGCGATAAACTGCTTTATGAAAACCTGGAATTCAATTTGCCAAAAGCGGGGATTGTTGGAGTGATCGGCCCCAATGGTTCCGGTAAGACAACCTTATTCAAAATGATCACAGGCCAGGCCGAGCCTGACCAGGGAACGTTTGAGGTTGGTCCGACCGTGGAAATTGCCTATGTCGACCAGGAACATGACGATCTGAAACCTGAAGATACGGTTTGGGAAGCCATCACGGGCGGCAACGAATTAATCGAGCTCGGTGGCAGGCAAATGAACAGCCGTGCGTATGTGAGCAAGTTCAACTTCAACGGAACGGACCAGCAAAAGAAAATCAAGGAATTGTCAGGGGGAATGCGCAATCGTGTTCACCTGGCGATTGCGCTGCGACAGGGCGGGAACCTGTTGCTCCTGGATGAGCCTACAAACGACCTGGATGTCAATACCCTGAGAGCACTGGAGGAGGCGCTTGAAAATTTTGCCGGCTGTGCCGTGATCATATCTCACGACCGCTGGTTCCTCGACCGGGTCTGTACCCATATCCTTGCATTTGAAGGTGATTCACAGGTGACCTGGTTTGATGGAAACTTCACGGAATATGAAGAAAATCGCCGTGAACGACTGGGAGAGTTGATTCCGAAACGGATCCGTTACAAGAAACTTACAGCCTGATGGCAAAATTTCTTTACCTGATAAGGCATGCAAAATCAAGCTGGGACAATCCATCCCTCACTGATTTTGAACGGCCGCTGAATAAGCGGGGCAAACGCGATGCGCCTGAGATGGGAAAAAGACTGGCTCAGCGGCAGGTGATCGCCGATCTTATGCTCTCGAGCCCTGCCAACCGGGCCCTTACCACCTGTCGTCACATTGCCAAAGAAATTGATTACCCGGAAGAGGCAATTGAAGAGGATGAAGAAATCTACCATGCAGGTCCTTCCACCCTTCTCAAGGTGGTCAGGGAAATCGATGATACCTGGCGCACCGTGCTGATGTTCGGCCATAACCCGGGATTTACTGATTTTGCCAATGCCCTGAATAATACCGGCATTGACAATATTCCGACCTGCGGGATTGTTCTTTGCCGGTTCGAGATCGATTCCTGGAGCGAGGTACAATTTGGCTCAGGCGAAGAGGTATTCTTTGATTATCCTAAAAATCGCTGATCAGGGCACATGCTTATCGATAAACCTGGTTGACGACTTATTCCAGTTTTCATAGATATCCGTACGATCCTTATTCAGTTTCTCCAGCGATTCCTGGTATAAATTCAGCGCGGAATTTACATCTTCTGCACTCTTGTTATAGGTATCAATATCTTCCTGTGTCCGATTTTTAGGCTTCTTGCTTTCCACAGCCTCACGGATCCGGTCAAACTCCTCACGCTTTTTAATATAATTTATGAGGTTATCCATCTGATCTGCCTCACGGATAAAAAATTTCAGCGCCTCCTGGCAGGCAATCTTTACACTTCCGTCGCCGTCATAGGATTTGATTTTCATCATTTTAGCCATCCCTTCCTTTGAGAAGTCACGAAGCGTATTCTGGTTTTGCACAATTGCATTGAGATCCATACTGTTTACTGCCTCTGTCAGGTAAGCCTCCTGCTTGCTGCTTTTGAAAAAGATCAGATAAATCTCATTGTAATAGGAGAATACCTTTCCGGAAATCCTCAGGTTCCTGGCGATCTTGTCCTCATCCTCCTTTACCAGCCGTATATTATTTGCCGCACAGAACCTCCTGTATTCACCGTACATAGTTTCATGGGCGGCTGATTGTTTCTCGTTGGCCAGCCTTTTGGCCAGCAAATAGGCCTCCATAAGGTCGTAGGATTGTTCTGCCACTTCCTCAAGATCAACAATTTTGGCGTAGTCTTCCTCAATTACCAGATAGCTTAAATGAAGTGCCCTGGCCGTGGAATCACGCAATGAGGTGGAACCATTATAAGCCGGCATCTTCCTGATCCTGCTTTCAGCCTGCCTGATAATATCCGTTAACTCGGTCCGTCTTTTTTCAATTTTCCTTGCGCTTTTCTTATGGGCAGCAGCCTTCGTGTAGGCCCACATTTGCTGACTGATCGCATCATATTCTGTGCTGATCACCTCAATATAACTGACGGGGGTATTGTATTGCTGCGAGAGGGCAGGAATGGTGATACAAAGGGCTGACAAAAGGGTAAAAAGTACCTTCATTATTTTAATTTAAGTTGGATTAAGTCGTTAAGCGTTAGAAATGCTTCATTAACATAAGGATCATTCTGAATTTCGTCGCGGCGTTCCTCATGGCGCCCGCTGATATTCTCATTCAGGCCGGAGATCCCTTCAATCAGTTCATGATTAAGCACCTCAAAGTCAGCGGATCCTGAATATTCAAAACCCTCCTGCCCACCATAGATCAGATCAAAAAATTCGCCGCTATGCAGCGGGATGCTGTCCGCAAGGTTCTGATTTTCCTCCAGCCAACTGAAATATCCATTGGCGGCAAGCCTTTGTGCCAAACGTACATTCAGCGCTTCGACCGGAAGCGGATCAGGAAAATCAAAATATATCTTCTTTTTTACCATGCCGCTTGAAATGGCATTTTTGAAATCCTTCTCACGAAAAGTAAGCATGAACGGTTCATCCGGAAGCGGAAGGTCCGGGGTTACCCCATTTTGCTGAATGGAAGTCCCGTCCAGCCGGTAATACTGGGTGGTTGTGATCTTCAGGAAATTTCGGCTCCGGTTATAAATCTCCGGTGACGAATAGCCATACGCAGCCGATTTGTCCAAGGGCAGCACCACCTGACCCGTAGATTTTCCGAAACTCTGACTGCCCATGACGAGTCCGCGTCTGTGGTCCTGAATGGCGGCCGCAAACAATTCTGAGGCGGAGGCACTGTATCCGTTCAGCAACACAATGACTGGTCCGCCATACACATATCCCCGATGCAGGTCCTTAATCAGGGTGAGATCGTCATCGCCGGAACGGCTTATGAAAAGTGGGCCCTCGTTAATAAATAATCCTGCCAGCTCCACTGCCTCCTGAACAGAACCGCCTCCATTATACCTGAGATCAAGTATCAGGCCTTCAATCTTTTCATCCCGCAGGTAGAGAATTTCCCGGGCGATGTCGTGGGTAACCCCCGTCTGATCATCATCCGAACCGCTCTGAAAAAAGCTGGGCACGGCCAGGTAGCCGATCTTTTTGTTACCTGAAAGAATGTACCCTTCCACAGAATTCGACAATACATTTACAACTTCCTTCGACAGAACAACCGTCTTTACATCCTGGCTGGATTTCCGGATTGTAAAAGTGGCTTCCCGGATATCATCCCGGCCCAGCAAGGCAATTACTTCATTCAGGGTTGCGCATGTGAAATCATGCTCCGCTCCCTGACTTGTCATCCTGATGATCCTGTCTCCCTCGTTCATCATTCCGCTGTCCCAGGCCGGACCCCCGGGCAAAAGCGCCTCTACGATAATGCTCCCATCAGCGTCCTGATCAGGTTCAATGCCGAAGGACAATACATTTCTTGACAGGTCACTCATCATCATGTCATGTTTCTCCCGGGGTAAGTAGGCAGAATGAGGATCGGTCGCTAAAAGCAGGGAATTAAGAAAGGCATTCTCCAGCTCTACAGCCAGTTTATCAGGATCTTCAAGGCGCTTGTTCAACAAGCACTTTTCACGCTCGATAACCATTTTGTAAGCAGGTTCCATTAATGACCTGAAAAAGGAATAATCACCCTGGAGGCTATCTGCATCCAGTTCGTAAAGGGAATTCGTTTCCAGCAGGGTTTGTAAACGGAGATAAGGCAACCACGGATCCTGATCGGTTATCTTTTCAGACCCAAGACTGAAATACAGCGTATCTGCTGTATAGTCAGGCATATCGGTAGCATGAAGGGAATCCAGGAAAGTCAGTGCCCGCTGAAGGGATGCGACGTACAAATCAACATGCCTGGCGACAAAATCGCACCCGGAAATCAGTCCGTTCGGTGAAATAACCGGCAAACCAGCCCTCAGCTCCTTTAAATCTGCGTCCCGGAAGAGGAACCGATGCGGATCAAGTAATTCAATGTAGTTCCCGGTAACCCGGCGATGGTAACTGGTATCCGGAATATGCCCGTTAAGATGGTGACGTTCAATAACAGAAGCCAGCAAGCGGCCGTCATCACAAATCTTTTGTGCAACGACACCAGGGCAGGCAACCATAATAAAAAAGGCACAAATGAGCTTTGCGCACCACCGACACTCCAACATATCAGACTAATTAGGACACTAATTAATCAATATATTGACTGGAAATCAACAGAATTATTAGCAAATTTATTCCACCGGTCATCTGCTGTTTATAAAATAAACTCGCTCAGGTCCTTATCCTTGACCAGTCCGTCCAGCTTATCCTTCACCATATCCCGGGTGACCACGATCTGGGCATTGGGCCCGATCTTGTCAGGTACATCAAACAGGATTTCATTAAGGAGCTGGCTCATGACCGTATGGAGCCTGCGGGCTCCAATGTTCTCGACCTCGCTGTTGATTTTAAAGGCTGTCTGCGCCAGTTCGCGCAGGGCTTCGTCCTGGAAGGAAAGTGTCACTTCTTCGGAGCTGAGTAAGGCCTCATATTGCTTTGTAAGTGCATTTTTAGGTTCCCGGAGAATGTGATAAAAATCCTCCACGGTCAGGTTGTTCAGTTCCACGCGGATGGGGAAGCGTCCCTGAAGTTCGGGGATCAGGTCGGATGGTTTGGCCACGTGAAATGCCCCTGCCGCTATGAAAAGGATATGGTCGGTATTGATCAGTCCATACTTGGTGCTCACGGTACTTCCTTCCACAATCGGAAGAAGGTCGCGCTGCACCCCTTCGCGGCTTACATCCGGTCCGCCGCCACCCGGCTGCTTACGGGATCCGCCGGCGACCTTATCAATTTCATCGATGAAGATGATACCGGTATTCTGGGCCTTTTCGATTGCCTGCTCCTTCACCTCGTCCATGTCGATCAACTTGGAAGACTCCTCTTCCAGGAGGATTTTGCGGGCCTCGGCAATCGTCACCTTTCTCTTCTTGTCCTTTTTAGGCATCATCCCGCCGATCATTTCCTGGAGATTGATCATGGAGGATTCGTCCATCATACCTCCGCCGATCATTCCGATGCCTGAGTTTACAGGCTTCTTTACATTGATCTCTATTTTGCGATCTTCCAGCTCGCCGTTCCGGATCTTTTCACGGAACCTTTCCCGGGTGCGCTCATTCAGCTCCGCATCGTTCTGGGGGGTGGTCTCATCGGACTGAGGGGACGGGGAGCCGGCAGAAGCCGGACGGGTATTCCGAATGGGCGGAATCAGGGCATCAAGAATGATGTCCTCCACAATTTTTTCCGCACGTTCGCTCACCTCTTTTTTCTTTTCTTCCTTCACCAGGTTTACAGATTGCTCCACCAGGTCCCGGACCATGCTTTCCACATCCCGTCCCACGTATCCGACTTCCGTGAATTTGGACGCTTCCACTTTGGTAAAGGGGGCATTGGCGATCTTGGCCAGGCGCCTGGCGATCTCGGTCTTACCCACCCCGGTCGCACCGATCATCAAAATATTATTAGGTACAATATCTCCTTTGATCTCATCCCGGACGCGCATCCTGCGCCATCGGTTACGCAGGGCAATGGCTACATTGCGCTTGGCATCATGCTGCCCGATTATGTATTTATCAAGTTCCTCAACTATCTCACGAGGCGTAAAGTAATTATCTATCGTTGTCATATATTCTCCTATCTGTTCTTCCTGAATAGCCGGTGCATATCTGCGTTCACGGTAAAGGAATGTGCTCCTCCCGCAGCATGATACCCGCCGCGGCTATAGGCAATTTCAAATGCTTTTACTCGAAACATCAGCCCGAATGACAAGCCTGCCATGCCTGAAGTTTCTTCTAATCTTAACTCCTGCCGGATTAAATGGTTATAGCCAAAACGGATGTTCACATTCTGGCTCAGCAGCAGTTCAGCACCTACGTTCAGGTGCCTGAATATCTCATCCGCCGTTCCCGGGTCCTCTTCCCCGGTCGCGGAATCGTTCCAGGTACTCAGCCGGTAGGCGGTAAACGAAAACCGGAACGGCATAAATTCCGGCTTAAAGGTGACCCCGGCCCGCACGTCAAACGGAAGGCTACTCTCGGTACCTTCCTCGTAATCATCGAGCAGGATCCCCAGGTTCCTAATCACCAGGGCCAGGTTCAGCTGACGGTCCGGATGAATAAAAACACCTCCCAGGTCAACCATGAGGGCATTTGCCGTATACCCGGCGAGGGAGGAAGAAACCAGCTTCAGGGAAGCACCCATCGAAAAATTTCCCTGACGATGGGCCCTGCCAATCATTAGCATGGATTCGGAAGCCTCTGACTCCCCGGTATATTGGCCGGCCGGATCATACGTGCTAAAATCCCCGTAACCAATCCGTTCCGCCGCGATGAACCAGGGGCCGCTGCCCCTGACCTGATCCTGATATGCCATCATCACCTTGCTGGTCCCGGCAAAATAGGAAAGATAACTGAAGGCAGCCTGACCATTTAACGTGTCCAGTGCCAGCGCCGGATTGGATGAAACCAGGTTCACATCCTCACCCGGTAAAGAAATCAGGTATCCTCCCATTCCCGCCAGGCGGGCGTGTGAAGGAATGTCCAGAAAACGATAAATACCCCGATCCTGTGCGCCTGCCGTAAGGCAAAGCATAGTGATGCAAACCGACAGGATCCCTTTCATGCAGTGAATCTACGTCTTCTGAACGGGCTCATCAAATGAAAACTGCAAAGGGTCCTTCACTTTCTGAGAAAGCAGGGCCAGGTCAAGAACCTGCTCCACATGATCCACATAATGGATCCTGAGGCCTTTGACATACCTGTCATCAATTTCCTTAATGTCCCTCTCATTCCGTGAAGACAGGATGATATCCCGTATGCCGGCCCGGCGTGCGGCCAGGATTTTTTCCTTGATACCACCCACCGGCAAAACTTTTCCCCGAAGGGTGATCTCACCGGTCATGGCCAGGCGTGACTTCACTTTGCGCTGCGTATAAATAGACGCCAGGGAGGTTAGCATGGTAATTCCGGCAGAAGGACCGTCTTTCGGGACAGCCCCGGCTGGCACATGCACGTGCAGGTCATACTGATCAAATGCACGATGATCAATGGACAATTTGTCGGCATTGGCCCTCAGGTAGGATATGGCCGCCATGGCCGATTCCTTCATTACATCCCCGAGCTGGCCTGAGAGCGTAAGCTTGCCCTTTCCTTTGCTGAGGCTGGATTCAATAAAGAGGATTTCCCCGCCCGACTGAGTCCAGGCGAGGCCGGTAACCACACCGGGGATGTCGTTGCCCTGGTAAAATTCCTTGTCAAACTTGACCGAACCAAGGATTTGTCCGATGTCTTCCGGACTGATATCCGGGGTGATCTCCTCATCCATGGCCACAGATTTTGCCATACTCCGTACAATGGATCCGATTTCGCGTTCCAGGTTCCTAACTCCGGATTCCCGCGTGTAGCCTTCTATGAGCCTGACCAGCGTTTTCTTTGAGAATTTAACATCTCCACGCTTAAGCCCATGGTCTTTGATCTGCCGGGGCACCAGGTGCTTCCGGGCTATTTCCACTTTCTCATCGGTGGTATACCCGTTGATCTCAATCACCTCCATACGATCACGCAGGGCAGGATGAATCGTGTCGAGAGAATTGGCGGTCGCGATAAACAGCACCTTGGAAAGGTCGTACTCCAGTTCCAGGTAGTTATCAACGAAAGCACTGTTTTGTTCAGGGTCAAGGACCTCCAGCAATGCCGAAGCCGGGTCGCCCCTGAAATCCGAACTTACCTTGTCAATTTCGTCGAGAATGAATACGGGGTTTGCCGATCCGGCTTTTTTAAGATTCTGGATAATCTTGCCCGGCAGGGCGCCCACATAGGTCTTACGGTGACCCCGGATCTCCGCCTCATCGTGCACGCCACCCAGCGACATCCGTATGTACTTTCTTTTCAGTGCGCGGGCAATTGACTTTCCTAGCGATGTCTTACCCACCCCAGGAGGGCCGTATAAGCACAAAATCGGTCCCTTCAGCTCTTTTTTAAGCTTGAGCACCGCCAGAAATTCAATGATCCGGTCCTTGACCTTCGTCATACCGAAATGATCCTTGTCGAGGATCTTCCGTGCACGCTTCAGGTCATAATTATCTTCTGTAAACTCCTGCCAGGGCAGGTCCAGCATGAATTCCACATAGTTCATGGCGACCGGATACTCGGCTGCAGCAGGATTGATCCGGCTGATCTTGTCGATCTCCTTCTCAAAATGTTTCTTCACTTCCTTCGGCCAGGCCTTGGCCTCTCCCCGCTTACGCAGCATGTCCAGCTCCTTATCAGGCCCGTCGAAGCCAAGCTCATCCTGCAATACCTTAATTTGCTGGCGCAGATAATAATCCCGTTGTTGCTGGTCTATGTCAGTATGGACCTTTTGCTGGATATCATTCTTAAGCTCAAGCAGCTGGATATCCTTATGCATGTATTCCAGCAACAAGGTAGCCCGTTCCATCCCGTCATCGATTTCCAGGAGTTTCTGTTTATCGCTCACATCCACATTCAGGTTGGAAGACAGGAAGTGGGTAAGAAAAGTCGGGTTATGGATATTATCCAGGGCCATTTGAGCCTCCTGCGGAATTTCCGGGTTGAGCTTGAGGATTTTGCTGGCCGCATCTTTGAGGGACTGCACAATCGCCTTTGTCTCTTTCTTGGACATTTCCGGAAAATCACTGGACAGTAATTTTACCCTGGCCCGGATAAAAGGATCCTCGGTCAGTACTTCATCCAGAATGAAACGGCTTTTGCCCTGAATAATGATGGTGGTGTTGCCATCGGGAAGGACCAGCATCTTGATGATCTTGGCTACGGTGCCATGCGGATAGATATCATCCATGCCGGGATCATCGTTCTTATCATTTTTCTGCGCGGCCACCCCGATAATGCGGTTTCCCTTGTATGCCTTTTTCACGAGGCGGATGGATTTCTGACGACCCACTGTGATGGGAATAACCACCCCGGGAAAAAGGACGGTATTTCTTATCGGAAGAATACCCATTTCAGTGGGCAGGTCGTCTTTCTGATTTTCCAGTTCCTCTTCAGGATTGATCAATTGTATTAGATCATCCGTTTGTTCTTCCACTAAATCAGACAATATTATCGATCTGAACATGAATCATGTCAATTTATCTCTTACAAATATGTCAATATGACATAAAACCCGCCCAATCGGAGGGTTAATTTAATTATCCTATACTTGTCAATACATGTGCCAAAAAAAAGGTTATTTCTGGATTCTTGATAAAAATGGTTTTTTATAACATCTTTATTACTGGTATATAATGGAGCGGCTATTTGAAGGTAGGTAACATAGGTAAAATTATTTTCCTGTGGCTGGTGATCATTCTCCCGAGCACCGTCATTGCACAAAAAAAAGACAAGACCCGCGTCAAGTCAGGGGGAACGCTTTCGCTCAATGATACCGTTTCAACGTACGCTGCCTCCGAACTTTTTCGATTTCCGAATGTAAATCAGCTGGGTTATTACGAAGATCCGAAGACGCTGAGGTCTATCCGCCAGATGGAGAATAACAAGGATTGGGAAGACCTGTACCCTGTACTTCGAAACTATGTGGCAAATTTCGGGATCATGAATTTTTACCGGGATACCCATTTGCTCTGGCGACTGGCTACCCTGACAGAAAAATACGGGAATCGTTCGGAAGCCATCCTGCTGTACAAACTGGTTCTCCGTCATCACCGCGACGATATTGATGTGAGCCGGATTGCGCTCCAGTATGACTCTTTGACGGTCAATGATAAAGATTACTACGTGCCGCTTGAGTTTTATTACGAACTCGTGGATTACCGCAAGGAAGTGGATACCCTGCAGCCTCCGCGCAGTGTGCTCCTGAATATGGGGCCGGATGTCAATTCCGAAGCTTCTGACTACGGGCCTGCCCTGTCTTCCTCCAAAAGCCTGCTCATCTTCACCTCCAAGCGGGATGCCGATTTCCTTGGCGTTGATCCCGTGGAGAATGAAGACCTGTATGTTTCCCGGGAGGATGAAGGGTACTGGACACCGGCAGTCGGTCTGCGGGGGGTAAACAGCCGCTACAACGAAGGGTCTGCATGCCTGTCAAGGGATGGAAAGACGCTCTTTTTTGCCCGCTGTAATTCCCCGGATTCTTACGGCGACTGTGACCTGTTTGTAAGTACTATGACGAATGACAGTACCTGGGCCCGGCCGGTCAACCTGGGGGAGAATATCAATAGTGTGGCCTGGGATTCCCACCCATCCCTGAGCCATTCGGAAGATACGCTTTATTTTGCCTCCGACCGTATCGGGGGTTTTGGTCTGGCCGATATTTACTACAGCATCCGTACGGAAAACGGCTGGTCGAAAGCAAAAAATATGGGACCCATTATCAATTCGCGCGGGTCGGATGTCAGTCCGTTCTATCATTACACCAACAACGTGCTGTATTTCAGTTCGAATGGCCACAACCTGAATTTTGGTGAATTTGATATTTATAAAGCCTATTATCAAAGCGGAATGTGGGGAGAGCCCCAGAATATTGGTCCGCTGGTCAATGGTATCGGGAGTGAATTCTATTTTACTATTGACAGCGAATCGGAAGACCTGTTTTACGCTCGTTCGGAGGGAGACCGGATGACCAACCTGGATCTGTATTCCTTTCCGCTACCCATGGGCGCACAGCCCCTGGCCAATACCAAGGTCACCGGCTCGCTTTTGAATGAGGAGAATGGCAAGCCGTTTAAAGGAATTGTTTCCATTATCGATCTTGACAATGGTATCGAGGTAGCCCCCAAATTCCTCCGGCCCGACGGTTCCTTTGAGTTTAACCTGATTAATAACAATAATTACCTTCTGATCCTTCAGGGGGATGAGTTCTTCCGGATTGAAGAGCTGTTCTACCTGAACGGCGCCACCGAGTTCCATAAAACAACCTCCCCTATTTCAAGCCGAATGAAGTTTGAAAGTGTGGAGTTTGAAGAGGGAAGCTCCCAGTTGTCTTCCTACATGTACGGTGACCTGGACAAACTGGCCGACTTCCTGCTGGATAACCCGGAATTCAACCTGCGCATTTCCGGGCATACAGATTCGGACGGCCGTGAAGATGCCAACCTCGAACTTTCGCAGGACCGTGCCGATGTCATTAAAGAATACCTGGTATATTTCGGTAAAGTACCTGAAATGCGGATTTCCGCTACCGGATTTGGCAGTTCAAGGCCGATCGTTGAAGAAAAAACAGACGCGGACAAGCGCCTGAACCGACGGGTAGAGTTTGAATTATACCGGGAATAGAGGTAATTTATCCGTGCAAAGATGTTGTGAATTATGGCGGATATAACTCATACACTTCAAGTCAAAGCCCCCCTAAAGGACATATTTCATGCTGTCAGTACGCCGGAAGGACTTGATGCCTGGTGGACCGATCGCTGTTCAGGCACTCCCGGCGAGGGTGAAATTTTCTCCCTTGGCTTTTCTGAAGAATACAATTGGAAGGCCCGTATGACTGAATACAGTCCGGATGAGCTGGTCCGGTATGAAATCACCGAGGCAGACAAGGACTGGGAAGGAACCCGGATCGAATTCCTTCTCCGAAAGGAATCACATAGTATCAGTATTCAGTTTTCACACACTGGCTGGGATGAAGTGAATGATCATTTCCGGACTTCCTCCTACTGCTGGGCCATGTACCTGAGAATACTGAAGCGCTACCTTGAGCTGGGTGAATTTGTTCCCTACGACGAACGCAACCTCACATAAAAAAAGCCCGGAAAATCATCCGGGCCCTGTTTTTTTCCTTCAATGTGCGGAACCTAGTAGCGGTAGGCATCGGATTTGAAAGGTCCTTTCACTTCCACCCCGATATATTCGGCCTGGTCCCTGGTTAGCGTTTCGAGTTCGACCCCGATTTTCTTCAGGTGTAACGCGGCCACTTTCTCATCAAGATGTTTCGGCAATGTATACACCTTATTTTCGTACTGATCTGTGTTCTTCCAGAGTTCAATCTGGGCCAGGACCTGGTTGGTAAAGGAATTCGACATTACAAAAGATGGATGACCGGTGGCACATCCAAGATTGACCAGCCTTCCTTCAGCCAGTAGAATGATATCTTTACCGTCTGACAGGGTGAATTTATCCACCTGGGGTTTGATCTCATCGCGTACGGCATTCTTTTTCAGCCATGCCACGTCGATCTCATTATCAAAATGGCCTATGTTACATACAATGGCCTTGTCACGGAGTTTCTCGAAATGACGTCCGACAACAATATCCTTGTTTCCGGTAGCTGTCACCACGATATCAGCTTCTTCCGCAGCGCTGTCCATGGTCTTCACCTCATAGCCATCCATGGCAGCCTGAAGGGCGCATATGGGATCGATTTCGGTTACGATCACCCGTGCTCCTGCTCCCCTGAGAGAGGCGGCAGATCCTTTTCCGACATCGCCATAGCCAGCGACCACAGCCACTTTCCCTGCCATCATGATATCGGTAGCCCGGCGAATGGCATCCACACAGGATTCCTTACAACCGTACTTATTGTCAAACTTCGATTTGGTTACTGAATCGTTGATATTGATCGCGGGAAGAGCAAGTGTTCCTTTGCGTTCACGCTCTATCAGTCTCAGAACACCGGTAGTTGTTTCTTCTGAAATACCTTTTATCCCGTCGACATACTGGGGATAACGGTCAAGTACCATATTGGTAAGGTCACCACCGTCGTCAAGGATCATATTAAGAGGCTTTCCATCCTGAAAGACCAGGGTTTGCTCGATACACCAGTCAAATTCCTCCTCGGTCATACCTTTCCACGCGTATACAGGAACACCGGCGGCAGCAATAGCGGCCGCAGCGTGGTCCTGGGTGGAGAATATATTACAGGACGACCACTGGACCTCTGCACCAAGGTCGACCAGCGTTTCAATCAGAACGGCAGTCTGGATCGTCATATGGAGACAACCGGCGATACGTGCGCCGTTCAATGGCTTCTGAGCCCCAAATTCTTCACGGATAGCCATCAGTCCGGGCATTTCGGCCTCTGCCAGTTCGATTTCCTTGCGGCCCCACGCTGCCAGATTGATGTCTTTTACTTTATATTTCAGTTTATCTTCGACCATTTTGCGTTTGTTTTTTTAAGAAACACAAATATACGTCGAATGTTCGTGATGACAAATGATTTGAACGACCTGCTTAGTTCTGAGTAAAGGTCTTGATCAGGGTCCCGGCGCTGACCTGGTCTGTCAATTGCATGCCGTTAATCAAGGCAAGCTCATCGAGGTCTTCTGCCGGCATACCAAAGCTGGTCAATATCCCTTTAAGGTTGCCCTGATGGGGCACTTCCCGAATATTGATCCTGGTCGGTTTCCGGTTGATATACCGGCTATCCGTCAGCCGTGAAAAGCTGGTGATGCTTCGGGAAAATATGGGCTGGAATGCATCAAAATCCTGTCCGGAAGTGGCCCCGTACATAAAGTAAATACGCTCTCCGTCCTGGATAAAGTAATACAATACCCTTACCACATTTCCTTGCTGGTCGCTCTGACTGGCAATCCCGCGAAAGGCGTTGAAACCATTCACAGTGGTTTCGGAGGAGGCCTCGGAAGTCAGTTCGTATTGCTGGATAAATTGCGATGCCGCCTCCCGGGGACTGCTGCCCTGTGCCAGGGTAAGCGCCATGATGGCATTGCCATCGCGCGGTGCCATCTGAACCTGCTGCGGTGAATTCTGTACCAGCCAGTTGGCAGGTACATCGTACTTGAATTTTAGCTCGGGGTGATAAAAACGGTTATCCTCAACGTAGCCCTGGCGTGGGTCCGGACCATATACAATTCCGTCGATCATCCTCAGGTAAGAATTCCGGTTGACTTCCGGGTCCTGAAGATTTTCCTTCCGTTGCCATTTTTCAGTCTGGCGACGAACATTCTGTGTACGCTCGATGGGGTCGGGGTGCGTGCTTAAAAAGGTAGGGATCACCTGGTCGTCAGGCGGACCCATACGGTCAAGGGTTTCGAAAAATCCGGCCATTTCGTAGGAATCATAGCCGGTTTTGGTGGAATATTCCACGCCGAGCTGGTCAGACTGCCGTTCAGCGTCCCGGCCAAACTTCAGGAAAAGCAGCTGCAATCCCTGTCCGGCAAAATCACTGAACTGGCGGAAAGTATCTGAAAAGATCATCCCTACACCCATTCCGATGCTGGCCAGCTGTGCCTTACTGTACTGGCGGGCAGAGTGACGGGCAGTTACATGGCCAATTTCATGGCCGAGTACACCGGCAAATTCGGCTTCATTATTAAAATGCGCCATTATTCCCCGCGTAAAGTATATATATCCGCCGGGTACAGCAAATGCATTTACCACGTCTGTATCGACAATCTTGAATTCATAAGGCAGGTCGGGACGATGGGAAACACGCGCCATGGCCTGTCCTTTCCTTTCGATGAATTGCTGAAGCTCCTGATCGTCATACAATCCCATGGAAGCCACAATCTGCGGGTCGGCCTCGCGGCCCATGGCGATCTCCTGCTCTTCACTCAGCAACATCAGGTCACGCTTTCCGGTGACCGGATTGGTCGCACATCCATGAAAGAACCACAGGGTAAAAAGGATCAGGAATATATTGGTTATCCGTTTCATAGCTCTTTTTTTTAATGAACTACTTCAATTTATATACCATCAGCCTGAGCATATCAGACCCTTGTTTTTACGGAACCGATGTAGACTTTATTCTACAACTTAGTGAAGTTATTGGCTGGAATTTTCCAGCGGCGGATAGGCCAGGTCCATCTTCCGGAGGGCCTCGCAAACGATTCGGGCCATGCATAATTCCTTATACCAGTTCTCATCGGCCGGGATAATATGCCAGGGATTGCCGGGCCCGCAATGATAGAATACATCCTCATAGGCCTGCATGTATTCCTCCCAGTATTCCCGTTCCTTAAAGTCATTAGGATTATGCTTATAATGTTTCTCCGGATCTTCCAGGCGCTCATTGAGCTCCTTAAGCTGCTGGTCTTTACTGATATGAAGATAGAATTTAACGACCGTCGTACCACTATCCTTCAGCAGGCTTTCAAAATGATTAATATGATCAAATCGCTTGCTTACCGTTTCTTCATCGATCCACCTGTGCACGCGCTGGATCAGCACATCCTCGTAATGCGACCGGTTAAAAACCTGGATCATCCCTGCCGCCGGGACGTGGAAATGCACCCGCCAGAGAAAATCATGGCGCATCTCCAGGTCGGTGGGCTTCTTAAAAGACTGAACCCGGAGTCCGGCATGCCCTACCTTTGAAAATACCTTGTTCACTGCACTGTCCTTCCCTGCAGCATCCATTCCCTGGAGAATGACAAGGAGGCTGTACTTTCCCTGTGCGAGCATCATTTCCTGCCGGTCTTCAATTTCCTGACGCAGGTTATCGTATTCCTCCTCCACGGTATCTTCGGTAAGATCCGGGGGTGGCCCGGTATCTATGTCCCTGAGCTTAATGCGTTCCATCCAATCTGAGTTATTAGTTACATATATATCTGCCACCGTTTTCCAAATGGCATCAGGTTTGGTTAATTTACTGACTTTCTGTCAAGAATACGAAAACATCATGAAGCTAACAATCTGCGGTGCAGCCGGCACAGTAACCGGTAGTTGTCACTTACTGGAACTCGATAACGGGTATACCCTGCTGCTTGACTGCGGACTGTACCAGGGAAGCGAGGAAGATTTCATCCGGTTTAATGAAGAATGGTTGTTTGACCCCTCAACGGTAGACTGCCTGGTTTTATCCCATGCCCATATTGATCATTCCGGGCGTATTCCCAAACTCTGCTCCGATGGATTTCAGGGAGACATCCTGTGTACCTCTGCAACGCGCGATCTCTGTGCGATCATGCTGATGGACAGTGCCTACATCCAGGAGCAGGATGCTGCCTATGAGAACAAGCGTAATCCCGGCCGGGAGGTAGCACCTCTTTACACGGCCGGGGATGCCGAAATGGCGCTTGGGCAATTTGTAGGGATCGGTTATAACCGGTGGTACCGGATCAGCCCGGAGGTGGAAGTCCTGTTCAGGGATGCCGGTCATATCCTGGGTAGCGCCACGGTTACCTTGCGCATTCAAACCCCGTCAGGACAAAAAATGATTGGCTTTAGCGGGGATGTGGGGCGGCCGTCCCGACCGATACTTCGCGATCCTCAACCCATGCCTGAACAACTTGATCTTCTTATTTGCGAGTCAACCTATGGGGGTGAAAAACACGAAGATTCACCGGATGACCAGGATGAATTTCTCTCCATTATCCGGCGAACCTGTGTGGAGAATAAGGGAAAGCTGCTGATTCCGGCCTTCAGCGTGGGCCGTACGCAGGAAATCGTATATATGCTTGACAAACTGGAAACTTCCGGAAAACTGCCACATGTTCCGGTGTTTGTAGATTCGCCGCTGGCAGTTAACGCCACAGAAATATTCGTGGCCCACCCGGAATGTTATGACCGGGACCTGCTTGACTATATGACCCGCGATGCCAACCCATTCGGGTTTGACAACCTGAAATACATCCGTGCGGCCTCAGAATCCAAGAAACTGAACGACCTGTCCGGACCGGCCATCATTATCAGCGCCTCAGGGATGATGTCGGGCGGGAGGATCAGGCACCATATATTCAACCATATTGAAAGCCCTTCCAATACCTTACTGGTAGTTGGCTTCTGTGCCCCGGGTACACTTGGCGCGGTGATCAGGCAGAAACCTGAATCTATCCGCCTATTCGGTAAAGAACTCAGGGTTGGGGCTGCCATTGAGATCATGGATAGTTTCAGCGGACATGCCGATCAGCCTGAATTACTTGATTTTCTTCGTCCGATGGACCGGGGGACTTTGCAAAAGATTTTGCTTGTCCACGGGGAAAGAGACCGCCAGGAACCACTCGCTGACGCACTTCGGGAGGCGGGGTTCAATACGATCATTATGCCCGAGCTCGGGGAGAGTTTTGAGATAGAATAACGCAGAATCACGCGTTGTCCGACCGGGGGGCCATTTTCTTAACAGAGAAGTGGTCCTTGAAAAATTCATCGCACCACAGGCATACATTCCCGAGTTCGCCGCACCGTTTCCGTGCGTGTTCCCTGGATATCCCCAGCGATTCTCCCATTCCATACGGGTCTCCGGCATCCAGCTTTTCAAACACCGGGTGATCGGCTACCTTTGAAAGCACTTCACCAACCCGCTCGGTGCGTGCGTCCCCTATGGGCTCCCAGGTACCCGGACAGCAGGGGTTAATCTGCCAGAGTTGGATGGATATCTCCTGCGGAATACCGTCACCCCCGTTTAAAAAACCAATGGCACCTGACAGGATTGCACAAAAGTTATGATCAGGGTCCTTTTTCCATATGCCTTTTTTCAGGGCCCTTCCCCTGGCCCAGTTCCCACCAAGCCACATATCTTCCGTTGCCCCCCAGTACCCCCAGCTGAGCGGATAACTATGAAGATAATTTTCTTTTCTGACCAGGGGGTCTTTTTCGTGACCGTTCACATTTCTCGATTCAAACAGAGAGGCAAGTTCCATCAGCCTCCCTCCCGCCGCTTTGTGATAACGGTCAATGCTGGCAATATCGAAGCGGGTGACACCTTTACTGATCAGCGTATCCAGGATATCGCCGGTCAGCAGGTCGCCGTTGGTCTGGAGCATGAGCTGAGTCCGGTTACCGTATTTTTCCTTCAGCCGGTCAAGAATGGTATACAATAACTGCTTTTCTGCGAGCGGTTCACCTCCTGAAAGAATCAGGCGGTCGACCCTGGAGGGCATATTATCAATGACCTGCATACACTCTTCTTCGGTCATGCGGCTGCCCTGCGGACCGGACATGTTGTAACAATGATCACACTGGTCATTGCACAACTGGGTAAATACCCAGTATAGGGATTCCACATGGTCAAAATCATTTTTCCTTCTCATCGCAACAGGTATCTGACGGAGAACTGGAACTGGCGGGGAGGAGCTGCATTTCGCCGGATCAACACGCCGGAATCTTTGGGACCCGGCTGGATCTGGTTACTTTGCGTCGCATTATTGGCATACCCGCTCAGGTTTTCCGCATTGAACAAATTAAATACATACGCTCCTATCTCAATCCGGCTGTCTGAAGAAACCGGAAGCTGGTAAAAAACACTCAGGTCAAACGTATTCGACCACGGCAGACGGTCATTGTTTCGGCTTTCACCGGGAGACCGGTCATTATTGCCCACATAGGCATCACTGAAACTGCGACCGTCTCCGTTCAGGTCGGTAGTTCCGTAAAGTTCTGCATCAGGAACCCGGTTAATGGGCTGGCCGCTTTGAATGAGTGCAGCGAGTGTAACAGTAAATCCATCCAGCGGAAACCAGTTCACAATACCGTTCAGTAAATGCCGGCGATCATTCACAGACGGGCCCCATTCAGACTCAAAATCATTACTGTCCATCGCCCGGAAGTTAATATCCTCTGTGTTATTCTCCAGGAATGACAACGTGTACATAAACCGGTAGGCGAAGTCGGACTGTCCCCGCTCCTTCTGCCATGTAAAATTGGCCGCGTAGTAATTTGACCTTCCCGCCGTTTCCGACATGACCACAGAACGGGCCACATCCCGGTATTGTTCCCCGTCAATCGTGGCATACGGACCCTGAGGGTCGGTGAGGATCGGAACCGGCCGGGTCTGATCAGCCAGTGAGGGCGGCCTCACCACCACATTACCATCCTCCACCGGATAGGGTGCCGGGGCATTCAGGTCCCGGAGCCGAAACAGGTTATAGGAACGATTGTGCATCAGATCTGCATAGAACAGGGTATTTTCATTCAGCTTTCGCTGATAGCCGATCATGAATTGATGACTGTAAGGGTTTTCATATCCGGAAGGATTGAGAATCCTTAGTTCATTACTAAAGATGTTTTCTCTCTGTCCCTGAAGCTCGTCGGCAGACGGACCCTGCAGATAGTCTACATTACCCACGTTGGCCACGAGGTTACCCTCGTTAGTCACCCGGCTTATTTCCGTGGTTTGAGGGAGAATACCCTGGTCCACAAGAGCCCGGATCTGCGCCTGGAAGCCAGTGCTTGTGCTGCTGAACTGCAGGGCATCACTGTACACCGCATACAGTATCTTGTCATAGTATATGCCATATCCGGCACGGAGCGCACTTTTTTCACTGAGTTTATAGTTGACACTGAGACGGGGAGCGATATTATTAAAATCTCCTTCCGTACCTCCTCCCTTACTGAGATTATCGTAATCGTAGCGCACACCCAGATTGACCGTAAGTGCGGAAGAAACATAAATCTGGTCATCCAGGTACAGACTTATAATATTCTGGCGCTTGAAAAAAGAATTGGGCTGAAGCTCCACGCCATAATTTAATACCTCTGTATCGGCCGGCAAGTCACCGGGAGTCAGGGCAGATCCGATCCCTGATCCGGCCAGATCATCAAGTTGTGCCTGGGTCAGGCGCACAAGATAGCTCCCATCAGGATTACCGCCGCCGAATAATTCGAAGGCACTGGTCCGGAATTGCCAGCCTGCTTTCAGACCGTGCTTGCCAAGTTGTTTTCTGACTGAATGCTGAATGACCTGCGTTACTTCATTCTCGTCAAATACAAACCCCGGATGGCCAGTGACTGCTATTGTTTGTTCGGAAGGATCGAGTACCGTTACATTGGGAGACCCTGTATTGGACGGCGTGGCATAGTTCCACCGGAACCTGCCATACTGATAATTGAGATCCATCGTGTAGGAGTCTGTCCGCCAGGAATTCCTGACGGCCAGGTTGAGGCTGTTCCGGTCCTGGGTACTGGCGGCAGAAGGAAAGGAAACGCCACCCTCCAGTCCGCCTCCCTGGCGTTCAATATCGACCAGGCCTACATTCGCCCTGACCGAAGTGCGCAAATTCCTGGTCCACTGATGATCGACCTTGGCAGACAGATAGGTAAATGAATTGTTACCCCGAACCGTCTCATTGACGCCCAGCTGCGGAGAATTCAAAAGATTATCTTTTATATCGGTCGTATGCTCCACATTCAGGAAAAAGAAAGTCTGATCGCGTACGATTGGTCCACCGAAGGCAAATCCTGCCTGATGCCTCCGGAAGCCGTCCTTCACCTGGTTTCCTGATAAATCCCGCTGCGCGTAGGGAGAGGAAGCATCGAGGGCCGGACCTGGCCGCAGCACGTAAAAAGCCTCACCCTGAAGGGTATTCGTACCTGACCTTGAGGTAATATTGATAATGCCGTTGGAGGTTAATCCGTGTTCCGCACTGAAGTTATTGGTCAGGGCTGTGATGTTTTGCACAAACCCGACGGGTACGGCAAAACGCTGACCCCCCAGGAAGTTTTCATTATTATCAAGTCCGTCGATCTGGTAATTGGTATAAAGCGAATTGGCACCATTTATCGATACATTAGGTGCTTCCGGAAAAAACCCGGTGGCCTGGGTGATATTTGGCAACCGGTAAAGGGTGCGGGTCACATCGCGACCTTCCACCGGCAATTGCTCGATCTCCTTGCGGTCAAGTTGTGACGCCACCTCAGCGTCGGTCTCATTGATCGACTGGTAGGTATCCGCACTGACAATCACTTCCCCGAGTTGGGCCACACGTTCATACAACACCATGGTTATAGAGGTCACCTTGTCGCTGGAAAGGGATACCGGTCCGAGGACTGCCTGTTTGTAAAACTCACCGGCCGGGATGTCAGCTTCGTAATAGCCCGAGGTGGAAAGGGAGGTAACGGTTACTTTTCCGAGATCATTGGTTACATGGCTCGAAGAATAGCCAATATCGGTATTTGTAAGCCACAGGGGCATATTGGGAACCGGCTTGTTATCCTGGTCCACCACGGAAATGACCAGTGAAGCCTGGGCAAAGGATACAACAGGCAGCATCAGGATAATGGCCTGCAAAATAAATTTTCTCATAGGTAAAGTTTGAAGAATGAAGAATACTACGTCGGGGGCAGATTCTTACGCAGGCGGACCTCTCAGGGTGTGGGTCCCTGCCACCACACCAGGTAGCTGGTGACGGTGCGATAAGGGCGAAGGAACGGGACTTCTGAAGAAGCCCGTTAACCAGTGATGTGAAGCGGATTCATTCAGAAAGAGCCACAGGTCTCTGCCTGTGTTCAGATCCCGTTGTTCGGTCAGCATGAACGCCTGACCCTTGTTTTGCAGGTGCTGCCTGACGCACCTGGAATTCCATGGAATATTCTCCAGGTATCCCCCGGCATGCATAGATCGGGTCAGACCAATGAGGTATACACCTCCGCGTTTATCAGGACCTAAAACCGGCATGCCTGACTCCAGGGCCTGTACCACTTCCTCCCAGTTGGTGTGGTGAATACCGGGATTGTCATTTCCCACGGCAATTACTGCATCGAACCCCTGCGTGAACAGTTCGGTGCAGGCATTGCCCAGGCGCTCGCCAAACGAATCACCCTGCTGCCTGCCCTCATCGAAATGAAATACCGGTAATCCGGAACGACGCAGTACAGCCAATGAACGGGAGATCAGCCGGTGGGCCAGACCTTCATTCCTGGACTGGTCATCGCCAAACCATCGCTTCATCCGGGCCTGCCGGGCGACCGAGTAGCTGAAAAACAATATGGCGGGTCGAAACGACTTCACAAGACAATATTACGCATTACCAATGAAAGGGAGGTGTCGCAGTTCAGACAATCAGGACAGAAGAATGTTTAAAACAAATTATGAAATTTGAGAATTTTAATTTTATATTTGTTTTACAATTTATATACAAATGAACAAATCATACCTTGGCGAATTTGAAGAACTGATTCTCACCATGGTTGGAATCCTTGGTCAGGAAGCCTATGGAAATGCCATTGTAGAAGAGCTCGACCGTCAAATCGGGCGAAAGGTAAACCTGAGTGCCGTACATGTAACCCTTTACCGGCTTGAGGATAAAGGGCTTGTAAAGTCTGAAATGGGCGGCGCCACCGCCACGCGCGGCGGACGCAGAAAGCGTTTTTTCCTGATTACCAATGCCGGGATGGCCGTATTGCGGGACGTACAGGAAAGCCGCATGAAACTCTGGAAATTATTGCCTGAATTTAAAATCGGAGGGGCATGAATCTGCCGGAGCCACCGAAACGGGCCGTCCGGTTCCTGGAATGGTTTTGTCCGCCAGCCCTGGCCGAAGGCATTCTGGGTGATCTGTATGAAGCATTTGATGAAGATGTGGAAACACAGGGGCTGCGGCGGGCCAGGTTACGGTTTACCTGGAACGTGATCCGGTTTTTCCGTCCGGGCATCATTCTCCGAAACAATTATTCTTTTCACTTACTCAATAACAACATGTGGTCAAATTATCTCACGATTGCCGGGCGTAACCTGGCTAAACGAAAAATGTATTCGCTGATCAATGCGGTCGGCCTGAGTATCGGCA
Organism: uncultured Roseivirgaceae bacterium; assembly: GCA_964563925.1. GTDB lineage: Bacteria > Bacteroidota > Bacteroidia > Cytophagales > Cyclobacteriaceae > JAUILA01. The sequence continues at coordinate 11,294 of CAZLZD010000042.1, read as the reverse complement.
TTGCATTTTGCATGCTCATCTTCCTGTTCATACAGGATGAAAGGCGTTTTGATACGTTTCATACTAACAGTTCGTCCATCTATCGGGTGGAGGAAAAGGCCTATGACACCTGGCGTGACGTGGATTCGGACGATCCCTTTTATTATTCTGCCTGGCTTCAGACCGGTTTGCGCGATGTGGTCCTGGAAGAAATCCCCCAGGTGAAACGAGCCACCCGCTACAATGCCTACGGTGATGTGGCGATACGGTATGAAGACGAGGTGATGTCGGAGCCCATTACATTTGTGGATCCGGATTTTTTTGAGATGTTCAGCTTTCACATTCTGGCTGGCGACAAAACGGATCTGTTGACGGAGAAGCATCATGTGGTGCTGACGGAAAGTATAGCCGGTAAAATATTCGGGGAGGAGGATCCGCTTGACAAAACGCTGATCATTACCCTGAACGGGGAAGATAAGCTGATGACAGTTGCCGGGGTACTGGAAGACGCCCCCACCAATTCAAGCCTGGACTACGGGATGCTGGTGCAGCAACAGAACAGGCCGTACTATGAACGCAACCTTGACCGCTGGCAAAACTTTAATACCCCGCTTTTTGTACAACTGGAGCCCGGGTCCCGTCCGGCGGAGGTGGAGAGCGGACTCGCCGGGATCATTGACCGGCTACTCGGTGAAAACCTGGAGAAACAGCGCAAAGAATACAGCGTGCCCGAAGATGTGGCGATGCTCACCCTTGAGTTGAATAACTTTGAGAATATCCACCTGGATACGCGTATTTCCTGGACCAGAAGCAGCGATCCGCAATATGCGTACATCCTGGGCGGACTGGGCATTCTAATTCTGATCATTGCCTGCATTAATTATATTTCACTTGCACTCACTTCTTCGGCCAACCGGCGCAGCGAGGTAGGCATTCGCAAGTCGATCGGGGCGCAGCGCAGTGAGCTCATTACCCAATTCACCCTGGAGGCCGTACTGCTGGCGGTTATCTCGCTGGTACTGGCCACCGGACTGGTCTATTTGTTCCTGGCTGATTTTAATGAGTTTACCGGCAAAGACATTTCCCTGGATATCCGCACGACCCTCGGGATGCTTGGGACCGGGCTCCTGGTGGCATTCCTGATCGGCATACTGGCAGGAAGCTATCCGTCGCTTTACCTGTCGGGACTGAATCCTACCAGCGTATTAAAAAAGCTGACAGGCAAGGTCAATGCCCGTTTTACCCGTCCGCTTGTCGTGATCCAGTATGCCTTGTCCGGAATCCTGATCATCAGCAGCCTGATCATGCTCCGGCAGATGAATTTCCTTGCCACCAAGGAACTGGGTTATAACCAGGACCAGCTGGTGGTGATTCAGACCAACCAGGGCAATAATGTCAATGCCAATCGCTTCGTGGAGCAGTTTCGGCGGGAAATGGACAAATACCCGGAGATTCTGGAAGTGGGCGGCACCAGTTCCTCCTTTGCCCAGGGCTGGAGCCTGAACGGCTACACCATTGACGGGGAGAAAAAGTCTGCCTATGTCTATTCGGCCGATGACCATTATATACCTGCCCTCCAGATTGAGTTGCTGGAAGGGCGAAATTTTTACCCGGGCGACTCCAACGTGATTATTGTGAATGAGGCCCTGGTGAAGGATATGGGCTGGGAAGACCCCCTGAATGAACACCTGAACTGGCGGGAAGACTCTCTGAGTGCGGGCAGCCGCGTCATTGGCGTGGTCAAAGATTACCATTTCCTCTCCCTGGAGCAGGAAATCGAACCCATGTTCCTCATGAGCCACAATGAACCGCATTCCTGGCTGTCAACCCTGTTGGTGCGTGTGGAGGCGTCACGTATTCCGGAAGCGATAGAAACCCTTGAATCTTCCTGGAAAGAGCTGGCGCCGGAAAAGCCGTTTGACTACACTTTTCTGGATGAGGATGTGGCCCGGCAGTATGATCAGTATGACCGATGGACGAACATAATGACGCTCTCCACCGCCTTTGCCATCCTTATTTCATGCCTTGGATTATTCGGACTGGCTGGTATTAACGCCCTCAACCGGACCAAGGAAATTGGAATCCGCAAGGTAATGGGAGCCCCCTCATGGAACATCTTTATGCTGATGAACCGGCAGTTTATCTTACTGGCACTGATTTCCTTTACACTGGCGGCCCCGCTTTCCTGGTGGCTGATGGACCAATGGCTGGAATCATTCACCTACTCCATTGACATAGGCTGGGATATCTTTTTACTCAGTATAATTACAGGACTGGCCGTGGCGCTGCTGACGGTCTCCTATCACAGCATCCGGGCCAGCAGACTGAATCCTGTGGATACACTTAAATATGAGTGAAAAGCAAACCAATGCATACGATTGGATGTTTAAACAAATAACCAATAATGCATTCCATGAGAACTGTTAAGAAGATCGTACGTGCCGAGCCGGCCCCCATTGATGACCTGAGTACGTTCAGGCCGTTTCCCACGCGTGAAATGGACCACCTGGATCCGTTCCTATTTCTGAACCATCACGGCCCGCAGGTGTACGGAAAAAACAACAACGGATTACCATTCGGTCCGCATCCGCACCGCGGGTTTGAGACCCTCACGTTTATCCTGACCGGTGACCTGGTGCATTGGGATTCCAGTGGGTCAAAAAGCGAAATCAGGGCAGGTGGCGTCCAGTGGATGACCGCTGGTTCCGGACTGATACATTCAGAAACATCATCCGAGACCTTCAGGCGGGAAGGAGGGCGCATTGAGATTCTCCAGTTATGGATGAACCTTCCGGCTGACAAGAAGCAGACGAAGCCCTCTTATCAGGGCTTCAAAAAGGAGGAGATCCCGTTGCTTTCAGAGGAGGATGGAAAGGTCGAAATCCAGCTGATCAGCGGAAAGCTGAATGATACCGAAGGACCGGCACAAAGTATCACGGACCTCACAATGATGGTCATGCACTTTAAGGACGAGGCTACCTTCACAATTAACGTCCCTGAATCCCGGGAGATTCTGTGTTACATCGTCGACGGTAGGTTTGAGGTAAACGATTCTGCGGTAAGGACACATGACCTGGTTGTCTTTGAACACGATGCGGAGCAGGTAACTATATCTTCAGCGTCGGAAGGAAAAATCATATTCGGATACGGCGAACCGCTGAGAGAGCCTGTTGTAGCCTACGGACCATTCGTCATGAATTCCGAAGAGGAAATCCGTCAGGCATACATGGACTACCAGAGCGGTAAAATGGGAAGATGGGAGCATTAATTCTTAAATCGTAACGGACGATTTCTTTTCTGCAAAATCATAAATGTGCTGTATGTCCATCCGGTCGGTCAGGGAGGGGGAATAATACAATTCACGGATTACACCCGTTTCATCGATCAGAAATTCAGCCGGTAGGGTACTGAAAGATTCATTGCCTGCCATATAGTGATTGGGGACCTTTTCCTGAAACGCCTTAATGGCAGTCGGGACATAGGAAAGCAGGTGGCTGATGGTTGATTTTACGGTCGATTTTTCGAGGCCGTACATGTCGTACAGCGTACGTTCAGGATCAGCAATAAGCGGAATCGGAGAAATCTCCTCGTGAAACGAGCTTCGCAGAATTACTCTGCGCAGTGATTCAAAAACAAAGATCATGTCCAGCCCGAGCTCCTTCAGCTTTTCATTTTCCTTGGTCAGCGCATGCACACGTAAGTTGCAAAACGGACATCCCGCATGCCTGAAAAATGCCAGCAGGATTTTCCTTCCCTGGTATTCCTTCAGGTCAGTCATTCTTTCGAACACATCAATTTGCCGAAACAGCGGCGCGGTGGTATTAAGAGAGAGTCTCATCTAATGCGTTGGTACGATTCGCAGTGCATTAGTAACCAATCCAGGTATCGTGTTGTTCAGACACATTAACTAACAGTACAACGAATTTCTCAGAATACAAATTTTCCTTCCAGAATCTTCTCAAATTGTATCAATTTTTTCTACGAATGTGTATATTAGACAAGAACATTTTTTTTAACCACCTGCTAAATATGGAAATACTTACTCCTGAGAGTGGTCTGATCATTGGTGAGCTTTTATTCGGACTATTTTTTTTGTTTGCAGTTGCGCTTCCGCTATTGGCATTAATTGATTTGGTACATCGCAGATTCCAGGGAACTGACAAGTTGATCTGGGCATTCATTGTGTTGATTTTTCCCATTATGGGCCCATTGCTTTATTTGTCACTGGGAAGGACCAATCACAAAAACGTGGTGTAGCGATCCGGCCGATTCTGTTTTGCTGGGGTCCTCTTGTTTTTCCACGAGGGGTGGGAGAATATTATGTGCCTTGTAATGTTTAATAAGGTTTGGCGTATCTTTATTGAGACATCAAAGTAAATCAGCAATGCGTGTTATTTCCCTGTTCCTGTTAGTCCTTCTGGCCGGCTGTTCGGATAATGACCCGTCGGAATATACCGGGCGAACCATCAGTTATGATTTGTACGCGGGAAGTGACTCGGGTGTACCCGGAAGTGTGGAATTCCGTGAGCGCATAGATGCGTCCATTGACGTGATCATTACCCTGGACCAGCTCCAGGGCGAGGCAATGCTTCCGGCCCATCTCCATTTTGGTGATTTATCGATGGAGAATAATCCACAGGCGGCAATGCTCAATGATTATGATGTTTCGTCAGGTAAAAGTGTGACCAACCTCCGTCAGCTTGCCGATGACTCTGAGTTTTCCTTTGAAAAAATCCCGGAATTTGACGGCTGTATTAAAGTCCACCTTGCGCACAGCGGGGATGATTACAATGTGATTGTGGCCGCAGGAAATATCGGGGCCAACGAATCATTGGGATTTAATCTGCAAAGTATTGCGATCTGCAGTCCGGACCTGAACTAGTCACCGCCTGCATTCCTGACAAGTCTGTTAACCCGCCACCATTAATCTCGACAGGACAAGCTCTGACGGGTGGTGATAAAGCGTAAAGGTCAGTCCCTGCATTATTCCGGGCAAACACCCGGATACCTTATCAATAGTAATTTCCCGGCTTGTCTACTTACATGAATCATTCTTTTTCCTGATAAATCCCATCGTTTTCGACCGGATCATTGGATAGTTTTATTATCTTATAATACGACGCAGGTGATGCGCCACTCATTCCTTTCACCAAAAGTTCATGATCATGAAAGTATTCGACAACAAGCACATCAAAAACATCGCCCTTCTGGGCAGCAATAAAGCCGGAAAAACGACCCTGGCGGAAACCATGCTGTATGAGGCAGGCCTGATCAATCGCAGGGGGACCGTCGAGAACCATAACACCGTTTCGGATTATCACGCACTGGAACATGACCGGGAAGGGTCGGTATATACTACCCTGCTCCATACCGAATGGAGAAATTACAAGATAAACATACTGGATACGCCCGGACTGGATGATTTTATCGGGGAGGTTATTTCTTCCGTACGGGTGGCTGACACCTGTGTATACCTGATCAACGCCCAGCACGGTGTTGAAGTGGGCACGGAATTGATATGGAACCAGGTCGACCAGCTGAAAAAGCCTACCATATTCGTCATTAACCAGGTAGATCATCCGAAGAGCAACTTTGAGAATTCGCTGGCGTCTGTCCGGGAACATTTCGGATCGGCGACGACACCCATGCAATTTCCGGTAAATGAAGGACCGGATTTCAACGGGATTATCGATTTACTGAAAATGAAGTACTACAAATTCGGGCCTCAGGGCGGGAAGCCGGAAAAGCTACCGATACCTGACCATCTCAAAGAGAAAACGGACAGGATGCATAACGAATTGGTGGAGAAGGCCGCCGAGAATGATGAGGGCCTGATGGAATTGTATTTTGAAAAGGGGACCCTCACCGAGGATGAAATGCGTAAGGGGCTCCGCCTGGGAATGATGAACCATGATGTCTTCCCGGTTTTTTGTATCTCGGCAAAAAATGACATGGGGTCGGGGCGGCTGATGGGCTTCATCGACAATGTGGCCCCGTCAGCCATCGAAGCCATGGCTGAGCACACAACCTCCGGCGAGGAAATCCCACTTAAAGCGGACGCCCCCACGGAGGTTTTTGTTTTTAAAACCAGGATCGAACCGAACCTGGGTCAGATCACCTACTTCAAGGTGGTGAGCGGAACGCTGGAGGCAGGTACAGAACTCATCAATCAGCAAAACGGACAAGCCGAACGGTTCAACCAGTTATTTATCATTGACGGACACAGCCGCAATGAAGTGGCCAGGCTGGGCACGGGCGATATCGGTGCAACGCTTAAACTAAGGAATACCTCTACCAACGAAACGCTGGCCAGTGTGGAACTTGAGGAGCCGGTCGCACCGATGAAATTTCCTGCCCCGCGGCTGACCGTGGCCATTTCGGCACTTAACCGATCGGACGAAGAAAAACTGGGCGAAGTACTTTCGCGCATAACCGCCGAAGACCCCACCATACAGGTTCATTATTCGTCCGAACTCAAACAGCTCCTCCTCGGGTGCCAGGGCGAATTACATCTTAGTGTGGTAAAATGGCTTCTGGAGAATATTTACGGGTTGCAAGTCGAATTCAATACCCCGAAGATCTCGTACCGGGAAACGATACAGTCCACCGCCGAATGTCTCTACCGGCATAAAAAGCAATCAGGCGGTGCCGGTCAGTTTGCCGAAGTCAAGCTCACGGTAATGCCCTATACGGAAGGAATGGATGACCCGTCAGGTTTCACTATACGCAACAAGCAGGAGGTCGACCTGGAATGGGGAGGAAAGCTGATTTATTACAATTGTATTGTGGGGGGCGCCATTGATGCACGTTTCCACCCATCCATTCTCAAGGGAATTATGGATGTCATGGCCAATGGGCCGGTGACCGGTTCCTACGTCCGTGATATCTGTGTGCTGGTCCATGACGGGAAGATGCATCCGGTGGATTCCAATGATATCGCCTTCAAACTGGCAGGCGGACATGCCTTCAAGGAGGCATTCCTTCAGGCCAAACCTGCCGTCCTCGAACCGGTCAATGACCTTGAGGTATATGTACCTGAAGAATTGATGGGCGACGTAATGACAGACCTTCAGACCCGGCGATCCATAATCACAGGCGTCGATGTCAAAGGTAATTACCAGGTGATACGGGCACGTACGCCACTGGCAGAGCTCGATAAATACACCACGTCCCTTCGATCGATTACCCAGGGGCGATCAAGCTTTGTCAGTACCTTCGCCGAATATCAGCCGGTTTCGCAGGAGAATATCGCCACGATGGCGGTGCACTGACTCGTTGGCACCGGCACGCGTGATAAAATAAAAAGCCTCCTAAGCTTGCTTGGGAGGCTTTTTATCTTTTATCTCAGGCAGCCGCCTGATGTGGCCGCTGCGCTTGATCGTGGAGCCGGAGAGATTCGAACTCTCGTCCAGTGAAGGCAACTATCGTGTCTTCTACATGCTTAGTCATCCTCGGATTGTCGGGTAAAGCCAGGTGGACAACAACCCTACTCTACCTTAGTTGCGATGAGTTTCGCACCGGCATCACAACCCTGCCGACGCTAGTTCTGCCTGTTCGACATCCCATATCTGACCGGACAAAACAACGGTCAGAGGGACGTGGCCACGACGCCGCTCTGAGCGTGCGTCGCTTATGCCGTAATCATTCCGTTAGGGTCTGATTAGGCTGCCATGGCGTAGTTAGATTCGCCAATTAAATTGTGGAACTATCTTTCAAGGCTCTCATCCCATGAGCCTGCATGCTTATACACGTAACCGCTCTCCCTGTCGAAACCGGTCGGCCCCATATTTTGGCCGTGTCGATACACGTGAATTATCAACCAAACATATGCAAAATTAATTCCAAATCTGAGATCATGACATATTTTCCGGATTTTAAGGCGTTTTTGCCGTATGTCGTTTAATTTCGCGGCCATGAGAAGGTCTTTTTATATATTCTTGCTCACCTCATTGTTCCTGTCCGCAGGAAATACCCCGTTACATGCCCAGATCCTGAAGGTCAATAAAAATCATCTCAACCAGGATTCATCGGGGTACTGGCTGGGTGCCGTCAGCTTTCATTTTAACCTCAACAACCGGAGTGTATCCCCGGAGAATGAGAATGCCTATATCGGGCTGACGGGTACCACTGACGTGGTCTATGTCGGCGCCAATCACGCCTACATCTCCATCAATAATATTAATTACTTCACCTCGTCGGCAGATGACGGGGCATTTATCAGCACGGGCTATTCCCATTTCCGGATCAACTGGCTCCGTAAAAAGCGCCTGAGCTATGAAAGCTACGCCCAGATCCAATATGACAAAGGACGGAATATGACCCTCAGGCTGCTGGCCGGCAGCGGCATCCGGTACCGGTTTACCGATTCGGACAAAACCCTCCTGGTGATCGGGACCGGGATCATGAATGAGAATGAGGAATGGAAAGTCCTTGATTCAGAGAACCAGTTCATCGAAAAAAACATCTGGAAGAACTCCAGCTACATCAACGGTGCTTTCCAGCTGAGCAAAGCGGTTAAGCTGGATGCGATTATTTATTACCAGGGTGGATACGATGACCGATCCGATGTCTTCCGTAACAGGCTGAATACCGATATACAGCTCTCTATCTCCATTTCAAACCGCCTTGCGTTTGTTGCGGACTTCAGCGGCCAGTATGAAGACAAGCCGATCATCGACATTAATAAATTTATCTACCAGGTCCGGAACGGGATCACCTGGTCTTTTTAGCTCCCGCTCAAATAATACTCGCCGCCAGGCTGTGTTAAATTAGACAGGTTTTTTATCTTCGAACAATGGAGAATTTTGTTGTTTCGGCACGGAAATACAGACCGCAGGGATTTGATCAGGTAGTAGGTCAGGAGCACATAACCACCACTCTCCGCAATGCCATTGATTCCAATCAGCTTGCCCAGGCGCTGCTTTTTTGTGGTCCGCGGGGCGTAGGCAAAACCACCTGTGCCCGGATCATGGCCCGCCTTATCAATGGCTTTGAGGAACAGACCGAGAATAACGCACTGAACATTTTCGAGCTTGATGCCGCTTCCAACAACTCTGTAGATGATATCCGCAACCTGATCGACCAGGTCAGGTACCCTCCTCAGCAGGGAAAATACAAGGTATACATCATTGACGAGGTTCACATGCTGTCTACCCAGGCCTTCAATGCATTCCTGAAGACGCTTGAGGAACCTCCTCCCTATGCCATTTTTATCCTGGCCACGACCGAGAAACACAAAGTAATCCCGACCATTCTCTCGCGGTGCCAGATTTTTGACTTTAACCGGATCCAGGTCTCGGATATTGCCGATCACCTGAAAAAGATCGCAGATAAGGAAGGCATCAAGGCGGAAGAGGAAGCCCTCCACCTGATCGCCCAAAAGGCGGATGGTGCATTGCGTGATGCCTTGTCCATCTTTGACCTGATTGTCACATTCTCCAATAACCGGGAGGTGACCTATCAGTCGACCATCAATAACCTGCATATCCTGGATTATGAGTACTATTTCCGGGTAACGGACCAGATGCTGGATGAAGAACACAGCGATTTGCTGATGACCTTCGATGAAATTCTCCGACAGGGATTCGACGGTCACCTGTTCATAACCGGACTGGCTTCGCACCTGCGTAACCTGCTGGTGTGTAAGGATCCCAGGACCGTCGAACTGATGGAAGTACCTGAAACGGCCAGGTCGCGATATGCCGACCAGGCTTCCCGGGCCAGTCTGTCATTCCTGATGACCGCGCTAAATCTTGCCAGCCAGTGCGACATGCAATACAAGGCAAGTAAAAATCAGCGGCTGCATGTGGAATTGTGCCTGCTTAAAATGGCGCATATCGCCCAGGCGGTCTCGCTGGCTTCCAACGGCAACGGCGAAGTAAAAAAAAAAGCCTGAAAGAGTCTGAAGAGGTTGACTCTTCTGCCGAGGATTCCACGAAAAAGCCGGAAAATACTCCCGCGGATAAGAAGGAGCCAACAAAATCGCCTTCCCCTCCCATCAATCCGTCTGCCGGAATTAAACGCCCTTCAGCGCTTAAATCCACTACGCGCATACCTAAAATAGATCAGCTCCAATCCCGGAAAACAGAGCGGAAAACAGAAGAAGAGAACAAAGCAGAGGACCTGGAAATCTACGGGGAAAAAGAGTTTTCCGAAGAGGACCTTAAGGCCGCGTGGAAGGAGTTTGCCGAATCCCGGAAAGCCAAGGGAAAAAATTCCGAGTTCACCGTGATGGATCAGCCGTTACGGATAAGAGACAAGCATACCATTGTGCTGCCGCTCACCAATGCGGTCAAACTGAACATCCTGGACAAATTCAGGGCCGACCTGATCACACACCTGAAGACGACCCTGGATAACCGCTACATCAACCTGGAAACGGAATTACTTGAAGAAGAAGCTGCTTATAAACCCTATACCAATAAGGAAAAATTTGAGTACCTGATAGAAAAAAAGCCTGTCCTTCGTGAACTGAAAGACAGGCTGGGTCTAGATCCTGATTTCTGATTAATCCTCGTCTTCGTAATTCTGGACGGTGTACACAAACCCAAGGGTAAAAAACTGGTTCACCTGTAATTCGTCTACCTGGTCGAAATCATACAACAGGATTCCGCCAAGCGTCACATCGATGTATTCATGCACCTTGGCCGACAGGTTTATATCCAGGCGATGATCCCACTTATCCAGGTCGAACGTTTCGTAATTAATAAACAAAATATAATTCCACTTCAGGTTAATATTCTCTGACAAATCCTTATCAAACTTGGCGAAGGCCTGGAAGGCAAGCCATTCAGCCCTGATATTATCACCCGCTTCGAGGCCATAAGGGCCCTCCTGTGCCGGGCGGGCAATATCATCATCGGTTACGAAGGTGAATCGCGGTGCAAACGGAGCAAAGCGGACCGAGAAAAAATCATTCGGTACATATTCCAGTCCCCAGGAGGAGGTCAGGTATGCCGGTGACATGAATTTGGACACGAGGCTGTCATATTCGGTTCCGTCAGGCCTTTCCACATCGTATACGTATCCGGGGGCAAACTGAGAGAGGAAATTCAGCGATGTAAAGAAGTTCCATTTGGACGACAGCTCACGGCCGTATTTGGAATCCATGAGAATGTAATCGACTGATTTCCGGGCACCCTGTCCGTCGTTTTTGGTGATACCGTACGCCATGTCAAACAAATTGTCCCACGAGTTCTTACCCTTCTTATAATTAGCTTTGTAAAACAAAAGGCTGTTGAATCCGATGCTGTTGACACCACCACCCACCCAGTTGCTGGAAAAGGATGCCTGGTTGAGATTTAATCCGAATTTGA
>CAZLZD010000041.1:0-39568 GCA_964563925.1 uncultured Roseivirgaceae bacterium | reverse complement strand
ATAATCTTGCAGTCGGCGCTACGTTTTTTTACTGATGCTTTTACTTTCATGTGTTATGTTATTTTTCAAATGGCACATGCCTGATGGCTCTGTACTATTTGTATCTGTAAACGATCCGTCCTTTTGTTAAATCATAGGGTGACATTTCCAGTTTCACCTTGTCACCCGGTAAAATCTTAATATAGTTCATCCTCATTTTCCCAGAGATATGTGCAATCACCTCATGTCCGTTCTCCAGTTCCACCCGGAACATGGCGTTGGACAATGCTTCGGTAATCGTACCATCCTGTTCTATTGATTTCTGTTTTGCCATATTAAAATTTATAATTCTCTTCTATAAACTTATGAGTCGTCAAGATCTCAGTTCCTTCTTTAAACACCGCGATGGTATGCTCAAAATGAGCGGAGGGCTTGCGGTCTGCCGTCCGGATAGTCCATCCGTCTGCTTCCTGCACAATTCCCCGTGTACCCAGGTTGATCATAGGCTCTATCGCAATGACCAGTCCTTCCTGAATCTTCGGCCCCTTGCCCCTCTTTCCATAATTGGGCACTTCGGGCTCTTCATGAAGGTCCTGACCCAATCCGTGACCCACCAGTTCGCGTACCACACCAAATCCATGCTTTTCTGCATGCTGCTGTACGGCAAACCCGATGTCACCGATCCGATGGCCTACCACCGCTTGTTCAATACCTAAATAGAGTGACTCTTTCGTCACTCGTAAAAGGGTTTTTACTTCCTCCGACACCGTCCCTACCGGGTAGGTGTAGGCTGAATCACTGTGGTATCCCTTATAGAACACCCCACAGTCGACGGAAAGGATATCGCCTTCCCGTAATTCCTTCTTACTGGGAAACCCGTGTACCACGTTTTCGTTCAGTGAGATACACAGTGAGGCCGGGAACCCGTTGAAATTCTTGAACGAGGGCACCCCGCCATTATCCCTTATAAATTCTTCCGCCAGCTTATCCAGCGCCAGGGTCGTTACCCCGGGTTTTATCATTTTGGCTACCTCGCCATGCGCCTTTCCAAGGATCAGCGCTCCCTCTTTAATGAGGTCAATTTCTTCTTTCGTCTTATACCTGATCATTAGTTATCAGGCTGCCACCTGCGATCGTCCCTTCACTTTTCCGGATTTCATCATTCCTTCATAGTGACGCATCAACAGATAACTTTCTATTTGCTGCAGGGTATCCAGGATTACTCCCACCATGATCAGCAGCGACGTTCCGCCAAAGAACTGGGCAAAGCCAGGATTTACTCCGGCCTGCACCACGAACGCAGGAAGTACCGCTACAATGGCCAGGAAAACGGATCCGGGCAGCGTAATTTTTGTCAATATCTGGTCAATAAACTCAGATGTCTGCTTTCCGGGTTTTACTCCCGGGATGAAACCTCCGTTACGCTTCAGGTTATCCGCAATATCATTCGGGTTAACCGTAATTGCTGTGTAGAAGAACGTAAAAAGGAGGATCAGAATTCCAAACAGAAGGTTATATTGCCAGCTGTAAGGATCGGAGAAGGTCGCTCCGATGTAATTACCGATCTCGGTTTCCTGCCAGATGCCTGCCACCATGGAAGGGATGAACATCAGCGCCTGCGCGAAAATGATCGGCATCACCCCGGATGCATTCACCTTCAAAGGAATGTAATCCCGCTTACCGCCATACATCTTATTGCCGATTACCTGCTTGGCATACTGGATGGGTACGCGGCGGGTTGCCTGCGTAAGCGCTACCACGGCCATCACCACAAAGAACAACGCCACCAGCTCAAGAATGAAGGCAAGAGCGCCCTGCATTCCGCGTGATACTGCTTCAGCAATCAGTGTTCCGGGAAGCCGGGAAATAATACCGATCATGATAAGCATGGAAATACCATTTCCGATACCCTTATCAGTGATCTTTTCTCCAAGCCACATACAGAACATGGTTCCTGAAACAAGAAGCACCACGGAGGATATATGGAAGAATATCCCGTTATACATGATCGCTTCTCCGGGGATGGTTGCTGCCAGGTAAGACCAGGCTTGCACCAGCGTGATCAGGATGGTCAGCACCCTTGTGATCTGGGTCAGACGTTTTCTTCCTGATTCCCCTTCCTTCTGCATTTTCTGGAAGTAAGGAACCGCCACCGTGAGCAACTGGATTACAATGGATGCCGATATATACGGCATGATACCCAGCGCAAATATGGAAGCCCTGCTGAATGCACCTCCCAGGAAAATGTCCAGGAATCCAAAGATTCCCCCGGTGGAAGCATCCAGCTGATCCGGATCAACACCCGGGAGGACAATGAACGAACCAAGCCTGAAAACGATAAGGAATCCCAGTGTATTCAGGATTCTTAACTTCAGATCTTCGATCGAAAAAATGTTCTTTATCGTGGTGAAGAATTTTTTCATAATTACAAGCTGGTCACCGTTCCACCTGCTGCTTCAATCGCTTTTGCCGCGGAGGCTGAAAAAGCATGTGCTGTAACATTCACTTTAGATTTCAATTCTCCTTTTGCAAGAATTTTAACCATGTCGTTTTTACCCGCAAGACCATTCTCACGAATCGTTTCCACGGTGATGTCGGTCACCTTGGATTCCGTCGCAAGTTTCTCCAGCGTGCTCAGGTTGATCGCCTTGTATTCCACACGGTTCGGGTTGGTAAACCCGAATTTAGGTACACGACGCTGCAAAGGCATCTGTCCGCCTTCAAAACCCAGCTTTTTGCTGTATCCCGAACGTGACTTCGCTCCTTTGTGACCACGTGTAGAGGTACCACCTTTACCGGATCCCTGTCCGCGACCTATCCTCTTCTTTGTCTTAACCGATCCCTTCGCAGGATTTAATGAATTCAATTTCATTTCAGTTCCTTTATTTACAGGTTCTTGTCCCGGCCTTACAGCTCGGTGACAGAGACCAGGTGACTAACTTTATTTACCATTCCCTGGATCTGAGGGGTATATTCCACTTCCACAGACCGGTTCAGCTTTCCAAGACCTAATGCCTGGATGGTGCGCTTCTGACGCTCAGGACGCCCAATGGCACTTCGGATTTGTGATATTCTAACTTTTGCCATGATCTTATCCGTTAAAAACTTTCGACAATGACACACCACGCTGCTGAGCAACGGTATACGGATCACGCATGTTGGTCAGCGCATCGAAGGTGGCCTTAACCACGTTGTGCGGATTCGATGATCCTTTTGATTTGGCCAGTACGTTATGCACGCCGGCACTCTCAAGTACCGCACGCATCGCACCGCCGGCGATAACTCCTGTACCCGGGGAAGCCGGTTTCAACAGAACGAGTCCGCCGGAATACTTTCCGATAGCCTGGTGAGGAACAGTTCCTTTAATAATAGGAACTTTCACAAGGTTCTTCTTGGCATCGTCAATTCCCTTGGTGATCGCGTCTGTCACTTCATTGGCTTTGCCCAATCCGTAACCAACCACACCATTTCCATCTCCAACCACGACAATGGCAGAAAAACTGAAACGACGGCCGCCTTTAACTACCTTGGCCACACGCTTGATTGCCACGACCCGTTCTTTGAGGTCGATTTCGCTGGCCTTTACTGATCTTATGTTACTTTCTGACATATCTTATTAAAATTTTAGGCCTCCTTCACGGGCACCGTCTGCCAATGCCTTGATTTTACCGTGGTACAGGTACCCGTTGCGATCAAATACGATGGACTCAATTCCATCAGCCTTCGCCTTTTCGGCAAGCTTGACCCCTACACTCTTCGATACCTCGATATTCACATTTTCGTTACCAAGCTCGCGCGATGAAACGGAGAGCAAGGTGTGACCCTTGGTATCATCAATGATCTGGGCGTATATTCCTTTGTTGCTTTTAAACACGGACAAACGGGGACGCTCCGTTGTACCCTGGACCTTCCGCCGGATACCGCGCTTAATTCTCAACCTTCTGTTATTCTTGTTAAATGCCATGTCTATGATTATTTAGCAGCCTGTTTACCAGCTTTACGTCTAACTTTTTCACCTACAAAACGGATACCTTTTCCTTTGTAAGGCTCAACCGGACGCAGAGACTTGATCTTCGCCGCCACCTGGCCGAGCAATTGCTTGTCGATTCCTTCGATGGTAACGATCGGATTCTGTCCTTTGGCAGTCTCAGCGGATACCTTCACTTCCTCGGGAAGGGCCAGCCAGATATTGTGCGAATACCCGACACTCAGCTCGAGTATATTATTCTGTGCAGTAGCCTTATACCCCACACCCACAAGCTCCAGCTTGTGTGAATATCCATTGGTTACTCCCTCTACCATATTATTGATCAGTGACCGGTATAACCCGTGCAGCGCTTTATGACGCTTGGTTTCAGTCGGTCGCTCAATAACCAGTTCGCCTTCATTTTCAACCAATTTGAAGGCAGGGTCTATCATTTGCTTCAGCTCCCCTTTCGGACCTTTCACAGTTACTTCTCCCACCTTACTTTCGTAGGAATAAGTAATGCCCTCGGCAAGCTTGATCGGTTTTTTCCCTATTCGTGACATTTATTATCTAATTAGTATACGTAACACAACACTTCTCCACCCACATGCATGTCGCGCGCTTCCTTGTCAGAAACCACACCGCGTGAAGTGGATAATATAGCGATGCCCAACCCGTTTAACACACGTGGCAACTCCTCTGCCTTGGAATACTTACGCAATCCGGGCTTACTTACCCGCTCCAGGCTCATTATGGCCGACTGGTTGGTCTCCCTGTTGTATTTCAAGGCAATCTTGATCTTTCCCTGATGATCTTCGGTCTCCTCAAACTTGTAGTTCAGGATATACCCCTTGTCATGCAGTAATTTGGTGATCTCCTTCTTCAGATTTGAAGCCGGGATCTCTACTACCCTGTGTTTTGCCTTGATGGCATTCCTCAAACGGGTCAAATAATCTGCTATCGGATCTGTCATTTTCTTTAAGTATTCAAAAGTAAAATTGCACCCCTGCCGAAACAGGCCTGCAAAGATACACAAGTATATTTTTTGTTGAAAGTAAAAGAGAATCTTTTTACCAGCTGGCTTTTGTCACTCCAGGGATCTTGCCCGCGGAGGCCATTTCCCGGAAAGTAACCCTGGAAATTCCGAATTTCCTCATGTATCCTTTAGGGCGTCCGGTAAGCTTGCAACGATTGTGCAAACGCACCGGTGAGGAGTTTCGGGGCAGCTTGTCAAGTGCTTCCCAGTCGCCGGCTTCTTTAAGGGCACGGCGCTTGGCGGCATACTTGGCTACCAGTCTTTCTCTTTTCTTTTCTCTTGCTATTACTGATTTTCTAGCCATAATTCGTATTAATTTTTGCTTGCGAACGGCATGCCGAACGCTTTAAGCAACTCATAACTTTCTTCGTCACTTGCGGCGGTGGTCACGAACGTGATATCCATTCCGCTGATCTGATTCACCTGGTCGATACTGATCTCAGGGAAAATGATTTGTTCTTTCACACCGAGGGTATAATTTCCACGTCCGTCAAATCCTTTATCGCTGATCCCGCGGAAGTCACGTACCCTGGGCAGTGCCACAGACATCAGTCGATCCATGAATTCGTACATCTTATCTCCGCGCAGCGTCACTTTTGCACCAATCGGCATTCCGTCACGCAGTTTGAAGTTAGAGATCGATTTCTTTGATTTGGTAGCCACAGCTTTCTGGCCAGTAATGGAGGTAAGTTCTTCTACACCCACGTCAACCAGTTTCTTATCTGCCACGGCTGCAC
This sequence comes from uncultured Roseivirgaceae bacterium, assembly GCA_964563925.1. GTDB lineage: Bacteria > Bacteroidota > Bacteroidia > Cytophagales > Cyclobacteriaceae > JAUILA01. Next base: position 33,849 of record CAZLZD010000041.1, on the reverse strand, counting down.
CAATACCTTTGTTCACACAGATCTTGGTGATTTTCGGCACTTCCATGATGGAGCTGTACTGAAATTTCTCTTTCAGTGCAGGAATGATCTCCTTCTGGTATTTTTCTTTAAGTCTTGGATTAGCCATTTTTTACAAATTCTCCGGTTTTCTTAGAATATCTTTGCAGCTTTCCATCGGCATTGGGCTTACGGCCGGTACGGGTTGCTTCCCCGGTAGCGGAATCCACAAGCATGAGGTTGCTCAAATGGATGGATGCTTCTGTTTTCTCAATTCCACCCTCAGGGTTTGTCGCTGAAGGTTTCACGTGTTTGGTCACTACGTTTACGCCCTCCACAAAGGCCCGGTTCTTGGCAGGCAGTACTTCCAGGACAGTTCCCTGCTTACCGCGGGAGTTTCCTGCAATTACCTTCACGGTATCTCCTTTACGGATGTGAAGTTTCGGCTTTTTGTTCTTCTTTCTCTCCATGATTATAATACTTCTGGCGCTAGTGAAACGATTTTCATAAACTGTTTTTCACGCAGTTCCCGGGCAACCGGACCGAAGATACGCGTGCCGCGTGGTTCGTCGTTCTGGTTCAGGAGCACTGCAGCGTTATCTTCAAAACGGATATAGCTTCCGTCTTTACGGCGCACTTCTTTTTTGGTTCGCACGATGACCGCTTTGGACACCGTACCTTTCTTAAGGTTGCTGGAAGAAAGGGCTGATTTTACCGACACAACAATTTTGTCGCCCACTGACGCATAGCGCTTACCAGTTCCTCCGAGGACACGGATACAAAGCACTTCCTTTGCTCCGCTGTTGTCCGCCACGTTTAATCTTGACTCTTGCTGTATCATTGTTATTTAGCCTTTTCTATAATTTCAACTAATCTCCATCGCTTGTTTTTGCTCAATGGACGCGTTTCCATGATCCTGACGGTATCACCGATCCCGCATTCGTTGTTCTCGTCGTGAGCCGTAAACTTGGTAGTTTTGTTCACAAACTTACCATAGATAGGGTGCTTCTCCCGGCGGTTTACCGCAACGGTGATCGACTTGGTCATTTTATTGCTGACCACCTGCCCTACTCGTTCTTTTCTTAATCTTCTGGACTCCATTTTTTCTTTAATTAGCGAGTTCTTTAGCTCTCAATTCAGTTTTAAGCCGGGCAATCAGCTTTCGTGTTTGCCTGATCTTCATTGGATTTTCTATCGGCGATATGGAATGAGCGAAGGTCAGCTTGTTATAGGCTTCCTGCTCACTGCCCAGCTTCTGCTTGAGTTCATCCAGGCTTAATGCGCGTATTTCTGAATTTTTCATGATCTCTATTCTTCAACGTAATCCCTACGTACTACAAATTTTGTTTTAATCGGCAGCTTCTGCTCAGCCAGGCGCAATGCCTCGCGGGCCAGATCCTTACCTACTCCACCTGCCTCAAACAGGATCGTACCGGGTTTCACCACGGCCACCCAGTATTCAGGTGCACCTTTACCTTTACCCATCCGTACTTCTGCAGGTTTCTTGGTAACGGGTTTATCAGGGAATATCCGGATCCACACCTGTCCTTCACGTTTCATGGCACGTGTCATTGCGATACGTGCAGCCTCGATCTGCCTCGAGGTGATCCATCCCTGCTCCAGGGCTTTGATGCCAAAGGCACCGAAGGCAATCCTGTGACCGCGCTGGGCGATCCCCTTAATTCTACCTTTTTGTTTTTTCCTGAATTTTACTCTTTTCGGCTGTAACATAGCTTTATTACTTTATCGCCTCGACGGCTGATGTCCAACTTTATTTTCTTCTGCGTTTAGGGCCTCCGTCACCGCCGCGCTTTCTTCCTCCGCCACGGTTACCGCCACCGCCTCCGCCGCCACCGGTATTTCCGATTCCGACGTTAGGTGACAGGTCACGCTTGCCATACACTTCTCCTTTGAAGATCCATACCTTGATACCGATCTTACCATATACCGTGTTGGCCTCAGAAATAGCATAATCAATGTCTGCCCGCAGGGTATGCAAAGGAATTCTTCCTTCTTTGTATTGTTCGGTACGTGCCATTTCAGCACCGCCCAAACGACCGGAAACCTTGATCTTGATCCCCTGGGCTCCCACACGCATGGCTGAGGCGATTGCCTGCTTCATGGCGCGACGGTAGGAGATACGTGCCTGGAGCTGCTGTGCGATGGATTCGCCCACCAGCTTGGCATCCAGTTCAGGACGCTTGATCTCAAAAATATTGATCTGAACATCTTTTCCGGTAAGTTTCTTCAACTCTTCCTTGATCTTATCCACTTCGGATCCGCCTTTACCAATGACGACACCGGGACGTGCGGTATGCACGGTCAGTGTGATACGCTTGAGGGTTCTCTCAATGATCACTTTCGAAATTCCACCCTTAGGAATTCGGGCATCAATGTACTTACGGATGTTGTGGTCTTCAACCAGTTTGTCGGAGAATGTATTTCCTCCGTACCAGTTGGATTCCCATCCTCTGATGATACCAAGTCGTAAGGCGATAGGGTTAACTTTTTGTCCCATTATTGATTATGCTTCGTTATTTTCCTCTGTTGTACTATCGGCTACCTCGTTCCTGCTGTCAAGCACGATGGTGACATGGTTGGAACGTTTCCGGATACGGTGTGCACGTCCCTGGGGTGCCGGACGCAGCCTCTTCAGGATTCGTCCGCTGTCAACCCGGATCTCCTTTACATAGAGATCCGCATCTTCCAGATCCGTATCTTCATTCTTCACCTGCCAGTTGGCAATGGCTGAAAGCAAAAGCTTTTCTAACCGTGCCGCTCCCTGCTTGGGTTCGAACTTCAGGATATTCAATGCCCGGCTTACCTGCTCGCCGCGGATCAGATCCGCAACCAGTCTCATTTTCCTCGGTGAGGTGGGCACATTCTTTAGTTTAGCTACAGCCTCCATAATTATCTTTTACCTTTATCTTTTTTACCAACGTGTCCCCGGAAATTACGCGTAGGCGCAAATTCACCCAGTTTATGACCTACCATGTTCTCCGTCACATACACAGGGATGAATTTATTTCCATTGTGTACTGCGAATGTATGTCCTACAAAATCAGGGGAGATCATCGAACGGCGCGACCAGGTCTTAATTACCGACTTCTTGCCGGATTCATTCTGGTTATCGACCTTCTTCTCGAGCCTGAAATCTATATAGGGTCCTTTTTTTAGTGATCTAGCCATTATTTTTTCTTCTTACCTCTGCTAATAATTAGGTTATTCGAATACTTCTTGGGCGTACGCGTTTTCTTACCTTTTGCATACAGTCCCTTTCTGGAGCGAGGGTGACCTCCTGAGGCCTTACCTTCACCACCACCCATCGGGTGATCCACAGGGTTCATAGCCACACCACGTGTACGGGGGCGCTTGCCCAGCCAGCGGTTCCTTCCTGCCTTACCAAGGGTCACGTTCATGTGATCTCCGTTGGAAACAGTTCCCACCGTAGCCATACAGGTCACCAGGATCCTGCGGGTCTCGCCGGAAGGAAGCTTCACAGTCGCATATTTTCCCTCACGTGCCACGAGCTGGCAGTACGATCCGGCACTGCGTGCCATCGCTCCGCCGCGGCCGGGCTTCAGTTCAAGGTTATGCAGGATTGTACCCAGCGGAATCTTCGCCAGCGGAAGGGCATTCCCAACCTCCGGTGCAACATTCTCCCCGCTGATCACTTCCTGTCCGACCGTAAGACCTTCCGGAGCTATGATATAAGACTTTGCACCATCCGCATAATAAAGAAGCGCAATGCGTGCACTTCTGGTAGGATCGTATTCGATCGCCTTTACGGTAGCAGGTACATCCGTCTTGCTGCGTTTAAAATCTACAATACGGGATTTCTTCTTGTGACCACCACCGATGTAGCGCATGGTCATCTTTCCGGAGTTGTTCCTTCCCCCGCTTCGTTTCTTCGTTACGGTCAACGATTTCTCCGGCGTAGACTTGGTGATCTCAGAAAAGGCAGGTGCCATTCTGTATCGCTGTCCTGGAGTGACCGGTCTTAATTTCTTAACTGGCATCTTCTAGGTCGTTTTAAATTTCGCTGTAAAAATCAATTACATCCCCCTCTGCCACGGTCACGATCGCCTTCTTGAAAGAAGCACTGCGACCTGAAATGATCCGTGATTTGGTGTATCGGGTCTTATTCTTTCCCAGGTAGTTCATCGTATTGACATCTTCTACCGTCACACCATACATTTTTTCTACGGCCTTCTTGATCTCTACTTTGTTGGCTTTGCGGTCCACGATGAAACCATACTTGCCCTTCTCGTTGAGCGCAGAGACTTTTTCCGTTACAACTGGCTTTATTAACACGCTCATGATTTCTTGTTAAAAAGGTTTTCAATCTTCTCTACCGAACTTTCGCTGAGGATCAGGGTGTCGGCATTCAGCACATCGTAAGTCGTCAGGGCTTCCGCAGCCACGATCTTGGTGTTGCGGATGTTGCGGCCCGAAAGCACTACGTTCTTGTTCACCTCACCCAGTACCAGCAATGTCTTCTTGTCATTGAGCGACAAGGCATCCAGCATTTTCACATATTCCTTGGTCCGGGGAGCTTCCAGCGTGAAATCTTCCACGATGGCAATGTTGCTGTCCTTGGCCTTATAGGTCAGTGCCGATTTACGCGCCAGTTGCTTAAGTTTTTTGTTCAGCTTGAAGGTATAATCGCGCGGCTGCGGACCGAAGACCGTTCCTCCCCCGCGGAAAATTGGCGACTTGATGCTGCCGGCACGGGCGGTACCCGTTCCTTTTTGCTTTTTGATCTTCCTGGTCGAACCACTCACCTCGGCACGCTCCTTGGATTTGTGTGTACCCTGACGCTGATTGGCCATGTACTGCTTCACATCCAGGTATATGGCGTGGTCGTTCGGGTCTATTCCGTAAACCTCCTTCGACAGCGAGACTTTCCTTCCGGTATCTTCTCCAGTGTATTTTACGACTGAAACGTTCATTATTTCTCTAGGATTACTGTTGAATTATTCGCACCCGGTACAGATCCGCTAACAAGGATCAGGTTTTTTTCCGGTACAATTTTCATTACTCGCAGGTTGGTCATTTTCACACGTCCTCCACCTGTACGTCCTGCCATCCGCATTCCCTTGAACACGCGGGCAGGAAAGGATGCTCCACCGATTGAACCCGGTGCACGCTCACGGTTGTGCTGTCCGTGTGTCTGCTGACCCACACCACCAAATCCGTGACGCTTCACTACGCCCTGAAAACCTTTTCCTTTTGAAGTACCTATGGCATCCACGAAATCACCTTCCTTGAATACCTCTCCCACCTTAACCTCCTGGCCAAGCTGGATACCTCCTTCAAATTCCACACGGAAATCGCGAAATTCCACCACTTCGCGCTTCGGAGTGGTCTGAGCTTTCGCAAAATGTCCTGCCAAAGCTTTCGGCACATTCTTCTCCTTCATCTCGCCGTAAGCAAGCTGAACTGCCGTATAGCCATCAGTCTCTTCATTTTTGACCTGCGTTACCACGCAGGGACCAGCTTCGATAACCGTGCATGGGACATTTTTCCCAGAGGCACTAAACAGGCTAGTCATCCCGATTTTTCTTCCTATAATACCAGACATTTCGTTTTATTTATAAGCGTAGTTTAGCTATCCCTCTTACAATTTTTCTGCAAAAGGACTGCAAAGATAGTAACTAAAAGGTTGTTAGCAAATAGTCGGAGGAAATTTTATTGGGTAAAGACAACGGCAAAGACTAAGACTATGACTAGGACCAGGATGAAGAGGGCTTCGGCTGGTTACAGGGCATGCTACCGGCCGTAATTCAGGGGAAGAAATCCAGCGGAAGAGCATGCCGCTGATTTATTCCAAGAGCAATGACAAAATCGGGGGTGGGCTCGGCTAAGAGACGCTTTGGTGAAGCAGAAACGACAGGTTCATAGTCTTAGTCCTGGTCTTAGTCTTTCAAAAAACCTCCCTCAACACCTCCACCGACCTGATCTCGCCCAGGCCGTCAACGTGCTGACGGTAGAAATCAATGATATGATCCAGGATCATCCGGCGGAGGTTGCCCCGGAGTGCGATATGATCGGTATACGGCTGCTCCAGGAGATGACGCACAAACGGCTCTTCCTCGGCCTGAAAACTCATCATGAAATGGGGTGACGAATCAAGCCCGAACCCCAGCAACCGGGAAAGCTTGGTCAGGAACTGCAGGTGGAAATTCTCAAAGCCGGTCTCCATCTCATCCAGAATCTTCATCGAGTGGGAAAGAAATTCATACAGCTCTTCCGCACGTTCCTCCTCGCGAATACATTTATATAGTACCTCTGACAAGAACAAACAGATCGCCGTTTTCCGGATATCCAGCGGGATGCTGTGATAACTCTCGGCACATCGCCATTCGGAAATCCGCTGGATTCCGGTATTCTCCTTTTTATAAACCACCAGGTCCAGGAGGGTCAGGGGCTGCAGTAACGCCATCTTGCCCTTGCCCTTCCCACTACTGCGTACTCCGTTGATAATATAGGTCTGTAATCCGAATGCCGAGGTGAATATCCTGGCAATGACCGAGGTCTCCCGGTACTTGAATACTTTAAATACGATACCGGCGGTCTTGTGAAGCATTAGCGTATGACTGCGATTTTTCCCACGAATGTCTCGTCCCCGTCGGCGGTGGCGCTGAACACAAAGTATATACCGCTCTGGAGATTTTCCGAATCCACGTTCCAGGTGGCCGTCCCGCCATTGGAACGAACCCTGTAAATCAGTCGCCCGGCACTGTCCGTTATTTTGACTTCGGCATCTTCCACCAGTCCCGTTATGCCAACCGTCCCGCTAAAGTCACGCCTGACCGGATTCGGGAAAATCCGGACCGCCGCATGTTCCGGGCCCGCCTCAGTGGCATTCGCCCGGTACGATACAATGCCCTGATCTGTACCGAAAAATACTTCCCCCGTATTCCCCATGATCCCGATGGCATTTAGCTCATTGACAGGGAGCGGACTGTTGGCCGCCGTAAAGCGAAGCAGCATTTCATCCGCCGAGGGATCAAACAGCCAGGCTCCGTTCCTGGTTCCCATCCATTTTCGATTGCCCCCATCCACTTTTATAATACGTACGTCCTCGTCGATAAGAAGCGGCCTCCCGTCAAAAACCGGCTCCACTGCGTTGATGTTGCCCTGCAGGGTAAAGGGATTGGTAATGACACTAACCCCTGCCTCTGTGCCAAGCCACAAAAACCCATCCTTGTCCAGGGCCATGTCATTGACACGAAGTGAAGGCAGGCTCCCGTTATCGGGCTGACGGCCCAGGTAACGGGCCTCACCACTTCCCGGATCAAAGACGACCAGTCCGCCTCCCTGCGAAGGAGCAATTCGCAGCCAGATCAGATCGCCGACCCGGAGGACTTGCAGTGCAAACCGTGCCTGGGTCACAGGGATCGTAAAGGAACTCCATTGATCTTCGCTGTCCAAATAGTGAAGCGGGGTGGAAGCCCCGTAATTCAGTATCCATATCCCGGAATTATCCGCACCAAGCCCTGGTATGATCAACCCCCGGCCCTGGGGATCCAGGTCGACAAGCGGACTCCCCACCGTATTTTCGTCAATAATGACCGGCCCTTCACCTGAGACTCTCAGAAGGCCGTCGCCCGCCGAACTGTAAAACCTGTCCCCGGAGCCGGGCATGACAGCCACATCGGTCATATCCCTGAAGCCGGGGCCCTTAAAACGTGTGTACCATTGTCCCCCGGTGAAAATATTAACGCCACCGATCCGGTTTAGCGGTTGTACAGCGGGAGAATACCCACCGTTCAGGACATAGAGGGAATCGTCCATAAAGCGCATGGCGAAACTGCCCGATTCCGACGGCCCGCTGGGAGAATATGCCGTAAATTCCCCGGCGTAATCAGAAAGTAGCCCATTGTTGGCATCAGCGATCCACCAGTTATTAGTAAGGCGAAGCCCATCCATCGCATTTACAATCAATGGATCCGATGGCGAATCCGTCACATCAAGCGATACCGGATCAACTGCCGCCACAAGCGTATATGTTACTACGATCAGTTCATTCTCCTGCCCGTTCAACTTTCTGAACCCCTCCCCCGCGAGAAGTCCTGTGGCGGTCCAGGTACCATTCTCATACCTGTAGAGGCCCTCCGAATCGACCGCGGTAAACAGACCGCTTCCGGCCGAGGCAATATCTTGAGCCGTTGTACCTGGTCCGGGCAGCGGCTTATCCTTCCAGAATCGCCAGTCAGCCAGGTTGACTTCGTTAAGCCGTCCGGCGCGGACTCCTTCCGGGGACGCCAGAAAGAGTGAATCCTGATAGAGGGCAAGTCCATGCACTTGTATTTGAGCTCCTTCAGGTCCTATCTCCCGGTAAGTTTCCCTGACCTCAGCCCGGGCAATGTCCAGCTTCAGTATCCCAAAATCGGTCGCCAGGTAGGCAAAGGCACCGGCCAGCAGGATGTCATTGATCTGCTTGCTGCCGATCACCTGGGAATTGCTAATGAGGTCAAGATTAATAATACGGTCTTCGAGGACCAGGTCCAGGTTTCCCGTCGCATACCCTATGAGAAGCACCTCACGGTCCGGGTCAAAAGCTATCGCACGAATGCCCCCGCCCTGAAGACCATCCAGTTCGGTCAACCTGTTCAGGCTGTTATCCTGCAGATCAATGTAAAACAACCCGCTGCTCACAACGGCGATGACCTGGTTGTCCCCGAGGGTTACATCAGTCACTTCCGTGTAAGAAAGGTGGGTGCGCCAGGTGCCCAGAGGGATATCCTGCGTACGCAGCAGCCCCGGCAGCAACACCATACATACTAGCCAAAGGAATTTCATTTGTCCTTGTCGCGGTTTTTCATTCCATCCTTAAATGCACTGCGGCTTCTGGCTTCATACTGGGCGGAACTGCCAAGCAGAACCTTGCTTTCCTCGTCAGTCAGCCGGTAGGAAAAAGAGGCAAGCTCCCCGGTCCGTGCACAGATCGCATGCACCTTGGTCACAAATTCGGCAATGGCCATCAGGTTTGGCATTGGCCCGAAAGGCTTTCCCTCATAATCCATATCCAGTCCGGCTACAATAACGCGCTTCCCGTGATTTGCCAGGCTGTTACAAACATGAACGATCTCACCGTCAAAAAATTGGGCTTCATCGATACCCACCACGTCACATTCTCCGGCCAGTAAATAAATGTCACCGGAAAAGTCAACCGCCGTTGACCTGATCCTCTTTTCGTCGTGGGAGACGACATCTTCCTCATGATATCGCGTATCCAGTGAAGGTTTGAAGATTTCCACTTTCTGTCCGGCAATGATAGCCCGGTTCATCCGACGGATCAGCTCTTCCGTCTTTCCGCTGAACATACATCCGGCGATCACCTCGATCCATCCGGTCTTCTTGGTCCTTCCAAAATTAGGTTCTACAAACATGGTACTTCATTGAGTCCTTCACTATCCGTCATAGGCAAGATGGGGGAGCTTGTTTGCATGGGGAACCCGCAGGGTGAGTTCCCCGCTCAGCCGGGTCTGGCAGGCCAGCCGGTGCATCCCGCCAAGTTTTCCCAGGTCCCTGAAGCGCAGTTCCGGTTCGGACAAAGGGCTCAGTTCTCCATCCAGGCTGACAACCGTAAAGGCGCAGGTGGTACACCGCCCCTTGCCACCGCAGGCATGCATCCAGTCCTGCCCGTTTTTCTGCATTCCCTCCAATATACTCGTATCCTCACCGTTAAAGCTTATGATCCGATTCTGTAAATTCGTTATAATGATCTTGGCCATATTCCCTAACTTGCACTTGACTTCGGATCGCTAAAATAGGCATAAATAAATGGAAAATAATCTCAATCATAAGGTCATCAACACGTACAGTCGTGATTTTGCCGAAAAGGTATGTGCCTCCTATTTTTCCGGTAATGAGAGGGTCGGCAACGACCAGCTGATGGAAGTCCAGCCGGTACGACAGGTGAACCTGTTTGTGGTCAAGAACCTGTTTGATGCCTGGCAAAAAGAGGCTGAAAACCTGCGCAGCCCTTATTTTGATTATAATGCACCCAAGGTGCAGGAGGCAATGGAGCGCCTCAGGAATATCCTGTCACGCCACATTCAGCTCGACCGCGAAACGTACCAGCCGCTGCTGGAAAAAGCTACGGCCGAAACGCTCCGGCTGATTTTGTCTCCATACGATTATTACAAGGAACTCATCAGCATTGATGAATCATTGCTTACGACCGACTACCTGAAGGCAACGTCCAAATACCTCAAGGTCAACCCGTTTATTATCACCGAATTGATCACACGGCTCGAAAAGGAGAAAGTGACAAACCTGACCCGGGAGAAGGCCCTGGAGTTACTGGATTCGGTGGTGGACGAGCATGACGGCGAACCTGATGATGTGGAACCGCATATCCGGGAATTCGGCAAGATACATCCTGTCACCCTGGAAGAGTTATACGGAGGCAGTGAAAAGAAAAAATCTCCTGCCCGTCAGGCAGACAATGATTCGGGAATGAATAATAATAAACCGGAGAATGTAAGGCCGTCCCGGGAAAAATCACCGTCCGGTTCCGACAGCGCCGAAACGGAAAAACGGACCTTGCACGATAACCTTTTCAATAAGGAACAATCTACCCTGGCCGATATCCATCAGAAGCAGAAGATCCAGGATATCCGTAAGCACCTGACCATTAACCAGCGGTTTATGTTTGTTAATTCCCTTTTCGAAGGAAATGCCGAACGGTTCAATGAGGTCATTGATCATATTGAACGCCAGGATTCCGTCGATGAGGCCATTCATTACCTGCATGCGGCGTTTTCAGAGTGGGACCGGGAAGGTGAGGAAGCACAGGAATTCTATAGTATTGTAAGGCGGAGATTATCCTGATCATTCCGCAGAAGCATTCGGAACAGTCCTGCGTGACTGACCAGCGGATCCGGAATGACCCTGGAATATTCTTCTGGACATCGGTTCACCGGGCTAAAAATTGTATTAAATTGCCCCATGATCAATTTGTTTTTGCGCGCCAGGCACTGGCAGCTGTTCCTTCTCTCGTTCGGCATCCCCTTTCTTCTTCAGGCCATTGCTTTTGGATGGATGGCCGGTAATGCCGTAGGTCACCATCCGCCTGACATGACGGGTATTTTCCAAATTATGATGATCCTTTTTCTCGTCCTGCTCCCGTTTACGCTCATAACCTACCTGTGGCAGTGGTCGGTGGTTCACGGACTCGCTAACCGTCTGCCCGAAGGCGTCGATCTGCCGCTGCGCCGTTTCCGGATATTCTTTTTTATTCCCCTTGCCTATTTCGCATTGATCATTGCCGGCGTATTCAGCCTGTTTTTTTTCCTCACCACCTCCCCGGTCCCTGAACCCCCCCTGACCTGGATGCCCCTGGTATTCCTTTTTTTTCCCGCGCATTTCTTTGTTCTCTTCTGTACGTTTTACTGCTTTTATTTCGTAGCTAAAACGATCAAATCCGTTGAACTCGGGAGAGAGGCGGAATTCCAGGATTACGTTGGAGAATTAGTCCTTGTCTGGATTTTTGTAATCGGGGTCTGGATACTGCAACCGAGGATTAACAGGGTTTTGAGAGACTAGGACTAAGACTAGGACTAAGACTAGGAGAGAATTCATTTTATTGTGGCAATGAGGATATCGATGATTTCTTTGGCCAGAAAATTTAATTTGTTGAGTTTATCAGTTTTTACTTTGTCAAGTTCATTGAGGATATCAATAATAGCCACGCATTCATAAACAGATCCTTTGGCGATAGCATAAAATCGGTTTCTGTCAGGCACTGAATTTCGACCTGACCCTTCGGCAATATTTAACAAAATACTAAGGGAAGCACGCTGTAACTGATCCCGGGTATGAATTGGAATGCAACGGTTTTTCAGCACTTCTGCGAGCTCGATATTCAGCATTTTAGCCTTTTGATAAGCCCCGTAATGTTGAAATGTGAACATGACGGAAAATTAGCATGCCTCACGGACTATTAATGTCCAAGATTCCAATACCAAGAATACCCTCCTAGTCTTAGTCCTAGTCTTAGTCTTAGTCTTTCAATGAGTCAACACCTGCATCCGGTGGGCATCCAGTTTGAGGAAAATGAACAGGAGGATCGTAAAGGCAAACAGCGAAGAACCGCCGTAGCTGAAGAATGGCAGCGGAATACCCACTACCGGGAACAATCCGATCGTCATTCCGATATTCACCGCGAAGTGGAAGAACAGGATACAGGCAAGGCCGTACCCGTACACCCGGGCAAACCGGGATTTCTGGCGCTCAGCGAGGAAAATTACCCTCAGCAGTAACCCGACAAACAGGCCGATCAGGATCAGGCTGCCAATCCAGCCATGTTCTTCTCCGATGGTACAGAAAATAAAATCCGTACTCTGCTCGGGCACAAAATCATATTTTGTCTGGGTCCCTTCCAGGAAACCTTTTCCGCTGAAACCACCACTACCAATGGCGATCTTGGACTGGATCACATTCCATCCGGCACCTTTGGGGTCTGCCTCAGGGTTGATCAGGGCTTTGATCCGGTTTTGCTGGTGAGGTTTGAGAATGTCACTGATGATATAATCCACACTGGTGATGAAACCGGCCACGATGACTGCGCCGGCCACGATCAGGGCAATCTTCCGGAACGTTCTTTTTTTGGTCAGGAGTATAGCCACCACGGCAATAATGCCGATGGCGATATACAGGTAAATTTGATTCTCAACCAGAAGGGTCACTACAAACAGGAAGCCCATGATCACACCCAGGATCAGCAGGAACGGTGACATGCCTTCCCGGTAAAAAACGAGCATGAATGCCGAAAAGACCATGGCCGTACCCGTATCTCCCTGGAGAATAATCAGCACGGCAGGTACCCCGATGAGAGCAAACAGGCCAAGCTGATTCTTGAGATTATCCATTCGGAAACCGGTGGTGGAGATCATTTTGGCCACAGCAAGAGCCGTGGCAAATTTCGCAAACTCCGAGGGCTGGAACCTGAAGGGGCCCAGTTGAAACCAGGACTGTGATCCGGCTACTTCGGTTCCAAACAGGAGGACAAAGATCAGGATCATGACCACCCCCCCGTATATGAAGTAGGCAAAGGTTTCATAAAACCGAAAATCCATGACCAGGACAAGCGTGATCAGGACCACGCTACCCCCGATGAAGTAAAGCTGCCTGCTGCTGTTAAGGCTGTTGTCAAAGATACTCAGGTCGAGAGATGCATCATAAATGGCTGCATAAATATTGAGCCAGCCAAGGATCACAATAACGAAATAGAGGATCACGGTGATCCAGTCAAGTTGGCTCGTTATGTTTTCTCTGCGGGTCATCAGAACAGGAATTCTCCCTTTTTCACAAATGCTTCAATCTGCGGACGCTGGGTTTCGCCAATCAGGTATTTCTCAATCATCAGGCTGGCAATGGCCGCAGCGGCACGTGCACCCTGACCTGCATCCTCCACGTAAACAGACAGTGCAATCTTCGGATTGTCACGCGGGGCAAAGGCCACAAATACCGAGTGGTCGGGCAGCGGGTCATTCTGGACCGTACCCGTTTTTCCGCATACCTCAATATCCCGGAGCTTGGCCCGGTACTGTCCGGTTCCCGATTCCACCACATTGGCCATCGCCTCCACGGCAAAATCAAAATATTCCGGACTGACGGAAGTATAGTGCTTTTCCTGGTACATCGGCAGGGGTTCGCCTGACTCCCCGATGGACCGCACCAGGTGGGGCACATAATAATATCCCCGGTTGGCTACGATAGCCGCAAAATTGGCCATCTGCAGCGGAACCACGAGGTTCTCACCTTCCCCGATAGCTATGCTGTAAATATTTGAATATTTCCACGGCCGGTTATTATACGCGCGGTCGTAATAGGCCACGCTGGGGATCATACCGGATTTTTCGTTCGGGAGGTCAATTCCCAGGGGTGATCCGAGCCCGAAACTTTCAATATGCTCGTTCCACTTTGCCAGTCCGATGCGCGTATCTTCAAACGGATCTGCAGATACTTCCCGGTTCACCACCCGTTTCATCACATTATAAAAATAAGGGTTGCACGAATGGGTAATGGCTCCTACCAGGTCTTCATTGCTGTGAGGACCGTGGCAACCGATAATACTTCGGTTGCACCGGAACCTGGACGACGGAGTGATGACTCCTTCCTCCAGCGCCACCATGGCCTGTATCACCTTGAAAATGGAGCCAGGACGATATTGTGCCATCAGTGGCCGGTTAAAAAGAGGGTTCAGCGTATCCTGGCTGATCCGTGAAAAATTCTTACTGTAATTCCGTCCGGTAAGCTGAGCGGGGTCATAGGACGGACCACTGACGATGGCCAGCACCTCACCCGTGGACGGCTCGATGGCCACGATACTGCCCGCCTTGCCTTCGAGCAGCCATTCTCCATATTTCTGCAGGTTCAGATCGATCGTCGTATGCAGGTTTTGCCCAGGTACAGAAAGGGAATCAAATTTACCGTCGTTAAAAGGCCCTTTCTCAATACCCCGAACGTTCCTGATTTTCAGCCGGACCCCTTTCTTGCCTCGCAGAATTTCCTCGTAATATGCCTCCAGTCCGCTTTGACCTATATAGTCACCCTGGTTATAATAATTAGTGGTATCGCGTTCAAGGCGTCGTTTACTGATCTCAGAAACATACCCGAGGGCATTCGCCATGACCGGTTCGGTATAAGCCCGGGTGGTCCTTGCCTGGATGGTAAACCCCTGGAAGTTGACCAGGTAATCTTCGGTCCGGGCCAGGTCCTCATTGGAAAGCTGGCGGATCATGACACTGGGTTTCACCCAATCATATTTCCGTGCAGCCGTCATTTTTTCATCAAATTCCTCCCGTGTAATTCCAAATACCCGGCAGAATTTAGCGGTATCCAGGTCTTCAACCTGCTGTGGGGTGACCATGAGATCGTATTCCGGGGTATTGTAAACCATCAGGTCCCCGTTGCGGTCATAAATAAGTCCGCGATATGGATATTCCACCACGCGCTGTACGATATTACCCTGAGCCGCCTCTGCGTATTTACTGTTAAGTACCTGGATGGAAAACAGCTTGACCAGGTATATGACCGAGATCAATACGATCACTCCGGGTATCACTAATTTTCTCGAATCGTTCATAGTCCTCGTCGGGTAGTATAAAATAAAGTTTGGGCTATTATGATAGCCACCAGTGTAAAAAGCGTACTCATCAGTACCTTGGTCATCGTGAAGCCGAACATTGAAAAACCTGAAGCTTCAATAAAAAACAAGGCAAAATGATGCAAAACGATCAGCGGGACGGTGTACATAATAAACCAGCGCAGTCCATTCAGCCTCAGTGAAGGGATCACCCCCGGATCAAAACCTCCTTGCGGAGTGAGCAAATTAAGCCACGGGTTCCTTACAAACATAATCAACACACAAGCGGCTGCATGAATTCCCAGACTGTCGTAAAAAATATCCACAATAAATCCTGTCAGAAAACCAAGCAGCATTAGCAGGGGCCGGTTGGTCTCTACGGGCAGGAACAGTAAAAACCCTATATAAATAAAACAAAATGCCCGATCAAACAGAACCACATTGCGTAAAAAAATTACCTGTATGAGAATGTAGGCAATAAAGGACCCTATCTGGAATATGATGGTGCGGTTATTCATTGATTATTTCGGCTCCGGAATCAATTTCCAGGGAATCCTGTTCGATACGCAAATTATTTTTGATCAGGTACACATAGGACAGCGCATTCATATCGGCACTCAGGTCCAGCGTAATATCATACCACAAACTATTCTCATCCAGGTTAACTTCCGAGATCACCCCCACCGGAATATCGGGCGGATAAACCGCATTGTATCCTGAGGTGACCACTGTATCCCCGACCTGCGGCGTGACGTGCCTGGGAAGGAATTCAAGCTTGGCCAGGTCGCCGTCGCGTCCGTCCCACTGTGTGGTACAAAGATCGCCAGTCCTTTTCAGCCTGGAGGATACCCGCATGTTGGTATGGAGAATCGATGTAATGACAGCAAACCGCCGGGAGACCGCCTTCACCTGGCCGACAACCCCGTAATCATCAATGACGGCCATATCAGGCTCAATGCCGTCCTGACTGCCCCGGTTAATGGTAATGAAGTTGGTCGCGCGCCGGGTCGAATTGTTGATCACCTCGGCGGAGATAAAATCATACTTGTTGAGAAAATCAAAATCCCTGAGACGGGTCAGGTCAAGCTGGGTAAGGCTTTGTTCCAGCTGACTCAGTTCCCTGCGCAGCCGGGCATTCTCTTCGGCCAGGGATTCGTTCACTTCCGCCAGGCCAAAGTAATCGGAAACACCCTGGCTGGTCTGCATCATGCTCCCCACCAGCCGGTTGGATGAATTAAAAAAGCGTGCCCCCTGGTAGGAATTATTTTCAACAATGAGCCATAAGCACAGGATCTCCAGGAATAAAAATATAATGAATGCTCTGTAATGGTATAAAAACAGAAATAACCTTTGCATTTATTCTTTTTCGATCCAGTTGAAAAAATGTTCCGATGACTACGTCATCAGCACCGCCTTGAACGAATTCAGGTTTTTCAAGGCATGCCCTGTTCCCCGAACCACCGCGCGTAACGGATCTTCCGCCACGTGGATGGGAAGTTTTGTCTTAAGCGCCAGGCGCTTGTCCAGACCCCGCAGGAGAGCTCCTCCTCCGGTCAGATGAATTCCATTGTCATATATATCCGCAGAAAGCTCCGGCGGAGAAATCTCCAGTGCCTTCAATACGGCCTCCTCAATTTTCGACACTGATTTATCCAGTGCGAAAGCTATTTCCGAATAAGATATTTTGATTACCTTGGGAATCCCGGTCATCAGGTCGCGCCCGCGGATCTCATAATCCTCCGGTCCGTCATCAAGCTCGGTCAGTGCCGAACCCACTTCGATCTTTACCTTTTCAGCAGAGCGTTCTCCAATGAGAAGGTTATGCTGACGGCGCATGTAATCAAGAATGTCCCGGTTGAAGGTATCCCCTGCTGTACGGATTGACTGGTCGCACACAATCCCGGACAGTGCGATAACGGCAATCTCAGTGGTACCCCCACCGATATCGACGATCATGGAGCCCACCGGCTGCTCGATATCCACCCCGATACCAATGGCCGCTGCAATCGGCTCATGGATCATGTACACCTCCTTTGCACCGGCATGTTCTGCCGAGTCACGCACAGCCCGCTTCTCCACTTCCGTAATGCCTGAGGGTATACAGATCACCATCCGGTGTGAACTGGGGAAGAACCGCTTCCCGCTGTCAATCATTTTAATCATTCCACGGATCATATGTTCCGCAGCGTGAAAGTCTGCAATCACTCCGTCTTTCAACGGGCGAATGGTCTTAATATTCTCATGTGTCTTTTCATGCATCTGCATGGCCTGACGTCCGATGGCCAGCACTTTGTTGCTGTGCTTGTCAATCGCGATGATAGACGGTTCGTCTACAACGATTTTGTCCCGATGGATAATGAGAGTGTTAGCGGTGCCAAGGTCAATAGCGATGTCGCTGGAAAAAAAATCGAACAATCCCATAGGTGTGTGCTAAAAAAGTTATCCGTTTTGTAGAAAACGGGAATTTACAAATTGTTTTATTTTAAACTTTACAAGTTTACTATTTTTTAATGTTTAAAGTGCCTGAAACCAGTAAATACCATAGCCATGTCATGTTTATCACAAAAATCAATGGATTCCTGGTCTTTCACCGATCCGCCTGGCTGGATAACTGCCTGAATCCCTTCCTTATGTGCGATCTCCACGCAATCAGGAAAAGGGAAAAAAGCATCGGATGCCATGACGGCGCCTTTCAAATCAAAATTAAACACCTTCGCTTTTCGTATTGCCTGTTTCAATGCATCCACCCGGCTGGTTTGTCCGACCCCGCTGGCCAGTAACTGGCCATCTTTGGCCAGGACAATGGCATTCGATTTGGTGTGCTTGCAGATCCGGCTCGCAAACAGCAGCGCATCTTTCTCCTCCTCAGTCGGCTTCTTCCCGGTCACAACTTTCAGGTCATCCTTACTGTCGGTATGCAGGTCACGGTCCTGTTCGATCACCCCGTTAAGCAGGCTCTTGAATTGCTTTTGCTCTTCCAGTCCCTTCTTTTGCCTCAATATAATCCTGTTTTTTCGCGAACACAGTACTTCCAGCGCATTGGAATGAATCTCCGGCGCAATAAGAATCTCGAAGAAGAGGCTGTTTATTTTTTCCGCTGCCAGTTTATCGACCGGCGAATTGGTAATGAGCACCCCGCCAAACGCAGAAAGGGTATCCGCTTCAAACGCCTTCAGATAGGCTTCCTCCACATTCTTACCTGTCGCAACCCCGCACGCGTTGGTATGCTTCAGGATGGCGAAGGCTGTTTCCCCTTTAAATTCTTCAATAAGTGAACAGGCTGCATCCACATCCACCAGGTTGTTGTAGGAAAGCTCCTTGCCGTTAAGCTGCTCAAACATTTCATCCAGCCGGCCGTAAAAAGTTCCTTCCTGGTGGGGGTTCTCACCATAACGAAGTGTTTTAGCGGGAGAATAGCTCTTCCTGAACACGTCATTATCTGTCTGGTCCCTGAAGAAATTATAGATGGCTGTATCGTAATGCGAACTGGTTTCAAAAGCAGCCGTGGCAAACCGCTTGCGGTCGTCCCGCGTGGTACATCCGTCATTGGCCTCCAGGATATCCGCCAGCTCGCCGTACTGATTACGGGAGGAAACAATGCAGACGTGACTGTAGTTCTTGGCGGCCGCCCGGATCAGGGAGATGCCCCCGATATCAATTTTCTCGATGATGGCTTCATCATTGGCGCCGGAGGCCACTGTTTCTTCAAATGGGTAAAGGTCAACCACCACCAGGTCAATATCCGGTATCTCATATTCCCGTGCCTGCTCCACATGACTCTCCTCGTCCCGGCGAAAAAGTATCCCCCCGAAAACCTTCGGATGAAGGGTTTTAACCCGCCCGCCAAAAATCGAAGGATAGGATGTCAACTCCTCAACCGCCGTCACCTCAACCCCGAGGCCCTCAATGAACTTCTGGGTCCCTCCCGTTGTATATATCTTTACTTCATATTTCTCCAGCAGCCGGATCAGCGGCTCCAGGTTGTCTTTATAGAAAACGGAAATTAGTGCAGATTTTACTTTTTTAACTGGCATGCCTTGTCAGGAATTTCATTGGGCTCTTAATGCCCGGTTTATTTAAAGGTGCAAAACTATACATTTTTCAGGATTGACTCGATAACCTCAGGATAATATTGATACTCAAGCTTGTGGACTTTATCGGCGATATCCGCGGGCTCGTCTTCAGGATTCACCGCACAATGAGCCTGAAGGAGAATGTCTCCCTCGTCATAGTGTTCGTTTACCAGGTGAATGGTTATACCTGTCTCCCGGTCACCGCTATCCTTTACTGCCTGGTGTACGCGTTCACCGTACATTCCCTTACCTCCGTACTTCGGAAGAAGGGCAGGGTGAATATTGATCATCCGGCCTGAAAAGGCGCGCACCATCTCGGGTGGAATAAGCCAGAGAAAACCAGCCAGCACCACCAGGTCGGCCCGCTCCTCCCTGAGCCAGTCAAGGACCGTCCCGTCGCGGAACTCCTCCCGGTCAAAGGTACGGTGCGGTACACCCAGTTTTTCAGCCCGCTTAAGTACATAAGCGTCTGGTTTATTGGACAGCACCAGGATTACCCGGGCTTCAGGGTGATCTTCGAAAAACCGGATAATCCGTTCGGCATTGGTGCCGCTGCCCGACGCCAGAATGGCAATTCTTTTCATTAGAAGCCTGTTAGAACAACATCATGCTCAATATACCTGCAAGCATGACATATTTACAATATTTACTGAGAAATCCGAATTCCTTTACGGTATCCGCCCGGCTCAGCCTGAAGGCCAGATAGGCCAAAGGTACCACCAGTCCCATGGAAAACAGTGCGAGGTCGGTACCTACATAAAGCCAGGCCAGCAGGCACAACGTTAAAACGAAAAGGACAGAAAGTCCATAAATGACCCATTTGGTTCGCCGAATCCCCCATATTACCGGCAGAGTACGGCAACCAAACGCCGTATCGCCCCGTACGTCCTCCATATCCTTGATGATTTCCCTGATCATGGTAAAGCTGAAGGCAAACGCTGCGTAGGCCAGGAGCATCGTATGACCCGCAGGGAAGAGAAAATGGACCACATAAATGGAGAGTCCGGTCAGGAGGGCAACGCTGAAATTTCCCACAAAAGGGAGCCTTTTCAGCTGGTTGGAATAAAGCCAGAGGAGTCCGGCTGAAAAGGTGTTGATCAGTCCGACTTTCCAGGAAAGCAAGAACCCTATGAATATGCCGGACATACTGAACAGAATGTGAAAGAACATAGCCACCCGGCGACGTAATGCTTTACCGATCACCACCCGGCGCGGTTTATTGATCAGGTCGATTTTTACGTCATAGTAGTCATTAATGATGTACCCGGCGGCCGCGATCAGCACCGAGGCAGATGTGAGTAAAAACAACCTGGGGCTAAAAAAAAGCTCTTCAAACGATTTGCCTCCTGAAGCGAGGAACAGGGTGGCAAAATACTGCGCCAGGGCAATAATCAGAAGGTTCCAAATCCGGGTGATCTTTAGAAGTCCTTCGAGGAAATAGGTCTTATGCGTGGTTACCGCCATCAGGAGCATTTTAATCAAAGGTACTCCCGATGGCGGTGACTAGCAATTAAAATTTTACCGATAAAGTAAGCAGGAAATTTCGCAGTGCCTGCGGATAAAAATAATTCTCCCGCACCACATAATCCGGCCCTCCCTGGTAGCCGAAGGTATACCCGTTGGAGGCATATTCCTCGTCAAAGATATTGTTAACCTGCAGGGTGAGGGAAAGCTCCTTCAGTAAAAAATCCCTTACCGTATACCTGAGCTGCATATCGTTGACAAAATAGGCATCAATCCGTCGGTTCTCATTGGAGGTATTATCCAGGTACTGGCTGCCCACGTATTTGCTCAGCAGACTCAGCTCAACGTTATCGTCGCCCAGCACATTCCGCGAGAAATTCCAGCTTAGCCTGGATGCCCCGATCACATTGGGTGAAAACGAAATGTCGGTATCGCTGTAGGTGTTCTCGATAATGTTAAATTCATCAAACGCCGGACCGTAATCATAAATCACCTCGGTAAACTCCTTGATTTTGTTCCGGCTCAGGGTTCCGTTGACCTGCCAGTACAGGTTGTCGGCCAGGGGAAGGGACGCCTGAAGCTCGATCCCCGCCCGGTAACTCCGGTCCACATTACGACGTATCGGGGATCCGACGTCATTCAGCTCCCCGGTAAGCACCAACTGGTTTTTGTAATCCATCAGGTAGGCATTGGCCTCAAAGGTCACCCTGCCTGAATGCCTGTATCCCAGCTCCACATTTCTCAGGGTTTCATGCTCAGGCCGGGTCTCTGAATCAATGAAATCATTTCTTACCGGTTCCCGGTTGCCGATGGCAAATGATCCGTAAAGACCTGACTGGTCAGACAACGCATAGTTTGCCCCGAACTTGGGATTAACGAAATGGTAGTCGGCATCCACATCTATGGCCCTCAGATCGCTGTCCACCCCGTAGGTCTGGTAATCGATAAACCGGTACTGGAGGTCACCAAAAACCGACAGCCGGTCGTTTAAGGACAGGTCAGCTTTTATATAGGTGTTGAAATCCTCCTTTTCTCCCACATTGTCATAATACCGGTACCCCTTGGGAAGCGGTGTCGCGATCTCCGCCCAGATCACCTCACCGAAATGATCTCCGTCGTAATAATTCCAGGCACCGCCCAGGGTCAGATCCAGGTTTCGCCCAGGTCTGTATTGCAGGGAAAACGTGGTCCCGTAAAAATCATTATCCAGCCAGCGGCGGCGCACCAGGTCGGTACTTTCTATAACACTGTCACCCAGTACCGGAGGCTCCGCGCCATAATCGGCAAAGTCATCTTCCCGCCGAAACTGCTCGAAAAACCCACGGCCATACGTGTAATGCAGGGCCATCGTGGCCGTCAGCTCATTGCTGAACCGGTGAGAAAGATGCAGCTGGTAATGATCCTGCTTGTAATCATCCACCTGATCTTCATACAGGTACCAGTTAAATGTCCTTCCGGAGGTACGCATGTTTTCTGCCTGCTCCTCATCAAGCCCGTTGTTGATAATTACCGCCTCAATTCCCTCCGGATCATTCTCCAGCACGGCCTCAGGCGTCCCGTACCAGCTCTGGTAGGTAACCTCAGACCCGCCGAAAACAATCCCTTTGATCATGGTCTTCTCGCCGTAATAACCTGCCGAGAAATAATAGCCGTCCAGATCTGACGAGGCACGATCGATATACCCGTCACTGTTGATTTTTGACAGACGCCCGTCCATTGTCCAGTGCCCGTTCAGCAATCCCGTCCCGAAATTCAGCGTATGACGCCGCGTTCCGAATGAACCCACGGTGTTCACAAGTGCTCCGTATGCGTCTTCCGTACGACCGCTGGTTTCCAGGTTAATCGTGCCACCGAACGCTCCCGCGCCATTGGTGGAGGTACCCACCCCGCGCTGGATCTGGATACTCTGGGTTGACGAGACCAGGTCCGGGATATTCACCCAGAACACCCCCTGGGACTCACTGTCGTTTAACGGCACACCGTTAATAGTCACATTGACCCGGGTCGCATCACTTCCGCGAATCCTCAACCCGGTATAACCAATACCTGCCCCGGCATCGGAGGTTGTCACCAGCGAGGGGGTGAAATTCAGCACGTAAGGCAAATCCTGCCCGTTATTCAGTTTCTCAATCTCCTCTTCTTCCATACTGGAATAGGTCACAGGCATTTGTTCGGATGCCCGGGTTGATGTGACGATCACCTCATCGGCCAGCAGGGTAGCCGGAGTAAGTAACAAATCAAGGCCCGATGCGCTTTGCGTATCCAGCTCCCGCCGCAGTGTTTCATAGGTTACATGGGTAATAACCAGGGAATAGGTTCCCGTGGCCAGTCCGCGAAGGGTGAACGTACCGTCATCGGAGGTTGTGACTCCCTTGTTCAAGGCGGGAATCCGCACATTTGCACCCGAGACGGGTGTCTGGTCCGTGGCATCTTTGACCACACCGGTGACCGTGACCTGTGCAGATGCACAGGCTGCAATGCCCGAAAAGAGCATTAAAAGTAAAAATCTCATGGTTAAACAAACTTTATGTGTTAAAAAAGCAGAAAACAGGGGATCTTCCTGCATTAGTTAACATCCCTTTTCCCTACGCCAGAATTACCTGGATCAGGTCTCGGCCAAATGTGTCATCAGGCCATGGGTATAATCTCAGCCCGTCATTGTGGGCACCCCTTATGTGTGCAAAGCTACTAAATCTCTTCCGAAACACCTCCATACCTCCGCAGGCATTCTCAACCCAGGGAGTCAGCTTCCTGAGCTTCTGCGAGTAAGCCGGCAAGGAGCATTTCATCAATCTCCTGCACGGATCTGTAAACCCGCAGCGCCACGTGTTTCCGGGACCCGGTCTGCAGATATCCTCCGTGGCGGAGCAGATGACCCTGGCAGAATCCCAGTGCCACCCCCTCCCCCGGCTTCAATCCCCCCCACGGAACCGAAGCCGGCCAGAGATAGCAAAGCCTCTTTCTTCGTGCATAGAACGGCACGTTGTACGCCAGGTATTCCCGCAGATCGGGAATCGCAGCGAGTAGTATATTTCTCAGTGCCATTGTCACCTTGCTTTCCTCCCCCTGCAGACTGTCAAAAAAATCATCAGGGGTCCTGAAGCGGACTGGCTGAAACTTATTCATCCTCAGGGCGGATGGCACGAACCGGGTCTTCAGGCTGTTCGATCAGTTCTACACCTTCCGTCTTTAACAGTTCCATAGCCACCTCAATCGCCTTCAGCAACTGAGGATCTTTCCCTTCAATCACCTCGGCCGGGGTCTGGATCACCTTATAGTCGGGCTCCACCCCCTCATTCTCCACGGCCCAGCGGCCTTCCGGGGTAAAAAAACCTCCCCGGGGAGCGGTAATATTGCCACCATCAATAAGCCCCGGCACGTCCCATATTCCTACCAGTCCGCCCCAGGTGGTGGTGCCTACCAGCGGACCAATTTCCTTTTTCTTGAACATCCAGGGAAGATAATCACCACCGCTTCCGGCCATTTCATTAATGACCATGACCTTGGGGCCGAAGAGGGCGGCGGCCGGACTTGTAAATGGCTGCTTGTTCCCGACGGGATTATTAAAATAGCCCATCAGGTCGCGGTCAAGCAGGTCCACAATGTAATCCGCAGCGGAGCCTCCTCCGTTGAATCGCTCATCGATGATGGCTCCTTTCTTATTTTTCTGGGCAAAATAATACCGGTTGAAATTGGTGTATCCGCCAAATCCTGTGTTGGGAAGCCATACATAGGCAAGCTGCCCGTTACTAAGTTCGTCTACCAGCTTTCGGTTCCCTTCGATCCAGGCGTATTGCCGGAGCATGGCATCATTACCCACCGGTTTTACATCAAATACTTTTTCTTCACTGATATCCGGGGTGGAAGAAATGCCTAAACGAATGACCTTACCCGCTGTTTGGGCGAAATGGGAATAGAAATTCCGGTCAGGGGTAACCGGCTGACCGTTTACCGAGGTCACATAATCCCCTTCGTTAATTTTGAGACCCGGTCCGCTGAGCGGAGCACTGAGTGATGGGTTCCAGCTTTCCCCAGTGAAGATCCTGGTAATCCTGTAACCCTGTGGTGTGTGTTCAATATCTGCGCCCAGAAGTCCGATCGGGACATTGTCCACGTCCGGAAAATCACCCCCGCCTACAAAACTGTGGCCCACCGAGGTCTCTCCCCCGATAATATCAAGCAGGAAGTTCAGGTCATCACGATGGCGCACATGACTGACCCACGGCCCGTAGGCTGTGCGAACCCAGTCCAGGTCAAGGCCGTGGACATTTTCCACGTAAAAATAGTCGCGCTGAAATCGTATGGCCTCTTCGAATATCTGCTTATATTCCATAGCCGGGTCCACGTAGATTTTTATCCCGGAGGTGGCCAGGCCCTGATCACCCATATCGATCGGGCCTTCGGCCGGGGCAATACCATACGCCCCGTTTTTC
Organism: uncultured Roseivirgaceae bacterium; assembly: GCA_964563925.1. Lineage (GTDB taxonomy): Bacteria > Bacteroidota > Bacteroidia > Cytophagales > Cyclobacteriaceae > JAUILA01. Next base: position 8,779 of record CAZLZD010000041.1, on the reverse strand, counting down.
CGGTAGAGCATCTTGCTGCCGTCTGTGGTGAACATAAATCCGCCGATTCCTGATTCCACCTCTTTGGGTTCGCGGTCTTTCAGGGTAAACTTATGCAGCACCAATCCCTGTACCCCGTCTTTGAACTCCGTGAAATATACCGATCCTTCCGGGCCGCTTTCCAGGGAAACATATTGCGCTTCCGGTACAGGCAATGCCACGATCCGTTTGCCGATGTTGGTAAAATCCATATTCACGGCCGGCTCGTTATTCTCCTGCTTCTCATTCTTCTTTTTTGCGTTCTCCTCTTTTTCGGGCTTTTCCTCAGCCGGTTTTTCCTCCTCATCACTCTGGCTTAACAGCGGGGAAGGCTCCTCCGGATCAAGGACAGCCATGTACAGGGCACTGTTTACCCGGGGCGCATACGACGACATATCAAGCCACCCCACGTTCAACCCGTAATCCGTTGAGCTCATGAAATACAGATACTTCCCTGATTTATCCCAGGCCGGATTGGTACTGTTGGACATACCGTCCGTAATCTGAATGGTCTCTTTGTCGGCGATGGAATACACAAAAATAGCGGCATATTCACTTTCCAGGCGCCGGGCATAGGCAATATACTTTGAGTCAGGCGACCACTCGGGATATATGATCCGTACGGGGTGGGCAAACCCTTCATTACCAACCTTCCATTTCGTGCCTGACATGACGTCAACCAGCCAGAGATTACGGTCGGCATCCCCGAAGCTCAGGTATTTGCTGTCGGGTGACCATTCCGGGCTGTAAAAGAAAGTTGCCTCCGGCAATGCGATGGTCTTCTTCCTGTTCCCGTACTGATCGGCCAGTACCAGCTCGTATTCTCCCGACGCATCACTGAAGTAACTGATGGTCTGTCCGTCCGGCGACCAGGCCGGTGACCGTTCTGCACTGGCCTCCATGGATGAAAGGTTCCTCGGACTGCCCTTTTCGGCGGGAACCGTAACGATCTCACCATGGGTTTCAAATACAGCGCGCTTGCCCCCGGGAGAGATGGCGCCCGACCGAATGCTGTTACCCCCGTCGACCCAATGAGGCCGCATCCAGGGAAAATCACCCAGTACTTCCACAGTAAGCTTCTGCGGACTGCCGCCGGGTTCCATCGTATATAAAAACCCGCCCATATCGAATATCAGTTTGCGCCCGTCGGTGGCCAGTGACTTGATATCAAACTCGGTGTACCGGGTTACCTGCTCAAGGCTTCCGCTGCCCACATCGTACTTCCAGATATTCTTCAGGTTATCGCGGTCTGAAAGAAAATATATCTCATTGCCCACCCATACCGGGGAGCGATCATCACTGTTCTCCCAGGGAAGTTCGGTGGTGGCATAGGTTTCCAGGTCGAATATCCTGATCGGGTTGTTTTGTCCGCCCCGGTAATTCCTGAATTCTGACTCCCAGCGCAGGATCATCTCAAATGCCATCATGCTGCCGTCTGGCGAAAAGGCGCCGTCTACTGCACGCGGGAGAATGAACCGCTCGGGAAAATCGCCTTGCGGAGCAACAGTCCAAAGCTGGTCCGGTATCGGAATGGGCGCACGCGTCCGGCCTGACGTAAAAAGAATACGGGTCCCGTCTGCCGTCCAGCCAATGGGTGCTTCCGCCGACGGGTGCCAGGTGAGGCGCGTAGGTTCGCCCCCTTCGACCGGCACCACGTAGACATCGGTATTGCCGTCATATTGCGCCCCGAAGGCGACGAGACTGCCGTCAGGCGAAAACTGGGGATCAGACTCCACCCCCTGGAAGGAGGTAAGGCGCCGGGCTCCTGTTTCCCCCGCTTCCCTGATCCAAAGATCCCCGCCATAGGCAAATACCACTTTATCGCCGTGGATATCGGGCTGCCTCAGGAGGCGGGTTTCCTGTGAATATGAAAATTGAATAAGTATCAGGAAAGAAAAGAAGGTAAGACAAATTGGTTTCATGTGGGAAGTGTTTGATTGCACTGTTAAAATAGTTAATAATGGTGTATTTCGGAGAATGCAAAGCAAGGAATTCTGGCACCGCTTCTCGTTTCCTGTCTGACAGGAACCGGCAGGACTGAGGCGGCACAGGAAGCCGTTTATGGTTGGGCGGAAGTGGAGAATGGCTTATATTTGAGTATGTATAAAGCCCTTACTGGTGAAAACAGTTACCAAATTGACCTGAAAGGAGATAGCCTTTTCCTGGACGGGAACCCGGCAGACTGGGACATCTCCCGCCTCTCTGACCGCCATTACCACATTATCCGCGACCACCGTTCCTACAGGGTTGAGATCCTGGAAGTGAAAGAGAAGACCGTGACCGTACGGGTCAACGACCATTTGATGGAGATCGCTGTGAAGGACAAGATGGACCTGCTCCTGGAGCGGTTAGGCATGGAAAAGGCCCTTGAAGATAAACTGAATGATGTGAAAGCGCCCATGCCCGGCCTGATCCTTAAGGTGGAAGTATCGGAAGGACAGGAGGTAAGTAAGGGTGACCCGCTGATGATCCTCGAAGCGATGAAAATGGAGAATGTTATTAAAGCTTCCGGAGACGGTACGGTGAAAGCCGTAAAAGTGAAGGAAGGAAATACTGTCGAGAAAAATCAGGTGCTGATTCAGTTTTGATCATGGATTTTACCTGTCGAACTTTATATTTGTACCAAATTAAACCGAACCTTCCAACCCCCTCATGAAATATAAACGAATTCTTCTGAAATTAAGCGGCGAGGCATTGATGGGTTCGCAGCAATATGGAATTGACCCCGTGCGGCTCAACCAGTATGCCACGGAGATCAGGGAAGTGGCTGCCCGCGGCGTGGAAGTGGCCATCGTGATCGGGGGAGGAAACATCTTCCGGGGCGTTCAGGCCGAAGCCTCGGGCATTGAGCGCGTCCAGGGCGATTATATGGGTATGCTGGCTACGGTCATCAACGGAATGGCTTTGCAAAGCGCACTGGAAAGCCAGGGCTCCTACACAAGGCTGATGTCAGGGATCAATATGGAGCAGGTATGCGAGCCGTTCATCCGTCGGCGTGCCATCAGGCACCTGGAAAAAGGACGGATTGTCATATTCGGGGCCGGGATAGGCAACCCCTATTTCACCACAGATTCCACCGCCAGCCTCAGGGCTATCGAAATACAGGCCGATGTCGTACTGAAAGGAACGCGGGTGGATGGTGTTTACACCGCCGACCCGGAAAAGGATCCGTCTGCGGAACGGTATTCAGAACTGACCTTTCAGGAGGCCTATGAAAAAAATCTTAATGTCATGGACATGACCGCGTTTACCCTCTGCATGGAAAACGGGCTGCCCATTATTGTGTTTGACATGAATAAACCTGGAAACCTGCTGAAGATTCTCGAGGGGGAGAAGGCAGGCACCTTAATACAATCATAAGAACCATATATTAACTGTATATCCGATGGAAGAAATTAACATGTTCCTGGAAGAAGGCGATGAAATGATGGATAAGGCGGTGCAGCACCTGCGCGCAGAACTGGCCAAGATACGGGCCGGCAAGGCCTCCCCGTCCATGCTGGACAGCATCAGGGTGGAATACTATGGTACACCCACTCCTTTGAACCAGGTGGCTTCGGTCACCACGCCTGATGCCAGAACCATCTTTATCAAACCCTGGGAAAAAAAGGTGATCAGCGATATCGAACGCGCCATTATGCATTCAGATCTCGGACTTAACCCGCAAAATGACGGAGAGCAGGTCATCATAAATATTCCCACCCTCACCGAGGAACGCCGGCAGACGCTGGTTAAGCAGGCGCGTCATGAAGGCGAGCAGGCGCGTATAAGCGTCCGTAATGCCCGAAAGGAAGTCAACGATTCGCTGAAGCAACTGCAAAAAGAAGGATTCTCTGAAGATGATATCAAGCGGGCAGAGGATAAAGTCCAGGAAAAGACGGATAAACATATCCAGCAGATCGACGAAATCCTTGATAAAAAGGAAAGTGAGATCATGACCGTCTGACTTGTGGGTCAGAATATGTCATCCAGGTTGGTGGCTATCCCAATCCGCACCCCGAAATCAAGGTATTTCCCATCCTGGAAGGAGGTAATTGCCTCCACACGGATTACCCGGAATATATAATTGATACCATAGCCCAGTTCGGTATAATGGCCGGCCGCATTGGTATACAGGTAATTGGTAAAAAATCCTTCCCTGATCCCGGCAAGGCGCACTAAAGGAATCCGGGTCAGCAGAAATTTCCGGAATTGATACTGCAAATGTCCGGTCACGTATTCTTCGTTGGTACTGAATGTATAATAGGGCAGCAGGCGGTAACTCTTCACAGGATCAGATGTAATAAACGGTGTCTGGTTACCGGCAAAATGTTTAAAGTCGATCAGGTACTCCGGCGTACTGCTTCCGGGAAAGAAACCAGCAGAGCCCGCCACATCCACAAATCCCTGGATCCCGATCTTGAAATTATGGGAGATCCCTGCTTCCAGGTGTGTAAACCGGGTGTCGCCCGCGCCCTGGCGAACCAGCAAGCTTAGTACGGGGGAAGAATCAGAGATGGGCCGCTTCACCCCGTTGTAAATACGGTACTTCAGCCATGGCTTAAAATCCATCCTGGCAGCAAAAATGACCGCCTCGTGTTCATCAAAGCGTGTATCCTCCAGGATCACATTATCCGGGGCATTAGAAGTCAGGTCTGACGATTCTCCAAATGAGTAATCGGTGGTGTTCTCGAGAAAACGCCGGCGCGCATATTCGGCAGAAAGCGAAACCCCAACCTTCTCCGTCCGTTTACGGATCACCAGGTCAACAAAATCCTTTTCATAGATCTTCATGTAATTCTCCCCCAGCAACAGGCTGAAGAAAGTATTCATCATGGGATGTATCGGTTCCGCTTCGTTAAACTGACTTACATACCGGCCGGCTGTAAGCTTAAAATCCGTTCGCCGTACCCGCGGCCCCAGGCCAAGGGAGGTTTCCACTTTCCCGTTCCATGCTTCCCTGGAAAATCCGTACCGGATATACGGACGGATACGCAGCCAGGTCCGGTTGTCATTGTCAAAATTACGCGACCAGGCCATTCGGTAACGTAAATTGAACCCATCGACGGTGTTAAAATTGGGATAGATCATGTCAATCACAAACCTGCCTTTCCCGACAGGATAGGAATTGCCAATGATCAGGTCCCAGGGCTTGAATCCGGCATGATATTTCTTTCGCAGCGTATCGCCCTCTTCCAGCTGCTTTTGTACAACGGCCAGGCTGTCAGTCTTCTTGTAGCCCATGACCTCATCCTTGCTCAACGGGACAGGACGGGCAGATGCCCAGTAAAGCGAATCATGCTTATAGGCCAGCGAATCCACTTTAAACGACCGGTTGATCACCACATCCGGATCTTCCTGTTCCCTGGTCTCCATTTTTTCATATTCCCTCAGCACTTTCCTCAACTGCTTCCTGGTAACCTCCTGGCCGTCCTGCAGTTGCTCCTGAACTTCCAGCACTGATTTATCCAGTCCTGATTTTTCCAGCCGGTCGGCCAGCTCATCCTCAACCTTCTCGTCAATTACAGTAAACTCCACCTCCAGGTCAGGGTTCAGGGTGACGTCATACTGGCTCACACTGGCCAGGTACTTTGCTTCAAATTCAAACCCGAACACCTTACCCGTTACTTTGTAGTCATGCGTGACCGGCAACCAGACATTCTCCAGGACAGGCGAAAAAACCTGCCGGATATGAAAGTTGATACCCAGTTTGGTGACATCCATTTCCAGGGAATGGATACTCCACAGGTCTTCAATAATGTTCAGTGTGCCATCAAAGACATTGTCGCCGCGTGACCGGGGAATCACCCGGATCTTGCTTACCTCATACCCCTGGTCATCAAAGGTGCCAAGGTATTCAAACCGGTAATAGGAAAAAGCCTTAGGGGAAAGGGGGGAAACAGAATTGGCGAGTTCGGCATTGTAAAATGAGCCGTTGATATATGCATTCGGACTGCCGTTCTGGATGTCTTCACCGGTTGTGCGAATGGAAATAACCTTCTCCCGCACCGTATTGGGCCGCTCATAGTCAATTTCGCTGATCGATTCGGTCACAAAGACCTGGTTCATTTCCACACCCTCTTTCTTCAGCGTGCCTCGTAAAAAGAAGGGGGCATCCTTCAATTCCCCGGTACCTTTGATGTATACCTTCGCCGAATACTTATCAATGTACTGAGTGTGATATTTGGCCTTGGCTATTGCCTTACGCATGATGGTATAGGCGGGATCCTCCTTTCCTGCGGTGATCTTTACATCCTGAAGGACAATCACCTGCGGCTCAAGTTTTACCGCAACTTCCTTGTACCCCTCATTGACTTCAATCTGGCGGGTCAGGGTCTTATACCCCATATACTGGAAGATCACCGTATAAACCCCTGGCTCCAGGTCGATGCGAAACAACCCTTCCGCATTGCTGGCGGTACCATTATTTATTTCGCGTACGAAGATCGTGGCGAATGACATGGGTTCGTTCTTCTCATCCCGAATGGTCCCGGTAATTCCCTGGGAGAATGAAGACCAGGCAAACAGTATGAAAATCAGGCTTGTAAAAATCCTCATTGAGCTGGGTGTTTGTGGCTAAGACGATTCAACCTGACAAAAAGTTGCAAGACCATCCGACATTATAGGTAAAACTTCTTCCCGCGGATCAGTTCTTCCACCGCGTCAGGCACGAGGTAACGGACCGAACGCCCCTTTCGTATGCTTTTACGAATGAAGGTTGCTGAGATATCCAGCAGGGGTGCCTTCACGAGTTTTACATTTGAATGGTCAAGGAGGTCGTGCACAGCAGTTCCAGGCCGGGTATATACATACAGGCCATAATTCTCAAGGATAACTTCATGATTCTTCCATTTGTGAAAGGAAGCGAGGTTATCGCTGCCGATAATCAACCGGAAGGAATGATCCGGATGACGGTCGGTCAGGTAGGCAAGCGTATCCACGGTATAGCTTGGCCGGGGCATATTAAATTCCACGTCGCTCACCTCCAGGTTATAATTGTCATGAATGGCCGCCCTGACCATGTCATAACGGTCAAATTCATGCAACAGGTCGTCACGCTGTTTGAAGGGGTTTTGGGGTGATACGATAAACCAGACCTTGTCAAGGTCGGTATGGGAAGCCATTACATTCGCGATGATGAGATGTCCGACATGAATCGGGTTGAAGGATCCGAAAAACAGTCCGATCTTCATGCCGGGACGCCAATGAAATTATTAACAAGCTCTGCTGCCTGTTTCAGGGTCTCCTCCAGGTCTTCATTGACCAGGGTCACGTCAAACTTATCTTCGAAGCTCATTTCAAATTCAGCCTTGAACAATCGCTGGGAAAGGCTGTCTTCATTCTCGGTGGAGCGCAGGGTGAGCCGCTCCCGGAGTGCCTCCATCGAAGGTACCTTGACGAATACGGCCATGGCCCGGTCGCCAAAATATTTTTTCAGCTCGAGTCCGCCTTTCACATCCACATCGAAAATAACATGTCGCCCGGTATCCCAGATTCGCTGAATCTCAGATTTCAGGGTTCCGTAAAAATTTCCGGGATAGACCTCCTCCCACTCGATAAATTCGTCGTTGTCAATTTTGGCCTTGAACTCCGCAGGGGACATAAAGTAATAATCCCGTCCGTTTTCCTCCGATCGTCCGCGCCGGTCGCGTGTACAGGCGGAAATGGAGAATCCAAGCAACGGGTTCGTGTCGATCAGGTGTTTAACAATAGTGGTTTTGCCTGCACCGGATGGTGCAGAAAAGATGATCGCTTTGCCTCGTTGCATTATTTGGCTGCTTTAAAAATGCGGGATTTGATCTCCTCCTTCATCTCGGCAGACAGCTGCTTGTCTTTACAGTTTTTCTTAAGCATCTGCCTGATAGCCTGATCCACGTTGTAGATTTCATAGTAAGGCATGCAATTCTGGAGGTGCGTTTTGAAGATGGCTCTCTGCTCATCATTAGCCTCACCGTCGAGCACGAGATTAAGAATCCTCAGACATTCTGTGTGATCCGGCTTCTCCAGCTCAGGCTTTTTTGAAGATCCCTGATCTTGCGAATCCGTAGAAGTATGTGACATAGTCTACTATTTGTTGTAACCCATTTTTTTAGCGTAGTCATTAAGCTTTTCTTTGAGCAGGTTACGGGCGCGGTGCAGCCTCGACCTGACTGTGCCTATCGGGATATCCAGGATCTTCGCCATTTCATCATATTTGAATCCCTCCAGGTCGCAAAGAATTATAACCGTACGGAAATCCACGTCGAGAGAATTCAGGGCATTGGAGATCTCGTCCCCAAGCATATCCTGAACGGTGTCCACACGCAAATCCGTGGTTATTGCACTGTCAACATCTTCCGAGTTGTAAAAAGTTTCAACCTCCTGGTAATCCACTTTAGCAGGTTGCTTGCTCTTCTTTCGAAAGTCATTGATGAAACTGTTTTTCAATATTCGAAACAACCATGCTTTTGCATTAGTTCCTTTTTCGAACGAGCTGATAAAACGGAATGCCTTCAGGTAGGTATCCTGCACCAGGTCCTTGGCATCGTCTTCATCAAAAGTAAGCCGATACGCAAAATTATACATGGAATCCATATGCGGAAGAAACTCTTTATCAAATATTAGTTCCTTCTCCCGTTGCGTATAACTTTGTCTCTCGGAGTTTGACATTGGGTCAAAAATAGTAATTATGTTAATGTAAATCAGAAATCAGGGCCTTTTCATTCAGTATATACGAAAGAAACCCCTGTGTCTGATTTATTTTCAACAAGAATCCCTCAAAAATGATACCTTTTTGTCTTTT
>CAZLZD010000040.1:0-40767 GCA_964563925.1 uncultured Roseivirgaceae bacterium | reverse complement strand
ACAATGAGTAATTGTGTATTGATTTTTTTCATAGCAGTTTTGGATAGTTAAAGAAGTTGATTAGACTATATTTAAGATAATACAATTGTTTCCACATATACAAGTTTGTCCAGAAGATAACACCGATGTCCGAAAAACTGTTTATAAATTGTTTCCCAAGAGTAACCCCATGGTTACAAAAAGAGGTTGAATCGCTGGGCTACGAAGTTGAATCTTCAGACCGGATGGGCGTGTATGTGAAAGGGTCCTACCAGGATGCCTACCGCCTGAATTATTTTTTACGTACCGCGAATAAAGTACTTTATGAGATCGCTTCATTTCAGGCCTCCAACCCCGATCAGCTTTACCAGGCAACCACCCGGATTGCCTGGGAAGATATAATCCCACCGAAAGGATACATGTCGATCGGAGGGTATGTGAAAAATGATCATATCAGGGACAATCGGTTTGCGTTCATGAAGGTGAAAGATGCCATTGTGGATCGTATTCAGGATAAAACGGGTACCCGTCCTGATTCCGGGCCGAGGACAGACAGGACCGTGTTGAATTTGCACTGGCACAAGGATCAGGTAACGATTTCAGTGGATACCTCGGGCGACACACTTGCCAAGCATGGTTACAGAAAACAGCCGGGCAAAGCCCCCATGATGGAACCACTGGCCGCGGCCGTGATTATGGCCACCCGCTGGAATAAGCAACATCCTTTTGTCAACCCGATGTGCGGCAGCGGGACCCTGGCCATCGAAGCGGCGCTGATGTTGCAGAATACCGGTCCGGGGCACTTCCGTCAAAATTACGGCTTTATGCATACGCAGTGGTTTGACAGCCTGAACTGGCAGAAGGTGAAGCAGGAGGCAGACAGGAAGCGGCGTACGGAGAGTCCGGATTTCCCGCCCATCATTGCCTCGGATCACGATGAACAGGTGCTGCGGGCTGCCCGGATGAATGCCAAAGAAGCCGGTGTGGATCATATGATCGAGTTTGAGCTGACTGACTTCCGTGGCACACGTCTGCCCGCCACCTCAGAAGGAATTCTTATTCTGAACCCTGAATACGGGGAACGTATGGGGGAGGAGGAACAGCTTAGGCCGGTGTACAGTGAAATTGGAGATTTTTTCAAGCAGAAGGCCTCCGGATATACCGGTTATATTTTTACCGGCAATATGGACCTGGCGAAGTCGGTCGGACTGCGTGCTTCGAAGCGGATTGAATTCTTTAATGCGAGGCTGGACAGCCGCCTTCTTGAATACGAACTCTATACAGGATCAAAAAGATCGTGAAACGGCAGGAGAGAGGTGGCTTACCCATGGCCCTCCCGAGGTATTTATGAATAAAGAACGATATGCAGAGGCTTGCCGTCACGAAAAGAAGTAAATTAAACGCATGAAGAAGATACGGACATTGATCGAGGCCATTCGCTATTCCTTCCCGGTCAGACTTCTTCTCAACCATGTGAAACGAAATCAGATCCTTCTGCTTTGGTGGCTGCTGCTGTTTCTGATCATAAGCGGTAGTTTTGGACGATACCTTGGGATTCCCTATCTCTTTCTGGACCCGGTCTACCTGAATGAAGTTTCCTTTACCAGCTTCCTTATCATGGGTGTGGTACTGGGCGGATTGTCCATGGTGTTTCATATCACTTCCTATATCCTTGACGGCCCGAGATATACCTTTATCGGCACCAAGGCCCGGCCTTTCACAACCTTCAGCCTCAACAACAGTATCATCCCGCTGGGTTTTCTGATTACCTACTTTGTGATGATCATTAATTACCAGGTATCCAATGAATACTCCTCTACCGGGCAGATAATCCTGTATTGTGCCGGGGTCGCCAGCGGATACCTGCTTATTTCCGCGGTTTTCTTCCTGTACATCCGTTTCACCAATAAGGACATTTTCCGCTATGTGGTCTGCAAGGTAGACGAACAGTTAAAGGACAAGATCAAAGCCACCCGTGTAAGTGCAATGAAAAAGCTAAAGCTGGCCCGTAAAAAACAACAGCGGGTTGACAGCTACCTGGGGCTTTCCCTGCGATGGAGAAAGGTGGATGATGAAGACTATATTTTTTATGATCGGTCAACTATTCTCCAGGTATTTGATCAGAATCACTTCAACCTGATCGTTATTGAACTGATCCTATTCCTTATCCTGATTGCTATCGGGATATTCAAGGATTATTCTATTTTTCAGATTCCTGCAGCGGCCAGTGTAACCATCCTGCTGGCCCTGTTTGTTATGTTTTCCGGAGCGTTTACCTACTGGTTTGGAAATTGGTCCGGTACCATGCTGCTCGTGCTTTTCCTGGTCCTGAACTTTGCGGTCCGGGAAGGCTTTTTGTCGAAATCCTATGAGGCATACGGACTGAATTATTCCACCACGCCGGTACCTTATTCCCTGGATCACCTCAACTACATCACTAAAATATCAGACCGGAAGGCGGATAGCCTTGCCACTCTGGAGATTCTGGAAAACTGGAAGGCTAAATTTTCCGGAAACAAGCCGGTTATGGTATTTATATGCTCCAGCGGCGGCGGTCAGCGGGCTGCCTTGTGGAGCTACAGTGTGTTGCAGCATCTGCACCAAACGACTGACGGCAGGCTTATCGATCATACCTCGCTCATGACCGGTGCCTCCGGCGGATTAATCGGTGCGGCGTATTTCAGGGAATTATACCTGCGGGAAAAGCAAGGTGAGATCAGCCGGATGGAGGACCCGTTGTACCGCGAATTGCTGGGCAGAGACAACCTTAATGCGGTCATATTCAGTTTTCTGATGAATGATATCTTTTCAGATATCAGGTCTTTTCGGTATAACGGTCTGAATTATGATATGGACCGGGGCTATTCCTTTGAGCAGCAATTGAATGAGAATACCAGTAATGTTTTTGACAAGCCACTCAAAGCCTACCTTGAACCTGAACGGGAGGGCCGGATTCCGATGATGATCCTGGCTCCGACCATTGTCAACGATGGCAGGAAACTTTATATATCGCCGCAGGGTGTATCCTACCTGATTAATCAGCCTGACGGAGCCTATCCCGGGGAGAAGATAAACGGGCTTGAATTCCGGCGGTATTTTGCCGGGGTGGGTGGGGAAGACCTGCGCTTTCTTAGTGCCCTGCGGATGAACGCCACCTTTCCGTACATTACTCCCAATGTTACGTTGCCGAGTGACCCGCCCATGGCAATCATGGATGCCGGGGTCAGTGACAACTTCGGGATTGCCGATGCCACCCGCTTTATTTTTGCTTTCCGCGAATGGCTCAATGAGAATACCTCCGGGGTCATGGTCCTTTCGATCCGGGACTCGGAGAAAAATTCGCGAATCACTGCCGAATCCTCCCTATCACTGGTAGAACGTATCACGCTTCCCATAAGCAGTATATACGATAATTTTGCTTCCCTGCAGGATATTTCGAATGACACCCATCTCCGTTTTGCGGAGAGCTGGCTGACCGTGCCGTTGCACCGGGTCGATTTTGAATATATACCCAGCGATTTTGAAAAGGAACAACTCTCGCTGCAGGACAGCCTTCGCATGGAAAATCAGCAGCGCGCCTCACTCAGCTGGCGCTTAACGGAACGCGAGAAAAAAACCATATACAACAACCTCTTCACGCAGAAAAACCAGGAAGCATTCAACCGTGTCCGGGAGCTGATCCTGCAGTGATTTCCTTCCTAATGGTTGTTAGTATAATCACACGGAATCTTGTAAATTTGGCCAGATTCGAAATGTGATTATGAAACAGGAAGCCCCCTATACACCTAAAAATAAAATAAGGATCGTGACGGCCGCCAGTCTATTTGACGGCCATGATGCCGCCATCAATATCATGCGAAGGATTATCCAGGCCACCGGCTGTGAGGTGATCCACCTGGGACATGACCGTAGTGTGGAAGAGGTTGTGAATACTGCCATACAGGAAGATGCCCAGGCAATAGCCATGACGAGTTACCAGGGGGGCCACATGGAGTACTTCAAGTACATGCATGATTTGCTGGAAGAAAAGGGCGCTTCCCATATCAAAATATTCGGAGGCGGGGGAGGTGTGATCCTTCCGGATGAAATAAAGGAGCTTCATGAATACGGCATTGCCCGGATCTATTCGCCCGATGACGGCCGCTCGATGGGTCTCCAGGGTATGATCAATGACATGATCAGAAAATGCGATTTCCCCACCGGCATAGATTTAAACGGTGATGTTTCCCATCTTGACAATAAAGATCCCAAGGCCATCGGCCATATAATTTCCGCTGCCGAAAATTTTCCTGAAAAGTCCGCATCCGACCTTGACAAGGTGCATCAGCTGGCTGAAAAAGTGCAAATCCCTGTCCTGGGGATCACCGGAACAGGGGGTGCAGGTAAATCATCCCTGGTCGACGAACTCGTACGGCGGTTCCTGGCTGATTTCAGCGATAAAACCCTGGCCATCATATCCGTGGATCCCTCCAAGCGGAAAACCGGCGGTGCCTTACTTGGAGACCGTATACGGATGAACGCTATCCGGAATGAGCGTGTCTATATGCGTTCCCTGGCCACACGGCAATCCAACCTGGCCTTGTCAAAGCACGTAAAGGAGGCCATACAGGTATTGAAAGCGGCCAAATATGACCTTATTATCCTCGAGACGTCAGGAATCGGACAGTCGGATACTGAAATTACCGATCATTCCGATGTCAGCCTGTATGTGATGACACCCGAATACGGCGCAGCCACCCAGCTTGAAAAAATTGATATGCTGGACTTTGCCGATGTCATCGCCATCAACAAATTCGACAAGCGGGGCGCACTTGATGCACTACGCGATGTAAAAAAGCAATATAAGAGAAACCACAATTTGTGGGATGCAGCCGATGACGAAATCCCGGTATACGGTACCATAGCCTCCCAGTTTAACGATCCGGGGATGAACCAGCTTTACCTTAAGCTGATGCAGGTCATTGCAGACAAGACACAGGCCCCACTGGAATCGGCCCTGGAGGTCAGTGACGAGATGTCAGAAAAGATTTTCATAATCCCGCCTAAAAGAACCAGGTACCTGAGCGAGATTGCCGAGAATAACAGGGCCTATGATGAATGGGTAAAAACACAATCGGAAATTGCACAGCGTCTGTATGCACTTTCCCTGACCATGGACAACCTGGAAGAGCGACAAGCCAAGTTGAAGGACCAGCTCAAGGAACAGTATGATACATTATTGCTCGACTTTGATCCCAGAAACCTTAAGCTCCTTGAAGAGTTTCCTGAAAAAAAGAAGAAATACTCCGACCCTGAGTTTGTGTTCAGGGTTCGTGACAAAGAAATAAAGATTCAGACTCATACCGAGTCACTTTCCCATACCCAGGTACCCAAGGTATGCCTGCCGGCGTATCAGGGATGGGGCGACCTGCTGCAATGGATGCTCCAGGAAAATGTGCCGGGTGAATTCCCCTATACAGCCGGGATCTATCCATTCAAGCGGGAAGGCGAAGATCCCACACGGATGTTTGCCGGCGAGGGAGGCCCTGAACGGACCAACCGCCGCTTCCATTACGTAAGTCTTGACATGCCGGCCAAGCGCTTGTCGACCGCCTTTGACAGTGTGACCCTGTATGGCCATGACCCTGATTATCGCCCCGATATCTATGGCAAGATTGGTAATTCAGGGGTATCCATCTGCTGTCTCGATGACGCGAAAAAGCTTTATTCCGGCTTCGACCTTGTCAATCCTTCCACGTCGGTGTCAATGACTATTAACGGTCCGGCCCCCATGCTCCTGGCCTTTTTTATGAACGCGGCCATTGACCAGCAATGTGAAAAATACATTCACGAGAATGGACTGGAGAAGGAAGTGGAGAAAAAAATCACTAAGATATATGAAGGAAAGCAGCGTCCTGCCTACCAGGGCAAGTTACCGGAAGGCAATAACGGCCTGGGCCTGATGCTTCTGGGGGTGACCGGCGACCAGGTGCTTGAGGCGGATGTCTATGAGCGCATTAAAAAAGAGACCATGTCGGTGGTAAGGGGTACGGTACAGGCAGATATTCTTAAAGAAGACCAGGCCCAAAATACCTGCATCTTCTCCACCGAGTTTGCGCTTCGTCTCATGGGAGACGTTCAGGAATATTTTATCGAAAATGCTATCCGCAATTTCTACTCGGTTTCCATTTCCGGATATCATATCGCCGAAGCGGGGGCAAACCCCATTACCCAGCTGGCATTTACCCTTGCCAATGGCTTCACCTATGTGGAGTATTACCTGAGCCGGGGTATGGACATTGATAAATTTGGTCCGAACCTTTCCTTCTTCTTTTCGAACGGGATCGACCCGGAATATTCGGTGATTGGAAGGGTTGCCCGGAGAATCTGGGCCAAGGCGATGCGGGACAAGTACGGGGCCAACGCAAGGTCGCAAATGCTGAAGTATCACATCCAGACCTCGGGCCGGTCACTGCACGCCCAGGAGATTGATTTTAACGATATTCGTACCACGCTACAGGCACTTTATGCGATATACGATAATTGTAATTCGCTGCATACCAACGCCTATGACGAAGCGATTACCACCCCCACCGAGGAGTCGGTACGGCGGGCTATGGCCATTCAGCTGATCATTAATAAAGAGCTCGGACTTGCTAAAAATGAGAATCCCCTGCAGGGATCATTCATTATTGAGGAGCTTACCGAATTGGTGGAGGAAGCGGTGTTGCTCGAATTTGACCGGATTACAGAACGCGGCGGAGTGCTCGGGGCCATGGAAACCATGTACCAGCGCAGCAGGATCCAGGAGGAGAGCCTGCACTATGAAACCCTGAAACATACCGGCGACTATCCTATCATCGGGGTCAATACCTTTCTGAGCAGTAAAGGGTCGCCGACATTGATTCCCCAGGAGGTAATCCGGGCAACCCGGGAAGAAAAGGAATACCAGATTGCCATGCTCAACCGGTTGCATGAACGTTTCCCCGGGGAAGCGGAAGATCAGCTTAGTGCCATTAAACAGGCAGCGGTTGAAAACAAAAACATCTTTGCAGAACTGATGGAAGCGGCCAAGTACTGCTCGCTCGGCCAGATCACACAGGCATTGTTTGAGGTGGGTGGTCAGTACCGGCGGAATATGTAGATAAAAGCATACCGTTTGGCGCATACAGCATAGAGCAGGATACAGGTGATGCCGGGTGGCGCATGCAGGACCGGGCATAGGGTGTGAACAGTACCGTGCATGCCGCTGCCGTTAAAACCACAATGTCAGCCTGAAATCAGAAAGAGCCTTTGTAGTGTATGGCCTGCCGGATATGTGCAAGGTGGTGACTGCAGTGCCACGCATAGAGCCCGGTTACCTGGTCCAGGGTGAATGCCTGGCTGTGTTCGGGGTGAATATAGGACGCTTTATAATCATTCTCCTTCATACCTGCCATGAGCTGACTCCAGCGGCTGTGGAGGCCTTTCAGGATCATCAGCGAATCGGCGACAGCTGAATTTTCCACATCTGCTGTCCGGGCCCAGGCCTTCTGGTTATAGGGCAATATGGTGGGAGTATTTTCTGTGAGGGCAAGTTTGAATCGCACAAAGGCGTTCATGTGGCTGTCAGCACAATGGTGTACCACCTGCCGGATGTTCCATCCTTCCGGACGGTATTGCCAGGTTAGCTCTTCATCAGTCAGTTCCCGCAGTTCATTCTCCAGTTTCTCCGGAAATTTTTCAATAATCCCCCTCCATTTCACAATATGCTCGGTTTCAATGGGGCGAGGCGGAGTATATTTGCCTACCGGGTATTTCAGTAATTCGAGATCCATAGTTAAAATTAGTGAAAAATCACCGGCTCATCCTCCTTGATTTCCACTATTAAATTTATTGGGTATTTTTAGACCATGCGTAAAGTGTGGATCATTGTGTTGCTGACCGTCCTTCCCGGCTTTCTGTGCCAGGCCCAGGAGGAGGCCCTGACCTACCTTAAGGAATTATCGGATGAGTATGAGCAGGTGGTGCGGTCGCAGTGGCAATATGCCCGGGCGGTAGTGGAAGGCGGAGATTACAGCAGGGAAAAAGCGCGGTTGCTGGATAATATTCAGGAAGCAGAGGAAAGGATCATGGACATCAGGCCCTACCGGGGTGAGCGTGCATTGAAAGATTCGGTACTTATGTTTCTGGCCCTTAACCGGCAGATGGTCAGTGAAGATTACACCCGGCTGGCCGACCTGCAAAACCTGGGTGAACGGACGTTCGAAGAGCTTGATGAGTTTCTTTATGCGCAGGAGAAAGCCTATCGACGGCTGGGACGACTGGCTGCCACCTTACGGAAGGAAGAAGAGCGGTTTGCCAGTAAATACGGAATAAGGCTGGTGAGCCGGGATGACCGGTTTGCACGGCGCCTGATCGAGATGAATGAATTATTCTCCTATTATAATTCAATTTACCTCGCATTTTATAAAGCATACAGCCAGGAACTGCTGGTTTTCAGGACCATTGAGGAACAAAACCCAATACAAATCAACTCTTCCCTGGAGCTGCTTTCTGCCTATGCCGGTGAGGGCATCCGTGAGGTGAAAAGGGCAGGGGGCTTTAAGGGAGACAAGAAATTGTATGGAGCTGCCCTGGCCTGCCTGGAATTTTATAAGGAGGAAGCAGACAATGAGCTGAAGGTAATTGCGGAGTACTATGAAAAGCTGGCGAAGCTGGAAGACCTCAAGGCCGCGAGGAAAGAAGGAGCCCGTAACGCCGACGCTTATAATGCCCTCGTACGTGAAATAAATGCGGCAGGCAGCCACCTGAATGCCATCAATGAAAAGCTTAATAAGGAGCGTGTGGAAGTCCTCCACCGCTGGAACGAGGCCAGCTCCAATTTTCTGGCCATCCAGGTCCCATGAAATTGACGTGTCGCAAATAAGGGAATCAAAGTTTTACCTATATTTGCGTCAGGCTTGGTTATGCAGAAAAAACTGATACTTGATTCTACCCTCCTGGATATAACCGTCAACCGGCTTTGTCAGGAATTGCTGGAAAATCACCGCAATTTCGAAGATTCCGTCCTACTGGGGCTTCAGCCCCGGGGGATTCACCTCGCAGAACTTATCAGGGAACGTCTTCAGAAGGAACTTGGTACAGATATCCCGCTCGGATACCTGGATACTACCTTTCACCGGGATGACTTTCGCCGGAGGGAAACGCCGGTTCAGGCCAACGCAACGCGCGTACCCTTTATCATTGAAGATAAAAATGTAATCCTCATCGATGATGTGTTGTACACCGGCCGCTCGGTAAGGGCTGCGCTGGATGCCATGATATCATTCGGTCGTCCGAAAAAGGTGGAACTTCTGGTGCTCGTAAACCGGAGATATTCGCGCCAGCTGCCAATTGAGGCAGACTACATTGGCCGGAATGTTAATACAATGGATTCGCAGCGGGTGTTGGTCGAATTAACCGGAAGGGGGGACAAGGCCAATAAAATATGGCTGGTAAATAAGGAATAAATTAAACTATGTCGAGATTAAGTCAAAAACACCTGCTTGGAATAAAAGACATCACGCGTGATGATATTGACTTGATTTTTAAGACCGCACGTAGTTTTAAGGACGTCATCAACCGCCCTATTAAGAAAGTGCCCTCCCTCAGGGATATTACCATTGCCAACATTTTCTTTGAGAATTCGACGCGTACCCGGCTGTCCTTCGAGCTGGCTGAGAAGCGCCTTTCAGCAGATGTGATCAATTTCAGTTCTTCATCGAGCTCGGTAAAAAAAGGGGAAACCCTGCTGGATACGGTCAACAATATACTGGCCATGAAAGTGGATATGGTAGTGATGCGTCACAGCAGCCCGGGTGCCCCTCATTTCCTGTCAAGGCACATTGATGCCAACATTGTGAATGCCGGCGATGGAACCCATGAACACCCTACCCAGGCATTGCTCGATACCTTTTCGATCCACCAGAAATTTGGGAGCCTGGATAAGCTCAAGGTGGCCATCATCGGGGATATCCTTCATTCCCGGGTGGCTATTTCCAATATATTTGCACTTAAAAAGCTGGGCGCGGAGGTGATGGTCTGCGGGCCGAATACCCTTCTTCCAAAGCATATTCACGAGCTGGGCGTCAAGGTGGAGCTGGATGTGAGGAAGGCCCTGCAATGGTGCGACGTGGCCAACGTGCTCAGGATTCAGCTTGAACGCCAGCAAATCAAATATTTTCCCAGCCTCAGGGAATATTCCCTCTACTATGGCATTAATAAAAAAATGCTTGATTCCCTGGACAAGGAGATCACCATCATGCATCCCGGCCCGATAAACCGAGGGGTGGAACTTAATAGTGATGTGGCCGATTCTGACCACTCCATCATCCTGGAGCAGGTAGAGAACGGGGTGGCAGTCAGGATGGCAGTCCTGTACCTGCTCGCGGGCGTACAGGGTTCATAGTTGTTAGCCTGACGGCCAATTTTCCCATGGAATCTTTGTAATTTTGTGTATCCATACTAACATAACCATGTATTATAATTCAATAATCGAGACGATAGGCAATACCCCGCTGGTGAAGCTGAACAGTGTAACCAAGGGGATCAAGGGAACGATACTGGCAAAAGTTGAATATTTCAATCCGGGTAACTCCATGAAGGACCGGATGGCGCTCAAAATGATTGAGGATGCAGAAAAGGAAGGTAAACTCAAGCCGGGAGGAACGATCATCGAGGGAACTTCAGGGAATACAGGGATGGGACTGGCCCTGACTGCAATTTCCAAAGGTTACAAATGCATTTTTACGCTGGCCGACAAACAGTCACAGGAAAAGATTGACATCCTTCGGGCAGTAGGGGCAGAAGTGATCGTGTGTCCGACCAACGTGTCGCCCGAAGACCCGCGTTCCTATTATTCAGTGGCGAAAAAGCTGAACCGCGATATACCCAATTCGTTTTACCCCAACCAGTATGATAACCTGTCCAACACAGAGGCTCATTACGAAACCACCGGTCCGGAAATTTGGGAACAGTCAGAGGGTAAAATAACCTATTTGGCAGCCGGGGTAGGAACAGGCGGATCGATGTGCGGTACCGCCAGGTACCTTAAAGAGCAGAATCCTTCGGTGATTTCAGTGGGTATTGACACCTATGGTTCCGTGTTCAAGAAATATAAAGAAACAGGCGTATTCGATGAGCAGGAAGTATATCCATACCTGACCGAAGGAATCGGTGAGGATATTCTCCCTTCCAATGTTGATTTTGACCTCATTGATCATTTCGTGAAAGTGACGGACAAGGACGGTGCGGTCATGACCCGTCGCCTTGCCCGGGAAGAGGGGTTGTTTGTAGGCTGGAGCTGTGGCTCGGCCGTGCATGGTGCCCTGGAATACGCCCGGGAAAACCTTAAGGAAGACGATATGATGGTCATTATTCTCCCGGACCATGGTACCCGCTACCTTGCGAAAATCTATAATGACAACTGGATGAAGGATCACGGCTTCCTGGAAGAACGTGAATTTGCTTCGGCAAAGGATATTGTCCATTCGCGCAACGGACAGGACAGTCTGTTCACTGTGAACAGGAAGACCGCCGTCGGAGAAGTTATCCGCATGCTCAATCAGAAAGGGATCGACCAGGTACCTGTTTGTGATGGAAAGGAGTATGTGGGCAGCATCAGTACGGGCAAATTACTTGAGCACCTGCTGAATGAGCCGGCTAATAAAGACAAACCGGTGGGTGAACTCATGGATGATCCGATACCTTTCGTGGCGATGGATAATACGCTGGATGTATTGTCCAGTATGATCAACAAGGAAAATAAGGCAGTGCTCGTCAGGGATGAAAAAAACGAGGTGCACATTATTACTCAGCACGATATTCTGATGGCCATGTCGGGCTAGATTTTGGCATGATCCTTGTTTCAATTAAAACGGTTGATAACAAGTTAAGTAAGTTTTAAGTGAATAACCCCGGTACGTGTGCCGGGGTTTTTTTATGGAGTATTACCTCCTTGCCAGCCGCATGATCAATGAGATCACGAAGAGCACAATGAAAATGTAAAACAGAATCTCGGCAATATCAGCGGCGCCGGCTGCGATACCTCCAAAGCCGAAAACAGCCGCAATAAGTGCAATGACCAGAAATATGATTGTCCATTTAAGCATAATTGGTTTTGTTTGATTCACCTCTGGTAATGAAAATCTGAGGCCACCTGTAAGAATCAGGCTAATAATCAGTTGAAGCGGCTTTTTCGGCGGTATTCCGGTCAGCAACGGGCAATTAATTGCCCACGGACGGATCATTACGCTACACCAGGATGGTGCGTCGGGGGAGGTCCCTGGCCATCGACGGAGGTCCGAAATGACGGCCCATAAAATCGTCCATTTCTCCAAGCGTCTTATTGGACAACAAGTCACTCATTTCATCAAGTACCGATCCGGAAATCATGTAAGGCATCAGGTCAAGGATGAGCTGGGTGCCCTGGCAATGAGCGTATAGCTGATATTCAGTCACATCCGTACGGGACTGGCCGGAAACCATACAATGCTCGGTCCACTTTCCGGGATCATCGGGGTACTCCTGCATTACCTGTATGCGCCTGCTGGTATTGGTTCTGCGCTGGAGGAAATCCGCCATTTTGACCATTGATTCTTCGGACATGGTTTTTCGCAGTGTCTCGGCACAATCGGCACAAATGGCAAGCTCGAAAATCACATCCACGGCCTTAAAACCGGGATACGTTTTGAAGGCCTTCTCGATGAAATACTCCTTGTTCATCAGGTTGCATTCGCATTCAATGCAGGTGGTGAAGGGGGAGTTGGTTTCAAAGGAATAGAATTCCTGCGGTATATCCTTAAATTGCTCTTCGTTCATCGTTTAGTGTTTACCCACTCCACCAGCATTTCCCGTTCTTCATCAGTGAGCCGCGCCCCGGCATGGGTCCACGTATAGCTGTTCAGAGGCATTTCACCTTCCTCCACTTCTTCTGCCATTTCCTCAAGCTTGTGTTCCCTGCGTTCGGCATCATAGCCGGCCCACTCTGAAAAGTTCAGGTGCTCACGTCCTTCATCGATATGGTGCCTGAGCCACCAGGAAACCGGGGCCACATTGCTGTACCACGGGTATTCGGTCTGGTGTGAGTGACAATCATAACAGGCCTTTTCCATAATAACCTGAATTTCTTTCGGTGCATTTTCAACGGTCATAAAATCATCTGATGCGGCATATGACGGATTATCCTTGTCAATCCGGAAAAACTGAATTACCACAAAAAGAATAGCCAGGACTACAATTATCTTCTTTGCCATTGTTTAATCAATTCTATAATTCATTGGTTTAACGAAACGAAATGTTTTAACTTTTCGCTCTGTTAAATTAAAATAAATCCCCTGGAATGAAGAGAGAATTACGGGAAATAAACAAAATAATGGTTGCAAACCGTGGTGAGATTGCCATCAGGATTCTGCGTGCAGCCACTGAACTTAAAATCCGGACCGTTGCGATCTACACGTTTGAGGACAGGTATTCACTCCACCGGTACAAGTCTGACGAAGCGTACCAGATTGGTGCAGATGAAGATCCGCTCAAACCCTATCTCGACATTGAGGAAATTATTTCCGTAGCCAAAAGGAACAATGTGGATGCCATTCATCCCGGGTACGGGTTTCTCTCGGAGAATGTAAATTTTGTACGTCGTTGCCAGGAGGAGGGGATTATTTTTGTAGGACCCGTTGCCTCGGTCATGGATAAACTCGGCGACAAGGTGGAGGCTAAAAAGATTGCGGTAGCCGCTAAGGTACCCGTAATCGAGGACAGCCGTAAAAAGCTTACCTCCCTGAAGGTGGCCGCTTCCGAAGCCAAACGCATTGGCTACCCGGTGATGGTGAAGGCTGCTGCCGGTGGCGGAGGCCGGGGGATGCGGGTGGTCCGGTCTGAGGAAGATTTAACCAAATCCTACGAAGAGGCTCGGGCTGAGGCCAAGAAGGCCTTCGGTGACGATACGGTTTTCCTTGAAAAATACATCGACAACCCGAAGCATATCGAAGTGCAGATAATGGGGGACAATTACGGTAACCTTGTGCACTTGTATGAACGTGACTGTTCGGTACAGCGTCGGTTTCAGAAAGTGGTGGAGGTGGCCCCCAGTGTAACCCTGAAGCAGGAAACCCGCGACCAGCTTTATAATTACGCACTGGAAATTACCCGGTCGGTAAACTACAACAATGTGGGTACGGTCGAGTTCCTGGTCGACAAAGAGGAGAATATCTACTTTATTGAAGTAAATCCCAGGGTGCAGGTTGAACATACCATTACCGAGGAGATCACCGGCGTGGATATCGTCCGGTCACAGATTCTCATCGCCAAGGGATATGACCTGGCTGATCCGCGTATTTACATACGCAGCCAGGAGGACGTACAGTGCAATGGTTACGCGATCCAGTGCCGTGTTACCACGGAAGACCCTTCCAATGGATTCCAGCCGGACTACGGTACCATAATCGCCTACCGCAGTGCCAGTGGCTTTGGGATCAGGCTTGATGCCGGCAACTGTTATGCAGGTGTTACTATCTCTCCGTTCTTTGACTCACTCCTTGTAAAGGTTTCTTCGTGGGGCCGTACCCTCAAGGGTGCCTCCGAGAGACTTCATCGGGCATTGAGTGAATTCAGGATACGGGGCGTGCAAACCAATATAGGGTTCGTCCAGAACGTAATCTCACACCCTGTTTTTTACCACGGGGATGCCACGGTAAATTTTATCGCCGATCACGCGGAGCTTTTCAACATGCCCCGCCGCCTGAACCGCGGAACGCGCCTGCTCAATTACCTCGCCGAGGTGGCCGTTAATGGCAATCCCAATGTAAAGAAGAAAGATTCTTCCAAAATTTTTCGGGAACCGCATGTACCTCAATATGACAGGCTTGGTGATTTTCCAAAGGGGAGCCGTGACCGCCTGAAGGAAGATGGTCATGAGAAATTCCTTCAATGGCTGAAAAAAGAAAAGAAGATCCAGTTTACCGATACGACATTCCGGGATGCCCATCAGTCCTTACTGGCAACCCGTATGCGAACCATCGACATGCTCAAAGTGGCTGAAAGCTATGCCAAGAATCACCCCGAGGTCTTCTCTATGGAAATGTGGGGCGGGGCCACTTTTGATGTGTGCATGCGATTTTTATATGAAAATCCCTGGGACCGCCTGAAGTTACTGCGCGAGGCAATGCCGAATATACTGTTTCAGATGCTCCTGCGCGGATCAAATGCGGTGGGTTACAAGGCTTATCCGGATAACCTGATCGTACAGTTTATCGAGAAAGCTGCCGGCAACGGGATTGACATCTTCCGTATTTTTGATTCACTGAACTGGCTGGAGGCGATGAAGGTAAGCATTCGCACAGTGCGTGAACGTACAGATGGTATTGCCGAAGCCTGTATCTGCTATACCGGCGACGTGCTTGAGCCGGATACGAAATACAACATCCAGTATTATACTGACCTTGCCCGGCAGCTTGAAGACGAAGGGGCACATATTCTTGCCATTAAGGATATGGCCGGACTGTTAAAGCCCAATGGTGCCGATGCGCTTATCCGGGCCCTGAAGAAAGCGGTAGACCTGCCGATTCACCTTCATACCCATGACACGTCCTCCATTCAGGCCGCCACCTATCTGAAAGCCATTGATGCCGGTGTGGATGTCGTGGATGTGGCAATTAGCTCTATGTCAGGACTCACCTCCCAGCCCAATTTTAATTCGCTGGTGGCAGCCCTGGAAGGACATAAAAGAGCCCAGGATACCGACCTCAGGTCACTGAACCGCTATGCCACGTACTGGGAGGACGTTCGCGAGTTTTATTATCCGTTTGAATCAGGCCTGAAAGCGGGAACTGCGGAAGTGTATGATCATGAGATTCCAGGCGGACAATACTCAAATCTTCGTCCGCAGGCTGAAGCCCTCGGGCTGGCAGATAAATTCGAGAAAGTTAAGGCCAATTATGCCGCGGTGAATGACCTGTTTGGGGACCTTGTAAAGGTAACGCCCTCTTCCAAGGTGGTTGGGGATATGGCCTTGTTTATGACCTCCAACGATCTCACCACCGAGGATATTCTCACCAAAGGTTCTTCCCTGTCTTTCCCTGAATCAGTCGTAAGCCTGTTCCGGGGCGAACTCGGGCAGCCTTACGGAGGGTTTCCGAAGGAAATTTCGAAGGTGGTACTGAAGGGGGAGAAGCCGTTTAAGGACCGTCCCAACAAGCATCTGGATCCGATTGATTTTGAGAAAGAGTTTAAGCAATTCCAGCGCAAGTTTGATTCATACTGTGATGACCTGGACTTTCTTTCCTATAAGTTATATCCCAAAGTATTTGAAGAATTCTATACGCAGTGGCTGCGTTACGGAGAAGTCTGGCGGCTTCCCACCACTGCGTTTTTCTACGGACTCAGGGATAACCAGGAGATTTTCGTGGAAATAGGGAAGGGTAAGGCAATCATTATTAAAAAACTCTACACCTCGCCGCCCGATGAGGACGGTATGTGTCGTGTCTATTTCGAAATGAACGGGCAAACCCGGATTATCGAGGTACGGGATTCGAATTTCCAGTCAGACAAGCCGAGTCACGAGAAAGCGACCGAGGAATATCATGTGGGTTCTCCTTTAATGGGACGAATTGCCGAGGTCCGGGTCAAAAAAGGCCAGAAGGTAAAGGAAAATCAACCGCTGTTTATCATTGAAGCCATGAAGATGGAGTCAACGGTGAATTCTCCGAGAGAAGGTGTGGTTAAAAAAGTGCATATAACAGCTGGTGAAATGGTATCCCAGGATGACCTCGTTATTGAACTGGAACCCTGATGTCAGTATCAACCAGGTGAGAAAGCATTACCTCACGGGTGCGTTGCTTTAATTCCGGCAAGTCCTGAAGGGTCAGCCCGGTTACATCAATGGGATCTGCAAAGATCACATCAATTCTGCCTGGCTTTACCTTCATACCGCTGGGAGCCATCAGGTTGCCTGCATTCAATATAATGATCGGCGCAATGGGGGTCTGGGTCTGGATGGCAATACGAAAAGCTCCGTCATAAAAAGGTTGCAGCGGTTCTTTCGTGCGGTTTTGCGTTCCTTCCGGAAATATCAGGATGGAGATTCCCTGGGCAAGGATTGATTTAAGGTGATCGATACTCCTTCGGCGGCTTTCTGCACTGGACCGGTCTACAACTACCGTAACAACGCGCACGATCAGTCCGAATACCGGTATTTTCTTTAATTCCTTTTTAGCCAGCGGCCTGAATTGCGTGGGCACGCCGAGGGCAAGACCCGGGGCATCCAGGTAGGAAGTATGATTGGAAGAATAGATGTACGATTTAGTCCGGTCGATTTTCTCCTTCCCATGGACCCGGTAACGGATAAAAGTCAGCTTGCTGAAAATCCATGCCCAGATCATAATGAATTTGTAGGCGACGCTTCCAAATCGCTGCCCAAACATAATGGGCAGTAAAATCCCCGGAAGGAGAAGAATCATAAATACGGTAAAGACAATCAGAACCCAGAGTGTGTATAACCTGGAGAATATGGATTGGATGAAATTCATGCCGGCCTGCCGATAGTTCGTTCGCGAAACAAGTATTGTGAATATACTTGAATTTGCCTAGTTTAGATGAAATTTAATTTACTAACTCTTTGCTTGCATGAAAGGCCATTCGCATCCCTGCGAATGGTTTTTTATTGTTCTTCCTGGAAGCGGGTCATGCAGCGGGATACCGCGAGAGCGATCTCATAGGGGCCTGAACGGTAGATAAAGGCGTCCTCGATTTTACAGAATTCCATAAAGTCAGCTACCTCATCCTCAGGAAGCCCGGTTAATTCCATGACCACCTCCTCGTTATACTTTGCGCGAATTACGGTGCGGTAATCTGATTCCTGACGGGCTTTTTCAAGCAACTTCTGTTCTTTATTCTCCTTGCTGAACATACCGGCAATGAAGGAGATCGGGCTGCCGAATGCACTTGGTTTGTATGGCTTCATAGGGCCGTAATAAAAACCCGGGAGTTCAATGCGCTCCTTGTCTTCAGTCGTGGTTACATCCATGTCAAGAATGGCCTGCTTTAAGCTTTCTTCATCCCTGAAGGCAAATACCTTCACCGGCTGAAGTTCCATCGTTGAGGTATTCAGGGTTATCTTTACCTCTACACGGGAGGAGACCACTTCATCTTTCAGGTAAAAATAATAGGGCTCAAATCCGATGGCAGAAAAGGTCAGCGTATCGGAAGGGGTCAGCTTCATCCAGAACCGGCCTTGCGCATTACTGACTGTTCCTACCTGGCTGCCCTTATTGATAATATGCACAAAGGGAACAGGTTCAGAGGTTTCCTGATTAATGATTTGTCCGGTTAATTCAATGGTTCCCGGCTGGTTTTGTGACCAAACCTCTTCCGGCAAAATGGCAAGGAGGAATAATAGCGAAAGAAAAAGGCGCATGTACAGAGGTACGTAATTTTCGGCAAATAGGTTCATTTTCTTACCTCTGTTTTTGATCGGCCCTATTCGGGTCGATTTGACATGCTCACTTTAGTACCTTCATGATACATCAAACCGACTGAATCAATTATGCATTTGAAAGGATCATTTTTTTCGTGCTTATTCCTGTTTCTGGTTGTATTTCAGGCTGTATCACAGTCATTTAACGAAAGAATGGAGCTGGTCAACCTGGGAAGGGATGTAAATACAGGCTATCATGAGGCAGGCCCGGTGATATCCCCGGATGGCAATACATTATACTTTTTTGTGCACAATCACCCTGAAAACACCTATGGCAAAGAAGGTAGTCAGGATGTATGGTTTGTTAATAAAAAGGAAGATGGATACTGGGGCAAGGCACAACACATGGACCGGCCGCTGAATATTCATCGTTCAAACCAGGTCTTTGCCGTGCTGAACGATGGCAAAACATTGTTTGTGCGCGGGGGCAGGTCTAAAAATTCAAAAGGGTTCAGCTTCATCCACCAGCAAGGCAGCCAATGGTCCAATCCGGAGGAAGTCGAGGTGGACGATTTCAAAAAAATGAATAACGGTAAGTACTACGGAGCTACCATGTCGGCAGATGCCGGTATCATGGTTTTGTACTTCAGTGAAAAGGAGAATGCCACCTTCAGTGATCTTTATGTAAGTATGCGGACGGAGAACGGTGATTATTCACGACCGGTCAAAATTGCTGCACTCAACACGGGCCGGGATGAATTTGCCCCGTACCTTGCTCCTGATGGCCGGACGCTCTATTTTTCCAGCAGCCGAAAGGATATGGGAGAAGGAAGTGCGGACATCTATGTCGCCAAAAGACTGGATGATACCTGGATGAAGTGGTCTGAGCCTGAGAATATCGGGAGGCCTGTAAATACACGTGCATTTGATGCCTATCTGTGTGTTGACTACAATGACAACGTGTTTGTAACCCAGTCGGGGAGGACGATTGATGGAGGAAACCTGGACATTTTTGCTCTCAAGCCACGGCCGATTAATATTACGCTGCAAGGTGTGGTGACAGACAGTAAAACCCGTCAGACGATCAATGGTGAAATTCATTTCAGGAATCATGCCGATGAGATCGATACGGTACTTACTGATTCAGAACGGGGTACGTACACCAAGCAGATTTCACCAAATCAGGAGTTTACCATTGAAGTCTCGGCCGACGGGTACCAATCGTTAAACACAACGCTTCAAATCGGGGATATTCAACGGGATTCCACTTTATTCAGGGATTTTGCACTCGTCCAGAACGAGCGGGCCGTTATGCTGAGTGGTGTAGTCTACAATTCCGAAACAAATGAACCGGTTTCAGGCGTGGTCTGGATAACAGATTCAGGCAGGGATTTCCAGGTGAAAACCAATGACAAGGGATACTATGAAAAAGAGATCAAAGGGGAAGGCTGGCTTGGATTAACGGGATCTGCAGAAGGTTTTCTTAATGCCACGGACAGCATCCTGAATGACCGGGAAGAAACAATGCTGGTGGTTGACCTGTACCTTGACCCCATTGCGGTGGGTGCTACCGTAAGGCTTAATAACATTTTCTTTGATTTTGACAAAACAACGCTGAAACCCGAATCGTATAAAGAACTCAATAAGGTGGTCGATTTCCTTGAGAGCAACAGTTCGGTTTCCGTCGAAATAGCCGGCCATACGGATAATAAAGGTTCCGATGAATATAATGAGAACCTTTCTCAGGGTCGTGCCCAGGCTGTGGTGGATTACCTTAACAGCCAGGGGATCGATGAAAGTCGCATCGAAGCCAGGGGATATGGTGAATCAATGCCTGTGGATACCAATGAAACCGACGAAGGGCGAGCAATAAACCGCCGGGTGGAATTTACCATTCTGTCCAAGTAAGGCAAACGACGACTAGCGCATTACCTCAATGCGTTCCGTCCACCGGCCAAACTGGTTCCGCAGCTGAAGCAAATATATACCGGATGGCAGTGCATCGAGCTGAAGCTGGTGGGTTCCCTGTGGATTTATTGACATCGTACGCAACGTTCGTCCGTTCAGGTCCATCAGGGAAACCTCATAGGCAAGACCTGAGGTAATCTCCAGGTTTACCGCTTCCCTTGCCGGATTGGGATAAATTCTGTAACCAAATTCCCTGGACGGGTCCGTTGAGGTGACGATTCCCACTTTCTTCAATATGATGTTCCTCGGATCCAGTTCGACCCCGAGCACATCACCCTCCACGGTCAAAATGAATTCCTCCTCCCCGGATGAAGGCTCAAGTCGATAGACAGTGGTGCCGGATGTGGTTTCCACCTCTACCGGCAGCGGAGTGGAAAAAAAAGGTGTGATGTCAGGGGCAGAGGTTTCCTGGGTCAGTGACAGGACCAGCTCACCTTCCGTATTCTGGTTCCATTGCAGATCATAGATCGGATACCCTTCCCCGTAATACCACTGGTCAAAAAAATCAGTCAGTGATTGCTGGGTGTAACCTTCCATGAATTCTTTAAAGTCATCCCCTGTGACGGTTTTCCCCGAATAATTGGCAGCATAGGCCTCCATAGCTTCAAAGAACAGGTCGTCATCACCGATCAGGTAGCGCAACATATGCAGTAAAGCGCCTCCTTTATTGTAGGTCAGGCGAAAATTAAAGATACGGTAGGGATCTTCGGCATCAGCTTGCGGGACATACACGCTCCCGGCCGGCTGGCTGAGGACGTGGTTGTAATTGTTGGTCATCCAGGCATCAGCGTCTTCCAGGGAGACCAGGTTTTCAATAGCCAGGTACTCCCCGTACCGGGCAAATCCCTCGTTTATCCAGATATCCTGCCAGGTGGCACAGGTGATATCATCCCCGAACCATTGATGCATTAACTCATGTGCGATCAGGGTAAAATTGAAGCCTGCCATGGTGGAAATGGTCTGGTGCTCCATTCCACCACCCATCGGTGCCATGGCATGTCCGTATTTTTCCTCCTTAAACGGATACGGACCAAATAAATCCGAAAACAGGACCAGCATGTCCGGTGTAACCTGCAGTGCAGGAATGGCACTATCTGTCACCCGTGAATCATCATAGATGAAATTCTGGATGGGTACCGGCCCGGGGACCCCGGGAATATTTACCTCCTGGTCATATCGCTGATAAGGGGCGATGGCCATGGAAATAAGGTAATAGGCCATCTGGTACCGGGTCTCCCATTTGAAACGAAGACGCCCGTTGTCCAGCACCTCGGTTTCCTTCAGGATACCGGAAGCGGCTGCCATCAGATTGTCAGGAACGGTTATGTAAATATTTGCCGAATCGGCCTGGTCGGTCAGCACCTGCTTGACCGGAAACCAGTCACTGGCATTGAAGGGCTCGGAAAGTGTCCAGGTGACGGGAATGTTGAACGGACCAAAGTCACGGCTTATGCCCGAAAAAAAGCCGTCGTCGGAGGGCGGTGTTCCTCCGTATGTAACGGATACTTCCAACCTGTCCCCGGTACCAAATGACGAAGTCAGGGCAATGACAATGAGGTCGCCGGTATGTGTAAAGGTTTCCGGTACGCCGTTGACGGTTACCGCGGATACAGTTAGTTCGTCAGCGAGCTCAAGGACAATTTCACCCAGTTCATCTTTTTCCGAAAAGGCCACAATCGTGACCGTTCCTTCCACATCCGTGGAATTGTTATCGGCAGCCAGGTCAAGAAAATAGAACGTTACATCATAATCGTGGAGCCTGGGATCAGCCAGCCGGGCGGCAAACTGCTTTTTAGCCATGGCGCGTTCGACGGATAACAGGTGTTTGCAAACCGGATCTGAGCCGGTCAGGTTGTTTTGAGCTATTACGCTTCCGTGGAAAAATAATGCGAAGGCACACAGGTAAAGAAGTTTCATGAACGAAAGATACACATTTAAAGGTGGGTTGAAAACCCGTCCTTGTGAATAATTTGCAGGTATTGACCCCCTTCAAACCAACGATATCCGTAGTCAAAACAAAACACGCTGCCCGACGGGTCGCAGGCAGTGTGACAGGTGAAATCATAACCGAGGTGTTGCATCAGCCGGAAGCTTACCCGCCCTGGGGAAGGACTGTGATACATACGGCGCAGGATATGATAATTATTTTTCAGTGTGTTCCAAACCGGTCGGAATATACGCTCCTCTTCCTGTCGGTTCCGGTTATGCCATGAAACCCGGCAGGTGTCTTCACAAAAGACCTTGTCGCTCCGTCCGGTCAGCGTCTTGCCGCATTCCCTGCACATTCGTTCCATTCTATTCGTTTTAAACGTTTTAAATGCTTTTGTGACCGTTACAACCCCGTGATTGCCGGTATAAGCATGAAGAACAAGACGCATGCGGTCATTGTAAAATTAAATTGCACAGAAAATGAAAAGTTTACGAAACAGGGTTCAGCTGATCGGTCACCTGGGTCAGGACCCGGAGATCAGGGAAACACAGTCAGGAAAGAAACGGGCCACATTCAGTCTGGCGACATCGGAGCGATTTACCCGGGCCGACGGTGAGAAGGGGGAGGATACACAGTGGCACCAGATTGTGGTCTGGGGAAAGCTGGTAAATGTGGTGGAGAGCTATCTTAAAAAGGGGCAGGAAGTAGCCCTGGAGGGAAAGCTCATTCACCGAAGTTATGAGATCGAGGGTGAACGCAGGTACATCACAGAAGTAAATGTAAACGAGATGCTGATGCTGGGAGGTAAAAAGGAAAATTAAGTAGCTAAAAAACGGGGGAATGCTGGAAGCATCCTCCGTTTTTACTACTTTTGTCCTTGATGAGCTTTCTGAATCCGCAGTATCTTTACGGTCTATTTGCCCTGGCCATCCCCATTGTCATACACCTGTTTAATCTGCGGAAGACACGAAAGGTTTACTTTTCAAATACGAGGTTCCTTCGTATGGCCACCGAGCGCAGTGCCCGAAAGCGTAAACTCAAGCACTATCTGATCCTGGCCTCAAGGATGCTCTTTATCATCTTTCTCGTCCTGGCATTTGCCCAGCCGTTCCTTCCGGCAGAAGAAGAATCAGCTTCAGGGAATCCGGTAATTATCTATCTGGACAATTCATTCAGTATGTCCAACGAGGTAGCCGAAGACCTTACAGCCTTCGACCAGGCAGTGGATTATATCAACGCCTTGCTGCGAAGCATGCCCGAAGGCACCCGGTACCGTTTACTCACAAATGATTTTCTTCCCGGATCATCTTCCCTGGAAAGTGCACGGGAAATTGAAGAAAGACTTACTGAGCTAAGTTATAGTGGCATCACCCGGTCATATTCCGATATCTATCGGCGCATACATTCGTTTCAGGAGGAATACGGTCCGGTCAATATATTCTGGATCAGCGATTTTCAGCAAAGCACGGTATCCGGAGCGGATTTACCGGAGATGGAGCCTGATGAGAACCTTCAGCTTATCCCGCTCCCGTTCCGTCAGGTAAAGAATGCCTATGTGGACTCCATATACCTGGAAAATCCGTTGCTCATTGGTGATCAGCAGCTTAAATTATTCGCCACCTTACGAAATACCGGTGATGTGGAGATCAACGACCTGATCGTCAAGGTATATCTTGATGATGTCCAGTCCGCCACCGCCAGCATCAACCTGCCACCCAACGGAAATGCCACCGTAGAGCTTGATCTGATACTGAATACAGACCAGTCACGCAGGGGAAGGATCACAATTGAAGAATTTCCTGTCACCTTTGATAATGATTTTTATTTCACCCTGAGCCGTCCTGAGCGAATAAGTGTACTGGAGATCAGGGAGGGCCAGGGGGTATCCCCGGTTCAGAGTGTTTACGGTAACGAGGACCTGTTTGAATTTAATGTATACTCCTCAGATAACCTGGATTATAACCTGCTGGGTAACAGTTCGCTGGTAGTCCTGACCGAACTCCGGTCGCTGGACGCGCCGCTGGCTGCAGCCCTTAACCGGTATCTATCCCAGGGCGGACATTTGCTGGTCATACCCGCGGCAGACCCTGACATTTCTTCGTACCGGCTGCTGAATCCGATACAGGATGTGGCGTTGAGAGATTCTGTCGGTTCCCTTTCCCTGGAGACCCCGGATTTCAACAACCCGTTTTATGCAAATATTTTTGAGGAGAAGAATACCCGGATGGAAATGCCAAGGGCCACCCCGGTAATTTCCTGGCAAAACAGGGGGATTTCCCTGCTGCGTTTCAATGCGGGAAGCCCTTTTCTTGTTGAGCGGGACGGTTCCGGAACAGTTTACCTGATGGCGTCACCTTTGCGAAGTGACTACAACGGGTTTACCCGGCATGCGCTTTTTGTCCCGGTCATGTATAAAATCGCAGCCGGGAGTCTCGGAACCGGCAGGTCATTATACAGGTACCTGGATGAGACCACTTTCTCGGTTCCTTCCACTGCCGGCAACCCGGAGTCACTGTACAAACTTGTTCGGGATGATTTTGAAATCATTCCGCAGCAACGTGCTGCGGGAAACCGGGTGTTTTTTGACATTCCGCCGCAAACGCTTTCTACCGGTTTTTATACCCTGGTGTATGGGGAAGAGGAAGCCGGGCAACTGGCGTTCAATTATTCACCGGATGAATCCGACCTGCGTCAGCTTGATTTTAATGAGTTGCCCCTGATGTTTCAGGGTGAGCATGTAACCCTCCTGGATGTTAGTGATACAGCGGGTTTTGCGAGTACCCTGGAAGACCGGTATGTCGGCAGGAATTTATGGAAGTACATGGTGGTGCTGGCTTTGCTGGCCTTGCTGGCGGAGGTAGCACTGATACGATTTATGTCTTAATTTTATAACCAATGAAAGTACTGATCAAGGGAGCAACGATCGTCGACAAAAACGCCCCGTCTCACGGGAAAAAGGCAGATGTACTGATCGAAAGAGGTAAACTCCGGATCAATCCCGGAAAAAAAGCCACGGCCGATACGGTGATTGAGGCTAAAGGTATGTATCTGACCCCGGGGTGGTGTGATATGCGGTGCTGGCTTGCCGACCCTGGTTTCGAACACAAGGAAGATCTGGAATCCGGACTTGATGCCGCCATGGCCGGTGGCTTTACCGCGGTGGCGGCCCTGCCCAATAATGCACCGGTAACTCAAACGAAGAATGATGTAAGCTACTTTCGGAAGATAAGCCATCCCATAGTATCAGTGTATCCCTATGCGGCGGTGACGGTGGGAACGAAGGGGGAGGAGCTCACGGAAATGATTGACCTCCATCAGGCCGGGGCTGCAGGGTTTTCAGATGGCCTTTCACCAATATGGCATTCTGACATCCTCATGAAATGCCTGCAATACCTTCAGAAATTCAACGGCCTCCTCATCAACAAGGCAGAAGATATTTACCTGACGCAGTTTGCCACCATGCACGAGGGGAAGCAGAGTACGATGCTTGGTATGAAGGGAATGCCAGGAATCGCGGAAGAACTCATGGTGATCCGTGACCTGGAATTGCTGCGGTATGCAGGAGGCAGGTTGCATTTCACAACCATCAGCAGCGCTAAAACAGTTTCCCTGCTGAGGGCGGCAAAAAAGGAAGGACTCGAGGTGACCTGTGACATCGCCGCGTATCAGACCTGCTTCCTGGATCAGGATTTGGTATCCTTTGATACGAACCTTAAAGTACAACCGCCGTTTCGCGAACAGGGAGACCGCAAGGCACTCCTCCGCGGACTCAAAGAAGATGTGATTGATGCGATTGTTTCCAACCACATTCCACAGGATATCGAAAGTAAAAAACTGGAATTTGACCTGGCCGAATTTGGAATAATAT
Source organism: uncultured Roseivirgaceae bacterium (assembly GCA_964563925.1). GTDB lineage: Bacteria > Bacteroidota > Bacteroidia > Cytophagales > Cyclobacteriaceae > JAUILA01. Next base: position 14,610 of record CAZLZD010000040.1, on the reverse strand, counting down.
CCCTTCAGACCGTAGCTGCAAATCTGGTAACGATGGCCGAAGATGTACCCATGGAAACACTGCTGGACAAGGTGAGCGTGCGACCCCGGGAAATTCTGGGCATTGAAGTGCCTGTCATAGAGGAAGGAGCTGCAGCCGACCTTACCCTGCTGGACCCGGCGGCAGACTGGACGCTTAATTCACGCAGTAACCGATCAAAGTCTGAAAACTCCCCGTTCTGGATGAAGAACCTGAAAGGACGGGTGAAGCTGGTGGCTCGTGGAAGCAGAATTCACCAAAATACCGATTAATGGCAAGTTATCCCGCGCATATCCGCGTGCCGTTCCGCTATGGTTTGTTTGGCGGAGTCCTGGCAGCGGTCCTGTTATTTACCTTGTTTTATCTGGGTAGGTTTCCCCTGCTTCCGGTAGAACGCATCGTCTTGTTTGCCATATTTATCTTTTTCGCACTGAAAGAGCTGAGGGATTATCACCAGGGTGGAATCATGCATTTCTGGCAGGGGATGATCGCAGGTATTGTCTGTTATCTGACCATGTCTGTAGTCGCTGCCGCCCTGTTATGGGTTTGGGGCCAGCTTAGTGATGTCTACCTGACAGGATACATCCAGTCGATGACCGAACAGCTTGAATCCGGCCGATCAGAATTTGAAGAACGGGTCGGAAAGGAAGCCCTTGAGCTACAACTAAAGAAATTGCCACTTACCACGATCACAGACCTTGCATTCGATTACATCTTGAAAAGTATGTTCATAGGGATATTTTTAACCATAATTATTTCAATTATCTTGAGGCGGCAACCTAAACTCCTGTAATCATGGAAAATACTCAAAGTTCTGTTTCCCAGGTATCCATCAAATACGGAATCATACTGGGCGTTGTTTTTATTGTCTTTTCCCTTCTCCTGTTTATGTCCGGGAATTTTGGCAACCAGTGGCTTGGCGCCGTTCAATACCTGTTTCTTATTGCCGGAATTGTGTTTGCGCATAATGACTTTAAACGAAACGGGGACGGATTTATGTCCTACGGACAAGGCCTTGGAATAGGCACACTTACCACGCTGGTATCGGCCGTGTTCAGTTCCATATTCACCTACATTTACATGGCGTTTATCGATACCAATATCCTGGAAGAAATGAAAGAGGCCCAAATCCTGGAGCTGGAAAGCCAGGGAATGAGTGATGCCCAGATCGAACAGGCACTGGGATTCATGACACCGGGAGTGATTATTGTAATTGCCATTCTGTTCTTCGTGTTTATTGGTTTTATCCTATCTTTGATCATCTCGGCGTTCACAAAAAATAATAATCCCGAGCTACAGATTTAGTATGTCCGCTCAGATCAATGTCAGCATTGTAATCCCCCTGCTCAACGAAGAAGAGTCACTGCCAGAATTATCCGCCTGGATTGGCCGTGTGATGGATTCACACGGCTTTTCTTATGAGGTGATCATGGTAGATGACGGCAGTACCGATCGAAGCTGGGAAATTATTGAAGGCCTTCACCAGAAGAACCCATCCATCAAGGGAATTCGCTTTAACCGTAATTTTGGCAAATCAGCCGCGTTAAACACCGGGTTTAATGCAGCCCGCGGCCGGGTGGTAATAACCATGGATGCCGACCTGCAGGATTCTCCTGATGAAATCCCCGAGTTAGTTCGACTTATTTCAGAAGAAGGCTATGATATGGTCAGTGGCTGGAAAAAGGTCCGGCATGATCCCATCGGGAAAACAATACCCTCCAGGTTTTTCAATGCCGTTACCCGCGGGATATCCGGGATACCGCTGCATGATTTTAATTGCGGACTGAAAGCGTATCGCGGAGATATGGTGCATCATATTCAGGTTTACGGAGAAATGCACCGCTACATTCCCGTGATCGCCAAATGGAATGGCTACTCGAGGATAGGCGAGAAGGTGGTGGAGCATTATCCGAGGAAATACGGCCGCACAAAATTCGGGATGAAGCGATTCATGACCGGATTTCTGGACTTGTTATCCGTGACTTTCGTGTCGAAGTTCCGGCAGAAGCCCATGCATCTTTTCGGAACGCTGGGGACACTCTCCTTTGTGGTGGGTCTGTTTATTACTTTATGGGTAATCGGGGTTAAGATTTATAATATCTACCAGCATCTTCCCGCCCGTGATGTCACCGACCAGCCATTGTTTTTCCTGGCCCTGGTCGCGCTTATCATCGGAGTACAGTTGTTCCTGGCCGGATTTCTGGCTGAAATGCTCGCCATGCGTTCTCAATCTCACCGGGAATACCTGATTCGTAACCGGGTGGGTCTTGACTGATGTATTTCTATTCTGTCATCGTGCCGGTCTACAACAGGCCCCTGGAGCTTGATGAATTGCTGGCAAGCCTGTGCCGGCAAACCTATACCCGTTTTGAAGTACTTGTCATCGATGACGGTTCCACTCAGAAAGCAGACAAGGTGGCGGAGAAGTACAGCGATCGCCTGACGGTTACCTATTATTTCAAACCAAATACCGGACAAGGCTTCAGCAGGAATTTTGGATTTCAGCGTGCCAAAGGTGATTACCTGGTGGTGTTTGATTCCGATTGTCTCATCCCGGAGAATTATTTCCAAATCGTTGATGATCATCTTTCGGATAACCCGCTGGATGCCTACGGCGGACCGGACCGCGCCCATCCCTCGTTCTCCCCCATGCAGAAAGCTATCAGTTATTCGATGACATCGGTTTTCACGACCGGGGGAATCCGTGGGCGAAAGAATCAGAAGGATAATTTTGAGCCAAGAAGTTTTAATATGGGAATACACCGCAAGGTGTATGAAAAGACCGGGGGTTATAAAATCACCCGTATGGGAGAGGATATCGAATTCAGTATCCGGATCCGGGAAGAGGGGTTTACAACCGGACTTATTGAACCGGCCTATGTATATCATAAACGGAGAACAAGCCTTCGGCAATTTTACAGGCAGCTGCATTTTTTCGGCCGGGCAAGGATCAATGTGGGACGTTTTTTTCCGGAGCGGATTAAGATGGTACACCGCTTGCCGGCGCTTTTTACACTGGGTTGTATTGCCTTGGTGCTGACTCCATTTGTTTCACTTTCACTTTTTTATACAGGCATCATTGCCATGGCGCTTTTCTTTCTCCTCATTTTTGTGGATTCGTGGCGCGAGACCGGTGAGTTGCAGGTAGCCTTTCTGTCAGTGGCCACCTCCTTTACCCAGTTGTTTGCCTATGGGATCGGTTTCATTACTGAGGGGTTCCGTTATCCGGCTTCCGGCAAAAGTAAATAATCTCATTGGGCGGCAGGGCATAACGTGTAACGGCTTCTTCAGAAAGTGTATGAACATAATCATCTTCTGTAACCTGAAAACCAGCTGATCTCAGCCGGTCGGGATAGTCTTTTCCATACAACCGAACATGGTCGTCCTGACCATATTTCTTTTCCCTTTCGGCGGGTGAAATGATGGAAGGATCCTCATAGGTCTTATCCGGAACAGGGCTGAAGAAAGGGACCTGGAGAATAGCCCATCCCCCGGGCTTAAGCACCCGGTAAATTTCCTTCATGGCCTGGATGTCGTTTTCCACATGCTCCATCACGTGGTTGCACATGACCGCATCGAATGTGTTTTTCTCAAAGGGTATATCATGGACATCCATTTTTATTTTGGCCAGTGGTGAATCGAGGTCAGCCGTGATATACCCGTCCCTGTGTTGTGCTTCAAATTTTTTCATAAAGCATTGTTCCGGGGCTATATGAAGAAATTTAATACGCTTTGTAAAGAAATTTGTCTTGTCCTGAAGATATAGCCAGAGTAACCTGTGACGCTCAAGAGAAAGGGATTCCGGGCACAGGGCATTGGGTCGTGACTTGAGGCGGCCGTAAGGTAAAAACCGCCTGTAGCTTTTGTTGATGATCGGGCAGGTGACGGTATTTCCCCTCAGATAGAGCCCTACCAATTTGAGCAGTGGCTTACTAATCCGCTGCAGGACAGGACGCGGTATTTTTCTTAAAGCAAAACTAATGAGCGATTTCATTCGTTTGCAAAGATAGAAGACTACGGGAATTTATTCCTTTCGGGTTTTACACATTCGGGAGTGATGTTATTTCTGTGGTAATGATTCCTCCCTCAGTATGAGGTAACTTTGAATAAATCGTTGAAACTATGAAAAAAAGATATTGGCTGCTTGGCGGATTGGGCCTTGTGCTCATCGCTGTTTTGATTTATGCTTCCGGTGACAGTGAAACGGAAGAGCAGGACATAATGGTCAAAGCCAAGCGAGGTGAATTCATTGTGGATGTTACCACCAGCGGAGAACTTGAGGCAAGGAACTCTGTGGAAATCATGGGTCCGACCGGATTGCGTTCAGCCCGGATATTCCAGATTGAGATCAAGGATATGGTAGATGAAGGTACTACGGTTCAGAAGGGGGATTATATCGCCCAGCTCGACCAGTCGGAAGTTATCAACCGAATCCGGGACCGCGAAACCGAGGTTCAGCAAAGCTTGTCCCAGTACACGCAGACACGACTGGATACCGCCCTGGAGCTCAGGCAGGCCAGGGATGAACTCATCAACCTGAAGTTTGCCGTAGAGGAACAGGAAATTATCCTGAGTCAGTCCCAGTATGAACCTCCGGCAACGATTAAGCAGGCAGAAATCAATGTCGACAAAGCGCGACGAGCGTATCAGCAGGCACAGGAAAATTATAAACTCAAAAAGGAGAAGGCCGAGGCCCAGATGGAAGAGGCGCTTGCCGAACTGACGGAAGATCGCCGCGAGATGGAGCAACTGGAGAAGCTCCTTCAGCAGTTCCGGATCATTGCTCCTGAACCGGGCATGGTCATATACAAGCGTACCTGGAACGGCACAAAGAAAGGGGTAGGATCTACGATTGAAGCGTGGGATCCTGTAGTCGCCACCCTTCCTGACCTCAGCCGTATGATATCTCGTACCTATGTTAATGAAGTGGATATACGGGCAATAAAAACCGGACAAGCCGTGGAAATCGGTCTTGACGCGTATCCTGATAAGAAACTTACCGGTACAGTGACCGATGTGGCAAACATTGGTGAACAGCGGCCCAACTCGGATGCGAAGGTTTTCCAGGTAAATATCCTTATCAACGAAACAGACACCACCCTGCGTCCGGCGATGACGACAAGTAACCGAATCATTTCAGAGAAATTTACGGATGTGGTCTTTGTCCCGCTTGAAACATTGCGAAATCAGGGAGACAGTTTAACCTATGTGGTTAAAAAAGACGGACTTGGTTTTGTCAAACAGGAAGTACGCGTAGGTCAAACCAATGCCAACGGCGCAATTATCCTGGATGGTATTACCGAGGGAACCTCATTGTACCTCTCCACTCCGTCAGGACTGGATGATGCATCACTCACCTTGCTGGCACCTGAAGATAATGACAATGTAGCCGATTCTTCAAACTGATATGTGGCAAAAATTCGGACCTAATTTTATGATTGCCGTGGATGCGGTAATGGCCAACCGCATGCGTTCCATGCTCACCGCCCTTGGTATTATTTTTGGCGTGGCCGCGGTAATCTCTATGCTGGCTATTGGTAATGGAGCCCAGCAGGAAATTCTGGAACAGATCAAACTGGTAGGTGTGAACAATATCGTCATCACCCCGATTGTAAAGCAAACCGAGGAGAAAGTCGCTAATGAGGAAAACCAGGAAAGTGGGGAAAAGAAAAACTTTTCCCTCGGCCTTACCAGCCTGGATGTAAGGAGCATCTCTGAAGTGGTGCCGAATCTGGAATTCATCAGTCCTGAGATAGTCATGGACACCTACATTATCAATAATGGCATCCGCCGGTCAGCAAAACTGGTAGGGGTGGAGAATAATTATTTTGATGTGTCCAATTTTGAATTACGGGAAGGTTCGCTCTTTAATGAATTACAGCTGCGCAAAGGCGAGGCGGTTTGTATAATAGGTGCAGGCATTCAGGCCAAGTTCTTTCCGCAGCAGGAACCACTGGGAAAGTTACTTAAAGTCGGGCAGCACTGGCTTCGTATCATCGGGGTGCTGGAGGAACGCTTCATCAGCGAAAAAAGCATCGAAAACCTGGGGATCCGTGACTATAACATGGATGTGTATACCCCGATAAATACCGCGCTGTTGCGGTACCGGAACAGGGCCCTGGTTAACCAGACCCTGATAGCACGCGCCAACCAGGATGATAATCAGTCGGAGGCCAATTACCATCAGCTGGATCGTATCGTGGTACAGGTGGCAGAATCCACCGACCTTAACAACGTGGCTGATATCATAGCCCGCCTGTTGGAAAGGCGTCATTACGGAACGGTGGATTTTCAGATCACTATCCCCGAATTATTGTTGAAGCAACAACAACGGACCAAAGATATTTTTAACCTGGTCCTTGGAGCCATCGCAGGGATTTCACTCCTGGTAGGCGGGATAGGCATTATGAATATCATGCTTGCCTCCGTCCTGGAGCGTATCAAGGAAATAGGCCTGCGCCTGGCCATTGGCGCCCAGAAGACAGATGTCATTCTCCAATTCCTTTTTGAGGCAGTCATGATCAGTGTCACGGGAGGACTTATCGGCGTAATCCTGGGGATCATTCTGGCCCATCTGGTAAGCCAGTTTGCCGACATTCCGACCATCGTGTCCGTTTCATCCATTTTATTGTCGTTCGGAGTAGCAGCCTCGATCGGGCTTATATTCGGAATAGCCCCGGCGCGAAAAGCAGCCTTACAGGATCCGATTTCATCATTACGTTACGAATAAAGCAGATATGCGATTAACTTTCCTGACAATTTTCCTGGCATTAGGGACCATTATGGCGAATGCACAGGAACTTAGATTCACCCTTGAGGACGTTATTGAACGTGCCAAAAATCAGTCACCAAGTGCCAAACAGGCGGAAACCCGCCTTGAAAACAGGTACTGGCAGTATCGGTTTTACCGGTCCAATTACAATCCGCAGCTCCGGCTGGAAGGAAACGTCCCGGACTATAACCGCGATTTCTTCAGTAACCGTCTTGATGACGGAACGATTGTATTTCAGGAACGGGTGCAGATTAATTCCCGGGTGAATATGGGGATTGAACAGCCAATCCCGTGGACCGGGGGAAATGTGTCCATCAACTCAAACCTGAGCTACTTCAAGGATATAGACCGGGACCTGCGGCAATTTAACACCACCCTGGTTAATGTGCGCCTGATTCAGCCAATCTTCGGTTTCAATGATCTGAAATGGGATAAAATGACCGAACCATTGCGTTATGAAGAATCCAAACGTGAATATGTCGAGCAGATGGAAGCTATTTCGCGCGAGGCCACACAGCGTTTCTTTGGTTACCTGGACGCACAGATCAATTATGAAATTGCCCAGTTCAACCTGGCAAACAACGATACGATTTACAAGATCGAACAAGGCCGTTATAACATCGGAACGACCTCCAAGGATAAACTGCTTCAGGTAGAGCTGCAGTTATTGCGTTCACAACAGGACGTGGTGGAGGCACAGCTTGACCGTGAAACCTCGCGGCTCAGGCTACGGGCTTACATCGGGCTGACGGAAGATGTTCAGATCCAGCTTATTCTCCCGGAAACCATTCCTGAATTTGACCTTGATTTTATGGAGGCCCTGGAATATGCCAAGCTGAACCGCTCAGATTATGTGCAATTTGAACGGCGACGGATCGAAGCGGAAAGGGAAGTAGCCCAGGCCCGGGCGCAGCGGTTCCAGACCAACCTTGTGGCCTCCTTTGGATATAATAATGCGGGAACCGAGCTTGACGGCATTGCAGAAGACCCGAATAACCAGCAACGCGTTAACCTGACGTTTAACATCCCGCTTATTGACTGGGGCAGGAACAAGGCACGGATGCAGACCGCCATGGCCAATATGCAGCTTAATGACTATGTTATCGCCCAGGATGTACAGCTATTCGAACAGGAGATCCTTACCCAGGTTCGTCAGTTTGAAGTACTGAGATCACAGCTTGAGATTACCCAGAAGTCAGATGAAGTTGCGCAGGAACGCTATGAGGTGGCACAAAACAGGTACCTGATCGGTAAGATTGATATCACCAACCTGAACATTGCCCTTACTGAAAAGGATGACGCCCGCAGGAGCTATATTAATGCCTTGCGTTCATTCTGGACCGCGTACTATGACCTGCGTCGCCTTACCTTGTATGACTTTGTTGAGGACAGGTTGCTGTACGTGCCTGAGGAGTTTACCCAGCAGTATTAATTCGTGATTTTTTTGCATATTGGGGGATGAAGTATTTTTTGGTGCTATTGCTATTTTTTACCGCACCTTCGATGGCCCAGGACGATCTGAAGTTTGGCAATACGGCGACTACCAACAAGTCGCCGACCAACAAGCCCAAGCATAAAGACCTTAAAAGCAAACGGTCCATTCAGTGGATTAAAAATGACACGGACGGACTCCTGCTGGGGAATAAATGCATGGAAGATGTAACCAGTGAAATGGGCTTCGAATACGTGGTGCAGGTAAAGGGCCGGTCCGGTTACAAGAGTGAGTTTGAACGACTCGTGCATAACCTGACTGCCAAGATCGGGATCATGTTCAGGAATGGACCGTTCTGGAAATTCCGGCTGAAAAAAGAAAGGAAACAGTGCAGGGAGAAGACCGGTGACTATGTCGGTTGATTACATTCCGGTGTAATTATAGGGAGTAATGGCCAGTAACTCCTGTTTGAGGTCATCCGTGATATCGAGTGTCATGATAAATGACCGGATCGTTTCCTCTGTGATTTTTTCATTGGTTCGTGTCAGCCCTTTCAGTGCCTCATAAGGCTTAGGATACCCTTCCCTGCGTAAAACGGTCTGGATCCCTTCAGCTACCACAGCCCAGTTGGCTTCAAGGTCGGCATGGATTGAGGCCTCATTCAGTTCAAGCTTTCCTAATCCCTTTAACAGTGACTGAAACGCGATGACCATATGTCCCAGGGGTACACCGATATTTCGCAGGACGGTACTGTCGGTCAGGTCGCGCTGAAGCCTGGAAACCGGCAATTTGGCAGAAAGGTGTTCAAATAATGCATTGGCGATGCCCAGGTTCCCCTCGGCATTTTCAAAATCAATGGGATTGACCTTGTGAGGCATGGCGGATGAACCCACCTCGCCTGCCTGTATTTTCTGGGTGAAGTAGTGCATGGAAATATATTGCCATATATCCCGGCTGAAATCAATCAGGATGGTGTCAATACGCTTGAGCCCGTCGAAATAAGCAGCCAGGTGATCATAATGATCAATCTGGGTGGTAGGGTGACTGCGTTTCAACTCCAGTACCTCCTGGACGAACCGGGTGCCAAACGCATGCCAGTCCTGGTCAGGATAGGCGACGTGATGGGCATTGAAATTACCGGTGGCGCCGCCAAACTTGGCCGAAAAAGGAACCTGTTTCAGGAAATCCAGCTGTTCCCTGAGCCGTTGGGAGAATACCTTCATTTCTTTTCCAAGCAACGTCGGACTCGCCGGTTGTCCGTGGGTACGGGCCAGCATCGGTACCCCGCTCCATGCCTCTGAGAAGGATTCGATCTGAGCAACGACCTTTTCGAGTAAGGGAAGGACTTCGGTGACCATGGCCTCTTTCAGGGAAAGTGGAATGGCGGTGTTATTCACATCCTGGGAAGTCAGTCCGAAATGGATGAATTCCTTGGATGTTTCCAGTCCCTGGGCGTCAAACCATTCTTTCAGGAAATACTCAACGGCCTTGACATCATGGTTGGTAGTTTTTTCAATTTCCTTGATACGCTCTGCATCGTCCGTACTCAGATTACGGTATATGTCACGCATGGGCTCGAATACAGCCGGGTCGACATGTGCCAGCTGAGGAACAGGGAGTTTGCACAATGCAATGAAATATTCGACCTCCACCCGAACGCGGTACTTTATGAGTCCGAATTCCGAAAGATAGGCAGCGAGGCCGTCCGTATGTCTTCGGTAACGTCCGTCAACCGGTGAAATGGCAAGTAAAGTGGAGAGATCCATAGGATTGTTGCGTTTGAGCATGCAAAAATAATAATTTCAATGTATCGGAGGTTAATAATGCCTGTCATTCTCCAAAAACCTGCAAAAACAACGAAACGTTAAACCAGCAGACGGCGATGTTGTTATATCTTATTGAAACTGGCGATATGGCACGGATTCCGTATCTTTGTGCTCAATTCAAAGACATGGAAAGGCCTGTCTTTCGCAAGAACCAATGAATTTATATGGCATTTAATTTTTTCAAGAAGAAAAGCAGTCCGGAGAGTAAAAAACCGGAAAGCGCTCCGCTAAGCGGAAGATACCGGCAATTACAGGTAAAAGAGGTAATCCGGGAAACCAAAGATGCAATTACCATTGTATTTGACCAACCTGACAACCCGCTAACGTATGAAGCAGGGCAGTTTCTGACCCTGATCCTTACTATTGATGGAAAGGAAGTACGACGTGCTTATTCCCTGTGTTCATCTCCTGCTGTGGATGCAGACCTGGCCGTTACGGTGAAGCGCGTAGACGGGGGATTGGTATCAAACTGGCTTAATGACCGCTGCCGGGCGGGCGATACCATCAAGGTCATGGAGGCAATGGGTTCGTTTACCACCCAGTATGACAGTTCCAGCAAAAGGCACCTGATCATGTTTGCCGGTGGAAGCGGAATAACCCCGATGATGTCCATTATCAAAACCCTGCTTTTCCGTGAACCGGAGAGTATCTGCTCACTGATCTACTGCAACCGCAACGTAGACAGCATTATTTTCAGGGAAAAGCTGGATGAGATGCAGACGAGTTATGAAGGCAGGCTGCGGGTGATTCATGTGCTGGACGATGCACCGATGAACTGGCAGGGCCATTCTGGTCTTCTCAATCATGATATGCTGGTCAAGATTTTTGAGCGCCTTCCTGACTGGGGTATAGACCATTCGACCTACCTGATGTGCGGACCTGAGGGTATGATGAAGAATGTACAGAACCTGCTGATGGAGCAAATGATCCCGGAGGATAAGATTTTCAAGGAGAGCTTTGTGACCGGCACGATCGACAAGGAGCTGAAGCAGACCCAGGGAGAAGATGTGGCCGGCTCGTCAGACCAGGCCAGGGAGGTAAAGGTGATTTATGACGGAGAAGAGCATGTATTCAGTGTCGAGCCCGACAGTACTATACTTGAGACGGCGCTTGATCTTGGCATTGACCTTCCTTATTCCTGTCAAAGCGGACTTTGTACCGCCTGCAGGGGTAAGTGTATTTCAGGTAAGGTAAAGCTGGATGAAGAGGAGGGGCTCTCGGATGCAGAACTTGAAGAGGGCTATGTGCTTACCTGTGTGGGGCATCCGGCCAGTGATGATGTAGTAATTGAAATAGGATAGATAGTATGAAGATGCAGGTGCAGGTACCGGAAAGGCCGGTAAGAAAATTTTTACCGGATAATTTCAAGGTTGATAACTGGGAAACAATTGAACCTTATTTCAGGGATCTTCTCGAGCGTGACATCCAGGAACCCGGTGATCTGAAAAACTGGATGAAGGACCGGAGTGAACTTGAATCAGTTCTTTCGGAAGATCTCGGATGGAAATACATTAACATGACACGGTGGACAGACAACGAGGAATACAGTAATGCCTACCGGCACTTCGTTATGCAGATCCAGCCAAAAATCGCCCCTATGTCAGACCTTCTGAACAAAAAGGCGATTAACTGCCCCTTTATCAGTGCACTGGAGAATGAAGAAGGATATGATATCATGATCCGTGAAATACGTAAGGAAATAGATATATTCCGGGAGGAGAATATTCCGATCTTTACCGAGATTCAGACGGAGACCCAGCGTTACGGACAGGTGACCGGAGCCATGACCGTGGAGGTGGATGACAGGGAAATGACCCTCCAGCAGGCAGCCGTCATTCTTCAGGATACCGACCGGGAGCGTCGTAAGGAAGTCTATGAGAAGATTGCGTCCAGGCGGTTAGAGGATAAGGAAACCCTTGACCAGCTGTATGATAAGCTGATCACCCTGCGTACAGAAGTTGCCAAAAATGCCGGGTTTGATAATTTCAGGGACTATAAGTTCAAGTCGATGGGTCGCTTCGATTACTCCCCGTCGGATTGTTTTGACTTCCATGAATCTGTAAGGCTTGAAGTAGTTCCGATGCTGAACGACCTGGCGCAGGAGCGGAAGGAAAATATGCAGGTTTCAGCCCTTAAACCGTATGACAAAGCGGTGGATCAGCTTGGAAGAGATTCCTTAAAACCATTCAAGGACAGCCAGGAGCTTACCAGCCGAACCATTGAGGTATTCAAGCGCCTGGATCCGTTCCTTGGCCAGTGCCTGGAGATAATGCGGGAAATGGGGCACCTTGACCTTGAATCCCGTAAGGGGAAAGCGCCGGGTGGATATAATTACCCGCTGGCCGAAATCGGGGTTCCCTTTATCTTCATGAATGCGACCTCCACACTGCGGGATATGGTGACCATTCTTCATGAAGGAGGTCATGCCGTACACTCATTCCTTACCCGTGAGCTGGAGCTTAATGATTTCAAACATACGCCGTCCGAGGTGGCCGAACTTGCTTCCATGAGCATGGAGCTCATCTCCATGGATCACTGGGACCTGTTCTTTTCCAATGAGGCGGACCTGAAACGTGCCCGCACTGAACACCTTGAGCAAATCATAGAAACCCTTCCCTGGGTGGCTGTGATTGATAAATTTCAGCATTGGATTTATGAAAATCCAGCCCACAGCCACGAAGAACGGATTGCCGAATGGAACCGTATTCTTAACCAGTTCAGTGATGAGGTCACCGACTGGACCGGCTATGAGGAAAATAAGAATTACCTCTGGCAAAAGCAGCTTCACCTGTACGAGGTGCCGTTTTACTACATTGAATACGGGATGGCTCAGCTGGGAGCGGTGGCGGTCTGGAAAAACTTCAGGGAAGACAACCGCAAAGGCCTGGAAGGATATATGAACGCACTGCGCCTGGGCTATACGAGGTCAATTCCGGAAGTATACGAGGCAGCAGGGATCAAATTTGATTTCAGCCGGGACTATATCCGGGAACTGATGCAGTTTGTCCGGGAAGAATTGAAAGCGATAGAAAATCAGGGGGCATGATAAACCGGCCATCGCCGACCGGACAATGATCATCATCCTCGCATCCCTGCACAATTAATACAGGGAAAACCAATAGTATTTAGCCCTTCATATATCAGGGACTCTTGCGGGCCCCTGATTGGTTGTAAACACGTATGTCTGCGGGCTAGTAGCCCAGCGTCTTCAGCATGGACTCACTGGTCTGTTCTTCCGCAAACAGATGGGAGGTAACATTCCCTTCACTGTCCCGGTCAATGATCACATGCTTCGGGGCAGGCATCAGGCAGTGCTGGATGCCACCATAACCACCAAGTGATTCCTGGTAGGCACCGGTATGGAAGAAACCTATATACAGCTTGTTCTTCTGGTCGTTGTCCTCGATCATGGGCAGAAAGACTTCACTGGTATGTGCTTCACTGTTGTAATAGTCCATGCTGTCGCAGGTGAGGCCCCCAAGATTCACTTTGTGGTACATTTCATCCCACTTGTTGACCGCAAGCATAACATACTTTTGGTTCAGTCCCCATACATCGGGAAGGTTGGTGATGAAAGACCCGTCGATCATATACCAGAGTTCTTTGTCATTCTGGAGTTTCTGATCCATGATGGAGTAGAGTACCGCCCCGCTTTCCCCGACGGTATAACTGCCGAATTCTGTAAATATATTAGGGACGGGCACATTATTCTTCCCGCAAATCCACTTCACATTCTCCACGATCTGCTCAGCCATGTACTTGTAGTCATATTCAAAGCCAAGCGAGGTCTTGATTGGAAATCCGCCCCCGATATCAATGGTATCGAGTTCGGGACACTCTTTTTTGAGCTCACAGTACTTGAAAATGAAACGGCTTAATTCACTCCAGTAATAGGCCGTATCGCGGATGCCGGTATTGATAAAGAAGTGCAGCAATTTGAGCCTGGCCTTTTTGCTGGGCTTGATCTGCTCCCTGTAAAGGGTATTCACATCGCTGTACCGGATGCCAAGCCGTGAGGTATAAAATTCAAAATTCGGTTCCTCGTCTGCGGCAATCCTGATCCCTACTTTATAGGTATTCTTTACATTCTCCTCATAATAACTGAGTTCATGAAGGTTGTCCAGGACGGGAATGCAGTTCTTCCAGCCATCATTGAGCAATTCACTGATATACTGCCGGTAGAGTGGTCGTTTGAATCCGTTACAAACCACAAATATGTCTTTGTTAATCTTCTCCTTTTCATACAATTTCCTGACAATGGGAATATCGTAGGAGGAGGAAGTTTCGATGTGCGCACCGCTTTTTATCGCCTCTTCCATCACAAATGAGAAGTGGGAAGATTTGGTGCAGTAGCAATACGTATAATTTCCCTTATAGTCGTGCTTCTTCATCGCATTGTTGAAGATGCGCCGGGCATATTTAATATTCTCGGAAATCTTGGGAAGATACGTGAGTTTTAACGGGGTCCCGTATTTATTAATGATGTCCATAAGGGGTACACCATTGAAATAGAGTTCGTTTTTCTCAACCTTAAACTCCTCCTGTGGAAAGTAAAAGGTTTG
>CAZLZD010000039.1:0-42422 GCA_964563925.1 uncultured Roseivirgaceae bacterium | reverse complement strand
CCTGTTGAATAATGAGAGTTACGATGTGATCCTGCTTGACATGAATTTCACCAAAGATGTGAGCAGCGGGAAAGAGGGGTATTACTGGCTTGAGCAGATTCTCAAGATCGACCCGTCTGCGGTTGTGGTCCTGATCACGGCCTACGGAGACGTACAGATGGCCGTAAAGGCGATCAAAGCCGGGGCCACGGATTTTGTTCTCAAACCGTGGGAGAATGAAAAACTGCTGGCCACCATCTTTTCAGCTATGCGGCTAAGGGAATCCAGGATGGAGGTGGAAGAGCTGCGTTCCCGGCAGAAAGAGCTTTCGCTGAAAATCAATGAACGATACCAGGACATTATCGGGAAGAGTCCGGCTATGATGAAGGTATTCAGCACCATTGACCGGGTTGCCGACACGGAGGCCAATGTGCTCATCCTGGGGGAGAATGGAACAGGAAAAGAACTGATTGCCAGGGCCATACATGCCAACTCCTCGCGTAAGAATGAAATATTTGTAGGGGTCGATCTTGGATCGATCAGCGAGACGTTATTTGAAAGCGAACTCTTTGGTCACAGGCGGGGAGCCTTCACCGACGCCCGTGAAGACCGGGCTGGTCGTTTTGAAGCGGCAGAAAACGGCACGTTGTTCCTGGATGAGATCGGGAACCTTTCCATGGCACTGCAAACCAAATTACTCTCTGTGTTGCAAAACCGGACAGTAAGCCGGGTCGGGGAAAACCGATCAAGGCCCATCAATATCCGCCTGATATGCGCTACCAATATGCCATTGTACGATATGGTAAAGGAAAACAAGTTCCGGCAGGATTTACTTTACCGCATAAACACCATTGAAGTAAAGCTCCCTCCGCTGAGGGACCGGCTGGAGGACATCCCGCTTCTGACCCAGCATTTCATTCGTCAGTACAATAAAAAGTATGAGAAATCGATAAATAAGGTAAGTGAAGCGGCAATGAGCAGGATGCAAAAACATCAGTGGCCGGGCAATATCAGGGAATTGCAGCATGCCATTGAGCGGGCTGTCATCATGAGTGGAAGCACCGTATTGCAGCCGGAAGATTTTAACCTGGGCCAGGCCGTACCGGGTAACGGTGAAGAGACACTGGCGCTCGAAGAATATAACCTGGAGGATATGGAAAAGATACTGATAAGGAAAGTGCTGAAAAAATACAATGGAAATATTACCCAGGCTGCGACGGCACTGGGCCTTACCCGTTCCTCTCTCTACCGCAGATTAGAAAAATATGGGCTTTAGGAATTTCAGGATCAAGGTGCTTGTTCGGGTAATTCTCCTGAGCATCACCATATTCACCATGATGTATACCCTGCTTGAACTGGAGGCAGTTTTTGCTTTTTTTGTTCTTATCGGGCTCCTGATCATTCAACTCTATGAACTATTCTATTTTCTTGAGATTACCAACCGCAAGCTGACCCGCTTCCTGGAATCCATCAAATATTCTGATTTTGTCTCCACGTTCACGTCCGACAGCAGGCTTGGCGGATCATTTAAGGGGCTCAACGCTTCCTTCAATGAAGTACTGGAGGCATTCCGGGCCACCAGGGCTGAAAAGGAGGCCCACCTTCATTACCTCCATACGATTGTGGAGCATGTGAACACCGGATTACTGGCGTTCGATGAGCAGGGAGATGTGGAGCTGATCAACGCAACCACCAAGAAGCTCCTGGCCGTATTCGGACTGCGCAATATTGACGAACTCATTGCCGGCAACAGCCGGTTGTACAAGGCAATCTTCGACCTGGCCCCGGGAAAGAGTACCATTTACACCAATCACGAAAACGAACAGCTGGCCATCCACGCGACGGAACTCATTCTCAAAGGAAGGCGGGTCAAGCTGTTGTCCATACAGAATATTCAGCCGGAGCTGCAGAAAAAGGAGCTGGAAGCCTGGCAAAACCTGACCCGGGTTCTGCGGCATGAGATCATGAATTCGATCACGCCGATCGCCTCACTGACCGGGACGATGAAAACCATCCTGGATGAAGACCTTATCCGGAAAGACGGACATTATGAACTGGAGGAAGAATCGGCCGGGGACCTGGAAGAAGGACTTGCCACCATTGAGAACCGAAGCCAGGGCCTTATCCGCTTTATTGATGCCTATCGTGATTATACAGCTATTCCCCTGCCGGCTCCGAGGCATCTCAGGATTACGGATTTATTCCGGCGTATAAAGACCTTATTAAAATCAGAGCTTGCCGAGTCTGAAACAATCCTGGACTACAGTGTTCTGCCGGAAGAGCTGGAAGTATTCGCAGATGAGGAGCTGATTGAGCAGGTTCTTATCAATTTGATTAAAAACGCCATTGAAGCCACTCATCGTGGTGACACCATTTATTTGCATGCGACCTTGCGTAACCAGAAACAAGTCAGGATCATCGTGGAGGATCATGGTGAAGGCATTGTCAGGGAGGCTATGGACCGTATATTTATTCCTTTTTATACCACCAAAAAGACCGGCAGCGGAATCGGGCTGGCCCTGAGCAGGCAGATCATGCAGCTTCATAACGGAAGTCTTACAGCGGATTCTGAGCCCGGAGAATATACACGCTTTACCCTTACTTTTTAGCGCTTTCCGGCTGGCAGGAAAGGATGCCACTCTTCACAATGGTACCCAGAGAATTCCCTGAGAAACATCAGGTAGGTGGGTTTGTAGGGTTTTCTACGCAGGGTGATACCGGCCTGATCGGGCGTATAA
The DNA here is from genome assembly GCA_964563925.1 of uncultured Roseivirgaceae bacterium. GTDB lineage: Bacteria > Bacteroidota > Bacteroidia > Cytophagales > Cyclobacteriaceae > JAUILA01. The sequence continues at coordinate 39,705 of CAZLZD010000039.1, read as the reverse complement.
TCACCTTTCCTGGCATTGCACCGCTTGCAGGCTGTAATAAGGTTTTCCCATGAGGAGCGTCCGCCTTTTGACTTGGGCACCACATGGTCCAGGGTGAGCTCACGGGAAGTGCCGCAATACTGACAATTAAAATTATCGCGTTTGAATACATTCTGCCGGGTAAGTGCGACTCCCTTGTACGGAATGTGTACATACCGGGTCAGGCGAATGACCGCCGGCATCGGAAAGCTCTGGTCCACCGAATGTAAACGATAGCCATTCGCCGGCTTTACCAACTCCGTTTTTTTAAGGTAATTCAGGATAAATGCCCGCTGAACGGTACAGATTGATATGGGTGTATTATCCTGATTCAGCACCAGAACCTTTCGCTTCATCACTTTAAATTACACGACTACACCTTCGAAAACAAAATAGAAAGTGGTTTAATTCATGGTCGAAGGATTCTTCGTATTGAATGTAAAGTGTGGGTAATACGCCCTGAATCGGCATCCAGTATGCCATTTTTATTGAACCCATCAATGCGCACATGACCGGAAGCATGGATAATTTTTGCGTCCGGCAGCAGAATTCCCACGTGAGTTATCTTTCCTTTTTCATTATTAAAAAAGGCCAGATCCCCGGGCTGAGCGCTCCCGATATCCTCTACCAGTATTCCTTGCCCCACCTGCTGGGAAGCATCCCTGAGCAGGGCATAACCGGCCAGCCGGAATACTATCTGGGTGAACCCGCTGCAATCAATGCCGAAGGGCGTTCTTCCTCCCCATAAATAAGGCGCATGCAGGTACTTGCGGGCAACCTCGAAGATGAATTCAACGTCACGCCGCTGACCAAGGCTCTTGGCCTCCCCGTTGAAGGCAAGTTGTTCTTCCATTTTGAACAATTCACTGGTCGAAATGGGCAGCACACTGCCTATGACAATCATGACCGGTTCTTTTCGGAAGAGTATGCTGGACGTAATATCCATGCACAACTTGTATTCTGAATGGGTTATCTGGTCAAAATATGCCTGGCTGATACTGGTATGCTGACGGTGGTCGATCCAGCCGCTGTACCCGTCATAGGCGATGGTGATCCTTTTCCATTTGCCATTCTCCGACACCTCATGCACGGTATAATGCTCCCCGAACAGGAGCTGGGTAACCATTTCACTTGGATCTGCCGGCTCACGGCGTACCGGCACAATGGAAAGCCGGCAAATTCCTTTCTCTTCTGTGTGCATTAAAAATTCAGGCGATCAATTTGACGTTGGGTATCTTTCTCTTTTATCTTTTCGCGCTTGTCGTGTATTTTCTTTCCGCGGGCCAGGGCTATTTCAAGCTTCGCAAAACCGCGGTCATTGATAAATAACCGGATTGGTACAATCGTCAGCCCCTTCTCATTCTTCTTGGCTTCAAGCTTCCTGAGCTCCCTTTTATGCAAGAGCAGCTTGCGCTCCCGATCGGCCTCGTGATTGTAAAAAGACCCCTGGCTGTACGGGGTAATATTTATTCCTTTTGTAAATAACTCCCCGTCCTTGTTAAAATAACAGTATCCATCAGTCAGATTGACTTTCCCTTCCCGGATAGACTTTATCTCTGTCCCTTTCAGGACAATGCCGGCAATAAAGGTATCCATGAATTCATACTCATACCTGGCACGCCGGTTTTTAACCTGAACGGTATTGGAAAAACGGGATTTATCTGCTGTCATACGATTCAAAGGTAGCAAAAAGATTGCGATCGTATAAAGGAAGCCCTTTTTAATGATCGCCTTTCCGGGTGTGCTCAAAAAGGGCACGTATCCTTTCGCGGGGTAATACCTTTTGACCGGTGGTACCGCGTGCAACCACCCTGTCTCCCACCCTGGCCACATACGAACAAATCACGTCCCGGTCGGTAAGTGTATCCAGGGTTGCCACAATGGTTACGGTCTCACCGGGAAAGGCCGGCGAAATATGACGGACAGTCAGCTCGGTTCCGATCCCCTCTTCCTGTTCCTCCTTCAGCTCAAGCACAAACAAGCGCGACGCGTATTCAATTTCTCTCGCCAGCGTGTAGGTGGCGCAGACATCGTGCACGGTTTCTCCCTGAAAGGAAGCAACATCTTCAGGTCTGACCACAAAGGTATGTTGCCTGGTTTCACCTACCGCTATGAGCCCGTCTTTCATGGATTGATCTTCAGTCTTGCCGAGGGTGTACTGTCCAGTTCATTAAACCTTCCTGCCCGGTATTTATAATGCGCGGCCATGGCAATCATTCCCGCGTTGTCGGTACAATATTCAAGGGCAGGTATATATAGGTTCCAGTTCCGCTGTGCTGCTTCGTCCTCAAGCCGCGCCCGCAGCCCTGAATTGGCTGAAACCCCTCCGGCAATGGCTATCTCACGGATTCCCGTCTGTTCGGCGGCCAACACCAGTTTTTGTACCAGCATATCAATCAGGCTGGCCTGGATGCCGGCGCAGATATCAGCCAGGTTCTCCTCAATAAACTGATCATTCTCCTTCACCTTCCGCTGTAAAAAATAAAGGATGGCCGTCTTGATCCCGGAAAAGGAAAACGTAAGTCCGCCGGTATCGGCGGGGGGAAAAGTGAACCTGGCAGGGTCACCTGAAGCCGCATACTTATCAATCAACGGTCCTCCTGGATAGGGCAAACCCAGCAGCTTTGCCGATTTGTCGAAGGCCTCCCCCACTGCATCGTCAATGGTTTCCCCGATAACCTTCATGGTGAGATAATCTTCCACCACGACCAGCTGGGTATGTCCGCCGCTGACCGTCAGGCAGAGAAAAGGAAATTCAGGCCTTGGCTCATCGATAAAATGAGCGAGTATATGCGCTTCCATATGGTTGACACCGATCAGCGGAATATCCATGGACAACGCCAGCCCCTTCGCAAAGCTGGCCCCGACGAGCAGGCTGCCAAGCAGGCCCGGTCCTTCGGTGAAGGCCACCGCATCCAGCTGGTCCCGGCCAACACCCGCTTCCCGGAGCGCCTGGTCGACAACTGGCACGATATTTTGTTGATGTGCCCTGGAGGCTAGTTCGGGGACAATACCGCCATATTTTTGGTGCACAGATTGCGTTGCTACAATATTATTAAGTACTTTACCGTCTTTAATTAGTGCAGCGGAAGTATCGTCGCAGGATGACTCTATGGCAAGAATCGTTATACTCATTTAGAAGTTTGGAATTTGGCGCAAGTTATTAAAAAACGATTTGTCAAGGTAATTTTATGGGTCCTGCTTTCTTTTTTCCTGTTGTTGGCTTTACTGGCAGGACTGATACAAGTACCGTATGTCCAGAATCGGATAGTCGGCTATCTTTCGGAATATCTTTCAGAACAGACCGGGTTTGCGATCGAACTGGATCATATCAACATTGACTGGTTTGACCAGATCAAGGTTGAAGGATTGCGGGTAACCGACCCGGCGGCCAATGAAATGATTCATGCCCGTGATGTGCTGATCGATTTTTCACTCGGTGCACTGGTCGACCAGGCCAACAGGAATATCGATGAAATCGTTATCGATTCGGCGGAGGTGTATCTCACGAAAATACCCTATGACGATTCAACCCAGACCCTCAATATCACCGAGTTTGTGCGCAGGGTAAAAGCCCTGATCAGGCGCCAGTCAAATACCCGGAAGTACCTGAGTGTCGATGAGCTTTCCCTGAATAATGCCCGCTTTATCTATAATGACCAGTATCGGGACAGTATTTTCAACCGGTTTGACTATTACCACTTTACCATTAATGATATCGACGGACGGTTTGAAAACCTGGAGTCAGCCAGTGATACCCTCTCCATGAATGTGCTCTCGCTGCGCGGATTGCAGCCGGATACACGTATGCAGATAAAGGAGATGACTTCCTTCTTCAGGGTTTCCCAATCGGCCATGGAATTTTACGAACTTGATCTTAACGTAGGTAATTCGCAGGTCAGGGACAGTATAAAATTCTCCTACAATAATACGGCTGAACTGAGTGAATTCATCACCAAGGTGAATATCTCCGCCCATTTCAACAATTCCGTTATTCACAGCAAGGACCTGGGTCATTTTGCTACTTTTTTCTCCGGTGTGGAAGACTATTATCGCCTGTCCGGGGATTTTGAAGGGCGGGTCAATAACCTCACCCTCAATGAGGCCAACCTCCGTTTTGGCCGCAGCACCTCTATCAACGGGCGATTGCGAATGGTGGGATTACCTGAAATCACCGAAACATTTATCGATTTCGACCTCAATAATTCCTATGTCGAAACACAGGACCTGCGACCGTATGTACAGCCAGCCACCTTTGTCAGGCTCGCGCCGTTTACGGAAGTGTACCTGAGCAGCCAGTTCCTGGGATTTCCCAATGACTTTGTGGCAAACGGAGACTTTCAGACCAACCTGGGCCAGATAAGTACTGACATTAACCTGAAGCTGGAAGAGAATATCAATGCCTCTGCCTACACCGGTTCGCTTACCATGACAGACTTTGACCTGGGCGGGTATACCGGTCAGCCTTATTTCCAGAAGGTGTCCATGAACGGTGAGATCGAAGGGACCGGTTTCACGATTGAGGAAGCCAATTTCGTGCTGCGCGGCGAGGTTCGTAAAATTGGCGTGAACGACTATACCTACTCCAACATCATCACGGATGCCCGGTTTGCCAAGGAGTTCTTTGAAGGATACCTGAGCGTCGATGACCCTAACCTGAAACTTACCACCACCGGCTCCATTGATCTGAGGGAGGGGATAAACCTGTTTAACGTTCGGGCCACCCTGGACTCTGCGCATCTGATGGCACTGAACATCACCGATGAGCCGTTTTTCATCCGATCCACCCTGTCGGTGGATGCCCAGGGCCTGGAAGTAGACAATGTGGAAGGCAGGGCGAGATTTAAGGACACGTATTTGTTTTACCGCAATAAGGGCCTTGAACTTGATTCCCTGGAAGTAATTGCAGAAAAGGACGACACCGGCTACCGCAATATCCACCTGTTTTCAAACCTTTTCAATGCCGACATCGACGGGCGGTTTGACTTTAGTATCCTGGCCCGGGACCTCGCCCGGCTGTACAAGGAATACAAGCTTAATTTTTCCAACGATGAGCAGGCAATTCGCGCGTATTATGCAAGCAAGGAATCTGACAACCGGGACTATTCTTTCCATTATGATATCACCCTCTCGGACATGGACCCCTTGCTCAAGGTATTTTTACCCGAGGTAAGCATATCCCGTTCGTCCCGGATGTATGGAAGTTACACCGGAGGATATACATCGATATTCTCCCTGAACACGCAACCCGATACGGTCATGATCGGGCCCAATACTTTCCTGGAGAATGATATGCAGTTCAGCATTTCGAAAATTGCCGACAGCACCAACGTGCTGGCCATGTTTTATATCAATTCCGACGAGCAGGTACTTCGGGGCATTAACACCGAAGACCTCTATTTTGAAGGCATCTGGAACAACTCCCATATTGATTTCGAGCTTGACATTGACCAGGTGGCGTATCCGAATTATGCACGGTTACTGGGCACCCTTGATTTTCTTCCCGGAGAAACGGTATTGCACTTCATGCCTTCCGATTTAAGCATTCTCGATGAGAAATGGCAGGTCGATCCGAATAACCGGATTCTATTCCGGGAGAAGTACCTGGTGGTGGAATCCCTGAATGTCTTTCATGAAGACCAGCTGATCAGCCTCCAGGGTACGGTCAGTGAAGACCCTGCCGATCAGATGAAGCTTTCCCTGCACAGCCTGAGGCTTGACAACCTGAATACGATTACCCGGGATAAGCTGTCGGGCGTGGTAAACGGATATGCCATCCTGGAAGACTACTACAATGTCAGAAAGGTGGATAGCGAGATCAGCGTGGATGAATTTTCGGTGGAGGACTTTCTGATCGGGGATGTATACGGGAAAAACCTATGGGATAATGAAGGACGGCTGTTCAATACGTCGCTTTACATTCTCCGGGAAGAAAAGAGGGTCCTTGACCTGGCGGGTACGTACAAACCTTCAGAAACGGAAAACGAGCTTGCGATGACCGCCAACCTGAACGAAACGGAACTAAAGGTGCTGGAGCCTTTTTTCAATGATTATTTCACCGGGATTGAGGGTACGGCCAGCGGGATCATCGACATCTCCGGCAAGCTTCGTTCGCCGTTCATCCGTGGCGACGGACGCATCCAGGACGGCAGCATTCATGTGAACTACCTGAATACTGATTATACCTTTGACGGCGGATTTTACCTGGAACCCAACCGGATCGGCTTTACCCGGCTAAACCTGACGGACACGCGGGGGGAAAGAGCCCTGCTGAGCGGATTTATAGGCCACCAGAACTATAAGGAATTCGAGATGAACCTGGAGGGGATCATGTCCTCTTTTACCGTTCTGGATACCCGGGCCAGTGACAATGACCTGTTTTACGGGACGGGGATCGCTACCGGGGAGATCAGTTTCCTCGGACCGGTACGAAACATGCAGATCAATGCCACCGCGCAAACCGAACGCGGAACCAGGATTTTCATCCCGATTGGGGATACGGAGACCATTGAGCAGGAAGAATACATCAATTTTGTGAGTCTAAGTGATTCGGTCATTAATAAGGCCGTGGAGGATGTTAAACGCGTTGACCTCCGCGGGCTCAAACTGGATTTTGACCTGGACATTACCCCTGAAGCCTATTGTGAAATTATCTTTGATATTAAATCCGGGGATATTATCCGGGGCCGCGGATCGGGAGACCTGAAACTCCAGATAGATACCAAAGGGGATTTCAACATGTTCGGTGACTTTGAGTTTCAGGAAGGCGGCTACAACTTCACCCTGTATAACATCATAAACAAGGAATTTCAGATCCTTAATTCAAGCCGCATCACCTGGTTTGGCGACCCTTACCAGGGGATACTGGACATCAAGGCCACCTATGATCAGCTGGCTTCCTTCCTGCCCATTCTCTCACAACCCGGCGGACAAAATGACATCTACCAGGACAGCCAGGAATTACGGAGAAAATACCCGGTGCAGGTCCTGCTGAATATTGACGGTCCCCTTCTCACACCTGCCGTGGAATTTGATATCCTCGCCCGTGATCTTCCGCGCAATATCATACTGGCCGACGGGGAAACGAAAGACCTGGAATTTGAATTCATGAACTTTAAGAACCGCATCGACGAGCAGGAGCTCAAGCGACAGGTATTTTCCCTGATCGTACTTCGGAAGTTCAGTCCGCTCCAGTCCTTTAACACCGGCGGAACCATTACCAGCAGCGTGAGCGAATTACTGAGTAACCAGCTCAGCTACTGGATTACCCAGGTGGATGAAAACCTGGAGATCGATGTAGACCTTGGCAACTTTGATCAGGAGGCCTTTAACACCTTCCAGTTAAGGCTGTCCTATACCTTCCTGGACGGGAGGTTAAGGGTCACACGGGCGGGCGGCTTTACCAACCAGGAAAACCGTGCGGATATTTCCAGTATTGCCGGGGACTGGACCGTGGAATACCTGCTTTCACCGGATGGGAAGTTCAAGGTGAAAATGTACAACCGCACCACCTATAATCCCATTAACCCGAACGAGGACAACCAAAACACCATTACCACCGGATTCAGCATCATCCATACCCAAAACTTCGACGAACTGCGTGAGGTTTTTAAAAAGAACAAAAAAGAGCCCCTTCCGCTGGAGGATGAGGAATCCCAGGAGGATGTTCCGGTCATCAATATCCGAGACGAAGATGAGGAAACGGAATAATCTGCTTCCTGCCCTTCTGGTCCTGTTTACCTTAAGCCTGCAGGCCCAGCCGGCCGACAGCCTGCGCAAGGACCGGCTTATCCCACTCGCCATCGGAACGGGTGTTGCGTATACAGGAACCATGCTTTACCTGAGCAATCAGTGGTATTCACAGTACGAATCACAACCTTTTACCTTTTTCAATGATGCTGATGAGTGGCTGCAAATGGATAAAGCCGGACATATGTATGGCGGTTATCATTTCCAGAGGCTGGGGTACAGTGGCTTACGGTGGAGTGGCCTCAATCACCGGAAATCCCTGATCTGGTCTGGAATCACCAGTTTCGTCTTCATGTCATCCATTGAAATAATGGATGCCTACTCCTCGGGTTACGGAGCCTCGGTGACCGATCTGGCAGCCAATGCCGCAGGCATCGGCCTGTTTACACTTCAGCAGGTGGGATGGGGAGAAGTTCGTATCCATCCCAAGTTCAGCTTCGCCCGGTCAGGACTTGCACCGCTCAGGCCAGGGGTTCTGGGTGACGGATGGCACGAGGAACTGGTTAAAGATTATAACGGACAGACCCTCTGGCTTTCGTTTGACATACATTCCTTCACCAACAAAAAATTTCCCGGGTGGCTCAATGTAGCCATCGGTTACGGAGCCCACGACATGCTGTATGCAGAGAATGAGAGCAACATTGAAGCGGGGCTCTCGCCTTACCGCCAATGGTACATTGGTCCGGATATTGATTTGTCGCACATCCGGACGCGCTCCAAATTCCTGAATACACTCCTTTTTGCGGCTGACATGATCAGGATTCCTCTTCCCGCCCTGGAATATGGCAACGGCGACTGGCACTGGCACTGGCTGAAATAGACTGGCCGGATAATTGCACCACACACAATCGTGTCCTTTCCCGGCGATTATGTATTTTTGACGGGTAATACAAGCTGCCTTATCGCTCGCAGCAATGCGGGAGGAAAGTCCGGGCAACACAGAGCAGCGTACTTCCTAACGGGAAGGGTCCGCCGCAGGCGGATACAGACAGTGCCACAGAAAACAAACTACCCCGCACTGCGGGGAAAAGGTGAAAAGGTGGGGTAAGAGCCCACCGCCTGCGGAGTGATCCAAGGGGCAGGGTAAACCTTACGCGTTGAAAGACCAAATAGGTCATGTCAGGGCTTCGGCCCGCCGGGCTGCTCGTCCGGCATCCCAGGCATGACGGGTGGGTCGATAGACCGTGCCGGTGACGGTACGGCCAGATAAATGATGAGGGTCCGCCCCGGCGGAGACAGAATCCGGCTTACAGGCTTGTATTACTTTTTATTGAAATAATTATGGCGAAAGTATTAATAATAGACGACGAACAAAGCATCCGGAACACACTCAGGGAGATCCTTGAATACGAAAAATACGAGGTGACTGAGGCTAAAAACGGGGACGAAGGACTTCAATTGCTCAAAAAAGAGAAGTTCGATGTGGCCCTTTGTGATATCAAGATGCCTAAAATGGATGGTATTGAGGTGCTGGAGAATGTACAGCAGGAAGGCATCGATACGCCGTTCATCATGATCAGTGCGCACGGCACGATCGATACGGCCGTGGATGCCACTAAAAAAGGAGCCTTCGATTTTATCCAGAAGCCACCGGATCTTAACCGGCTGCTGGTATCTGTGCGCAATGCGCTGGATAAATCTTCGCTGGAGAATGAAACCAAGGTGCTGAAACGAAAGATTTCCAGGACACATGATATCGTCGGCGAATCGGAAGCCATCAATGAGGTTAAGGATACCATTGGTAAAGTAGCCCCTACCGAAGCCAGGGTGCTTATTACGGGGGAAAATGGTACCGGCAAGGAACTCGTTGCCCGCTGGCTCCACGAACAAAGTAACCGTGCCAAGGGACCCATGGTCGAAGTCAATTGTGCGGCAATTCCTTCCGAGCTGATTGAAAGTGAGTTATTCGGTCATGAAAAGGGTTCCTTCACCTCGGCGGTAAAACAACGTATCGGAAAATTTGAACAGGCGAATAAAGGAACACTATTTCTCGACGAAATCGGGGATATGAGTCTTTCGGCCCAGGCGAAAGTGCTGAGGGCCCTGCAGGAAAATAAAATCAGCCGGGTTGGCGGAGACAAGGAAATCAAGGTGAATGTCCGGATCATTGCGGCAACCAACAAAGACCTCAGGCAGGCTATTGATGAAAAAAAATTCCGGGAAGACCTTTACCACCGCCTTAGTGTGATCGTCATCAAAGTACCCCCGCTGCGGGACCGGAAAGAGGATATTCCCCTGCTGGTGGAAAAATTCCTGCACGATATTGCGGCAGAATACGGATCTAAACCTAAACAGATAAGTGATGAGGCTATCACGCTGTTGCAAAAACACGAATGGACGGGTAACATTCGTGAACTACGCAATGTGGTTGAACGCCTGGTGATTATGGGCGATAAGGAAATTACCGCTGGTGATGTGAAGAAAAATACTGATATCCAGTAGTCAGGATCAGATCCTGTCTTCGGCTGTTTCTGTCTTGGTGGTGTCGTCCTTAGAATAGGTCGGACAGGTATACTGGCTGCATGCTGATGCGCCAAATACGATCAGAAAAAATAAAGCTATTCGTACTTTCATCATTCTAAAATTAATATCGACAATGCCGAAATATAGGCATTTTTTTCCATTCAGTGAATTCTCTATGTATTCACAACGAATAAATAACGGTTTTTGTACAAAGGTAACCAATATTTTATCCCACCATGAGGTTACACCCCCGAATATCACTGTTATCAAGCCGGCCAAGTACCCTGAATGTGTTGTTCCCCTCCCTGCGGCCCAGGTCATCCGTGGCAACGAAGGCACACGAGTGAATGTTGGCCAGATCAATGACATTGATCACACCGCGTTCGCGGGTGAGTGAAACATCCAGCGGATCATCGGGATCTCTCAGCAGTACCCGGATGCAATCACTTTCACAGTAGACTCCGTCTCCGGATGAATACGCCTGGGAAAACATCTCCGTCATACCGTATTCTGAATGGATTTTCTTTACATTGAATGCTTCACAAAGAATCTGGTGGACTTCTTCACGGATCATTTCCTTCCTTCTCCCTTTCATCCCGCCCGTCTCCATGACAATTACACCGGCGAGGTCCGCTTCATATTTTTCAGCCAGATCAAGTAAGGCAAATGTCACCCCGATGAGGAAAATTCTGCGGCCCGGTTTCTTTTTGGCTTCCGCAATGTTTTGCAGCATAGCCTCGAAGTCATTCAGGTAGAATCCGCCAAAAGGGGAACCACTGCATTGATGAAGGTAATCAACCATCGTAATAAGGGAAGACCCCTCCCGCTCGAGATAGGAAGGGAGTAATCCAAAGAAATGATAGTCATTCGGAGAACCGTAGCTATTCCGGAAAATCCGCAAAACATTCTCCAGGTAATGCGAAAGATTCCTGACCGGATGTCGTGAAGGCTGCTGACCCGTTGTTCCGCTGCTAAAAAAATTAAGTTCCGTACTCCAACTGCCGGATTTTATCTCGTGTCTCTTAAAAAAGTCGACCGGGATAAACGGAATCTGGTCAAGTGACGTTATATTTCCGGGCTGAATACCCAGATATCGTGTATATTTATGGTATATGGGATTATTCTTCAGCTGGTAACGGCAGAGAGCCAGTGCATATTCTGAAAAGTTTTGCCTGTTTATTCCCGGCAGGGCATGCAGAAAACTTTCGTATGAATCCAGCTGTTGAGCCATTAACAAGGATATTGGTTTGTTTTATGAGGATGAAGTTAAATTATTTATGGGTCTTTTCCATTCTGCTGCTGGCCACCTCGTGCCTGGACAGTCCGGAATTTCCGGAAACACCCACCATCGAATATGAAGACCTGGCCTATGTAGAGGTTGGCGGATTTCTGGAAAGTGATTCTTTAATTCTGAAGTTCAGGTTTGAGGACGGGGATGGCGACCTGGGCCTGCGTGCCCAGAATTCCGACGACCGCAGGGCTCCGTTCAACGAGCTATCCTTTTTCAGCTTTAATGAAGCCACCAATAAGGTGACAGAATTTGCCCTGGATACACTTACCGGAAGCGAACTGGTTTTAATTGATAACATCATCAGCTTTTCAGATCGCAGGCGGATCGCAGCACTGGACACGCTTCCTGACTTCATATTCCCTGATCGGTGTGATTATTACCGTGAAGAACAGATTTACCTGGTTGGAGAGGAAGAGCCCCTGGTGGACGATACTCTTTACGTGCATAAAAACCTGAGATACAATAATATCTATGTGGATTTTCTGATTGAAACTGCTCCGGGAAGTGGAAATTTCGATGAGTTTTTCTGGGAATATTTTCAGGATGAATGCAACATCAACTATGATGGGCGCTTCCCCCTCATTAATGAAGTGGGCAAGGACAAATCGAGCGAAGGAGTGCTCACCTACAGGATGACCAGTATAGGCTGGAGAAATGTCCTGAAGAACAACCGCTTCAAGCTAAGGGTCTTTATTTATGATCGTGCCGGGCATAAGAGCAATGTTATTGAAACCCCGCCGGCAACCTTAAACGATATACAGCTTAACTAAATTCTATTCGTAAATATCCGGAAAACGACCCGGGTCTGCCTCAGCCATCAGTTCATAGACGGTATCAAAGACGTTTTCCACGTTAGGTTTGGAGAAATAATCCCCGTCTGATGCATAGGCAGGACGGTGATCTTTTGCAGATATGGTGCGCGGTTTGGAATCCAGAAAACGATAGCCGTCCTGTTTTTCCAGTACCTCCTGCATCATATATGCTGTTGTGCCACCAGGCACATCTTCATCCGCGAATACAACTCGATTCGTCTTTTTCACCGATTCGACGATCATCTGATGCCGGTCGAAAGGCAGCAGCGTCTGCACGTCAATAACTTCACAGGATATTCCCTCGTCGGCCAGTTGCTGGGCAGCCTCCATCACAATACGGCACATGGAGCCATAGGTAACGACAGTGATGTCAGTACCTTCCCTGAGTATTTCAGGTTCACCCAGCGGAACGGTAAACTCCCCGATGTTGTCAGGGATTCTTTCCTTCAGCCGATATCCGTTAAGGCACTCAATGATCAGGGCCGTATCGTCAGATTGAAGCATGGTATTGTAGAAACCGGCAGCCTGGGTCATATTTCGCGGTACGAGCACATAGATTCCGCGAAGACTATGCAGGATCATGCCCAGGGGACTGCCTGAATGCCATACCCCTTCCAGACGGTGTCCCCGGGTACGGATAATCAATGGAGCTTTTTGTCCGCCTTTCGTGCGATATTGCAGGGTTGCGAGGTCATCGGTCAAGGTAGCCAGGGCATAGACCAGGTAATCCAGGTATTGAATTTCGGCGATCGGGCGCAAGCCCCTTAAGGCGGTTCCGATACCCTGTCCGATAATTGTCACTTCACGAATTCCGGTATCTGTTACTCGCAGTTCCCCGTATTTCTCCTGAAGCCCTGCAAATGCCTGGTTCACATCTCCTATTTTTCCGACATCCTCCCCAAAGGCAAACACACGGGAATCACGCTGCAGGGCGGCATCAAAACATGCCTGGAGTACTTCCCTCCCGTCTACCAGTTTGCTCTGTTCGGAAAACGACGGCTGTACTTCCGGCACCTTCAGCGCTGATTCTTCCGACTCGCTGTAGAGGTGCGAACTGAACCGGTCATGGTTCAGCTTTTCCTCCTTATGCATCCAGCTGATCATCTTCTCCCGGGCCGGGATCTGCTCATGCCGTATTGCCCGGAGCGCTTTTCTCATGGCTCGTACACTGTCCATGCGTATCGGGTTGACGATAGCCTCGAGGTTTTGTTTAATATCTTTAAGATGACCTTTATTGGCCGACTGTTCGATCGCTTCATCAATAAGGGTAGCCGTTTCCTGCTCGGCTTCCTGCAAATCCTTGCGGAATGCCTTCCACGCATTTTCCTTGGCTTTGCGGGCTGTTATCTTGGCATTCTTCTCAATTTCGTCCAGCTCTTTCCCGCTGGCGTAGCCTTCTGACAGGATCCACTCCCTCATTTTAACCAGGCAGTCATGTTCTTTTTCCCAGGCAAGCCGTTCGGCAGTCTTATAACGCTCATGTGACCCTGAAGTAGAATGTCCCTGTGGCTGGGTGACCTCCTTTACATGAAGAAGAACAGGAACATGCTTTTGCCTGCACAGCTTTTCCGCCTTCTCATAGGCTTTGATCAGTTCGGGATAATTCCAGCCACGGGCCGTAATGATTTCGAAGCCCGGCTCATCCTTGGTACGCTGTAGTCCCGCCAGTGCCTTGGAAATACTGCTTTTAGTGGTATGAAATTCCTGCGGCACCGAAATCCCGTAGTCATCATCCCAGACACTGGTAAGCATGGGAACCTGCAATACCCCCGCCGCATTGATGGATTCAAGGAACATGCCTTCGGAGGTGGATGCGTTGCCAATGGTCCCAAAGGCAATTTCATTTCCATGGTTACTCAGATCGGGGTATTCTGCACTCAGATCGGCATTCTCGCGAAAGAGCCTGGAAGCATAGGCCAGCCCTACCAGCCTCGGCATCTGACCTGCCGTGGGAGATATATCGGCACTGCTGTTATAGGTGGTGACCAGGTTCTTTAGTTTGCCCTCGTCATCGAGGGTGCGAGTGGCAAAATGACCGTTCATCAGTCTTCCTGCCGAGGCCGGATCGGCCTCCACATCGGTATGCGCATACAGCTGGGCGAAATACTCCTCAATGGATAATTCACCGATCGCCATCATAAAGGTCTGATCACGATAATATCCTGAGCGCCAGTCCCCTTTCCGGAATACCTTTGACATGGCGAGCTGGGCGACCTCCTTCCCATCACCAAAGATGCCAAACTTCGCCTTGCCCATGAACACTTCCTTTCTTCCCATCAGGCTAGCCTCACGGCTTTCCCATCCCAGCTGGTAATCCTGCAGGATCTCTTCGGAAGTACTTGTCTTCTTTACCGTCTTTGTATCACTCAATTTTCAGGAACTTTTGTTTGCTCACCCATCTGAACAAATGCAACCAAATTTACAAAGGAATGAATAATCATACAAAATGACCTTTTTCACACGATTGCAGGGATTTCGTACTTTTTATACCATAAAATCTGTTTCCGCCGCATTGAGGGCGGATTCAGTGGAATATTCTGCAAAATCACCTTCCTGCCAAATAAAATTTTTATTTAAAAAGTTCCGCTTTCAGGTTCTCTTAAATTTCAGGACGACAACTTTTGAGAGTAGGTGATTTATTATATTTGCAACCGCAAACCATTTTAAATCTTTTACTCATGATCATTGGTGTACCTAAGGAAATAAAAAACAACGAGAACCGGGTGGCTCTTACGCCTGCCGGAGCCAAGGAATTAGTTAAGCGCGGCCACGATGTATACGTCCAGACCTCAGCAGGAGTGGGCAGCGGATTTGCCGACAATGAATATGAATCGGCCGGAGCCAAGCTATTACCGTCCATCGAAGCCACCTACGAAAAAGCTGAGATGATCATGAAGGTAAAAGAACCGATTGAGCCCGAATATAAGCTAATCCGTGAAGACCAGCTCGTATTTACCTATTTCCATTTTGCCTCCTATGAGCCCCTGACCCGTGCGATGGTCGAAAGCAAATCGGTCTGCCTGGCGTATGAAACCGTGGAACGCCCTGACGGGTCGCTGCCATTGCTGATTCCCATGTCGGAAGTGGCAGGAAGGATGGCGGTCCAGGAAGGTGCCAAATACCTTGAAAAGCCTTTACAGGGTCGTGGAATCCTGTTGGGCGGAGTACCGGGGGTCCGTCCGGCCAAGGTTATGATCCTTGGCGGAGGTATCGTCGGCACCAATGCGGCAAAAATGGCGGCAGGTATGGGGGCAGACGTAACCATCATGGATGTAAACCTGAATCGTCTTCGCTACCTGGATGACGTAATGCCTGCCAATGTAAATACCTTTATGTCCAATGAATACAACATCCGGGAGATGTTGTCCTCCCATGATTTGATTATAGGCGCAGTACTTATCCACGGCGCCAAGGCACCGAATCTCATCACCCGTGACATGCTTAAAGATATGCAGGAGGGCACGGTCCTTGTAGATGTGGCAGTGGATCAGGGCGGATGCATTGAGACCTGCCAGCCCACCACCCACGAAGACCCCACCTACATCATTGACGGTATCGTACATTACTGTGTGGCGAATATGCCTGGGGCGGTGCCTTACACCTCCACACTGGCTCTTACCAATGCCACCCTTCCTTACGCCATACAACTGGCAAACAAAGGGTGGAAACAAGCCTCACAGGAAAATGAAGACCTAAAATTCGGTCTGAATGTAATCAAGGGTGACATCGTCTATGAGGCGGTGGCAGAGGCCTTCGGAATGCCCTTCACTCCGGTTGAGAAATACCTGGGTTAGACCGTTGCCGCCAGTAAAACACTACTAAGCTCAGTGCAAAATAGCCGGACCCGTAGAATGGGCCCGGCTTATTTTTTGGTAAGGATCAATGCGGGTCCCAGGAAGGGATGTCTTTCAGCTGCCTGATGGAATCATCGGTGACCTCGGCGCAATAGTGTTTCAATCCATTGGTGATGACCATGTATCTTGCTGAAAGCATTTTGTTATACACGGCGGCCTGAGTCATGGCCGCCTGGGTCAGCGGACGCTGATAGGTTTTGCATTCAACGATAAGATAGGGGTTCCCTTCCCGGTCATAAATGAGAATGTCAGACCGCTTCTGGCGCTTATGATAATCAAGTCCGCCTTCCACCTTCATCAGACCTTTGGGGTAATTTCTTTCCGCCACCAGAAAATGGATCATATGCTGCCTCACCCATTCTTCCGGGGTGAGCACGACAAATTTCCGGCGGATGATGTCGAAAATTTCAACTTTGCCCGTATTTTTTCGGATATTGTAATCTATCTGTGGCAAATTTAGGGAGACCATAAGGCCAAAAATAACTAAGTCGTAATGAAAACAAAGAAAGAAATTATAGAGAACTGGTTGCCCCGATACACAGGCATGGAGCTTGATAAATTTGGACGATACATTCTCCTGACTAACTTCATCAATTATGTACACATGTTTGCCGAATCGTTCCATGTGAATGTGGAAGGACTGGACCGCCCCATGCAGTGTGCCACGGCAAATAATATTACAATAATCAATTTTGGTATGGGCAGTGCCATGGCGGCGACTGTTATGGACCTGATCAGTGCCATCAAGCCGAAAGCGGCACTTTTTCTCGGGAAGTGTGGCGGGATTAAAAAGAAAACCAAGCTGGGAGACCTCATTCTTCCCATTGCTGCCATCCGCGGTGAAGGTACCAGCAATGAATACATGCCAGCCGAAATCCCTGCCCTGCCCTCGTTCAGCCTTCAGCGGGCGGTATCATCGATGATTAAAAAACACGAACTTGATTACTGGACCGGCACAGTGTATACGACCAACCGCCGGGTCTGGGAGCATGATAAAACATTTAAAAAGTACCTGAAGCGGATCAGGGCGATGTGTGTGGACATGGAAACTGCCACCATCTTCACCGTCGGGTTCATAAACCAGATCCCGCACGGGGCACTTCTGCTCGTCTCAGACAACCCAATGATCCCTGAAGGAGTGAAAACCAGCGAGAGTGACCGATCGGTTACACAGGATTATGTGAAAAGCCATCTTCAGATTGGCATCGATGCCTTGCTGGAGCTGATAAACTCAGGGGATTCCGTTAAACATCTCAGGTATTAATGGAATTTGAACTGATCCCCGCTGCATACCATCCCTACGTGGTGATTGTGATAATCATCATGTTATTCACATTCATCTATCTGCGTATTCTCACGCCGACAATCAGCTTTCTGATGGGAACCATGCTGCTGATTGTCACCGGACTGATTGCCCCCGGAGATATTCTGATCGGATTCTCCAACCAGTCGATTGCCAGTGTGGTTATGCTCATACTGATCACGGCCGGACTTCAAAATAATTTTAACACCACGTCCCTGCTGGACCGCCTTTTTGGAAATATTCGCAGCTACAGGGCGTTTATGGCACTGCTGCTTTCCAAGGTGGCCCTCTTGTCCTCGTTCGTCAACAATACACCCGTGGTCGTTCTGATGACCCCATACGTGTTTGAATGGGGAAAGAAACGGAATATCTCCCCGTCAAAGCTACTTATCCCCCTGAGCTATGCGACCATATGCGGAGGGATGATCACTATAATTGGAACATCCACCACGCTTGTGCTTAACGGATTTCTGATTGATACGGGTGTAGGTGAGCTCCGTGCCATGGACCTGCTGCTAACCGGACTGGCGGTGACGGTGGTCTGCCTTATTTTTCTGATACTTCTGGCCGACAGAATTCTGCCCGATCGTGTGGATATCCTTGAAAAATTCACCTCCAACCGCCGGGAATACCTGATAGAAAAGAGACTCAGAAGTGATTCTCCATTGATTTCAAAAACCATTGCAGATGGCGGATTAAGGGACCTTAAAGGCATTTATCTTGTGGAAATCATCCGCAATAATGAGGTGATCCGGCCGGTGGCACCCACTGAAACTATTCAGCGCGATGACATCCTTATCTTCGCCGGGGAAACGGAGAATATCATTGATGTGACGCAGACAGACCTTGGCATTCGTTTACCTGAAGACCTGGTCCCCTATTCAGGAAAAATCCATCAGGTTGTTGAAGGTGTGGTCAGCAGTAATTCCAGTATTGTCGGAAAGACAATCCGGGAGGCAGAGTTCCGGGAACGCTACGACGCAGCTGTGGTGGCACTCCACCGCCATGGTGAAAAACTGAGTGGAAAGATCGGCAACATAAAGTTAATGGCAGGGGATGTATTGCTTATGTATACCGGTCAGGAGTTTCGCAAACGGATAGATATTTATAAGGACATCATTGTGATTACAGGGGAAGAAATACAGCCGGGACCTACCTACCGGAGTAAAATCCGGGTCGGTATCGTTGCCATCACTGCGCTTCTCCTGTTACTTACCCAGGCCTTCAATCTTTTCACCTCCCTGCTGATCCTCTTCTCCATGCTGGTCGGGTTTAAAATAATTACCATCCAAAACATCAAGCGCGACCTGGATCCCGGGCTGGTGGCATTACTGGTTTTGTCCATAACCATTGGGGAAGCCATGATCAAAACCGGAACCGGGGAGTTTCTGGCACATTATACCCTGACTTTTCTGGCTGAATTCGGACCAATCTGGGTCCTTGCCGGCCTTATGTTACTGACCACGATGCTGACATCCTTTGTAACGAATATTGGTGCCGTGGCCATTGCGTTCCCCATTGCCCTGGCGTTATCACAGTCGGTCGGCATTGATGGCGCACCGCTGTTCCTTGGTGTTACCTTCGCTGCTTCTGCTGCATTTCTGACCCCTATCGGCTATCAGACCAACCTGATTGTGTACGGGCCAGGCGGGTATTCTTTCGGGGATTTCTTCCGAATTGGTGTTCCCATGACTATCATTTACCTGACGGTGGCAACCCTGATGATCGTTTTCCTGTACAAGGATATATTTCTTACCGCAGTGTAACAGGTACAGAAACCGGTTCGGCTATGGAGATTTGCATGGGAATGAGCAGTGAACCATCGGGCTGCCTGCCTCTTGCCTGCTCGTAGATTTCACGGTTTTCCGGGTCACTAAGATTCTTTACCACCCGCAACCAGTCTCTCCGTGAAAGACCGGCACGATTTGCATAGATTGTATTGTATGCCTCATGGATTTCATCAAGCACCCGGATAAACTGACGGTGGGTCGTATTACGATCTGTGCGAAGAGACACCACTGCCTTCTGCGGACTGTCACTCAGGCCGGGATCCTTGTCCGGATTAAGAATAAAATCAGCCACCATCTCATCAACTTTATCAAGGTCAGTTATCCTTTCCCCTTCGATTTGCACCAGATCTGCCGAGTTAATCAGGATCTTCATCACATTGCGGTCATTAAGTTCAACTAAATCGATCTGATCCTTATCAGGAGGAAGCAGCAGGGGAAGACCCTGGTCGTTTGCGATGGTGGTGGTAACAAGGAAAAAGATCAACAGGAGAAACGCGATGTCTGCCATCGATGATGTCGGGATCAGGGGGGAGTTTTTTTCTTTACGCATAGCGGTCTGTGGTTTTATCCTCATAATCAGACCGCAGGAAAAGGACACCGTCAGGCGCTCACCTCACGTCGCTGCGGACCCGGAAGACGGATGGTCAGCAGCAGTGCAAGGCCAATGATAAAATAGATCATCAGGACAAGCGTACTGTTACGCATACTGCCTGTCACCTGTTCGATGAGGGCATAGGAGAATGTGCCGACCACAATGGACAAATAATAGGTAACATCAAAAAAGCTGAAGTAAGAGGCATGATCGATACTGTTCGGAGGAATCATTTTGGCATAGGTGGCCCGGGAGAGTGACTGAATACCACCCATCACCAGTCCTACAAAAAAGGCCAGAATAAAGAATTCCGTGGTGGTCCGTACGAAGAATGCAGCCAGGCAGATAAATATCCAGATGATGATCATAACCACCAGGCTGAACCGGTTTCCTTTCAGGGAGGATAACCTCGCGAAACCAAGTGCGCCCGCTATACCTACCAGCTGGATAATCAGGACTATCAGGATAAGGAGCATACCATCCATGCCCAGTTCCTTGTCTCCATAACTCGCTGCAAGGAGCATAACTGTCTGGACACCCATATTATAAAAGAAATAAGACCCCAGGAACGTACGAAGTGTCCTTAAACCCCCCAGTGTCTTCCATACCTTGTTCAGTTCAATATAGCCTTGCGTAAACAGGTTTCCACGGGCCTGCCGGTTATATACATTATCGGGCAGCCGGCTGAACGTAACCATTGAAAAGCCAAGCCACCAAATGCCTACGAGGAGGAATGACAACCGGGGTGCAAGTGTGGAATCCGATTCAGGAATTCCGAAGAAGGCCGGAAACTGGATCATGAGGAGGTTAATGATTAACAAAATGACACTCCCGACATAACCCCATGAGTAACCCTGGGCACTGACCTTATCAAACCGGTCAGGTGTAACGATTTCCGGAAGGAAGGCATCATAGAATACCAGGCTTCCGGAGAATCCGATCGAGGCAAGCACTGAGCAGATAATTGCCCATTCCACATTCTCACCCGTGAAGAAAAACAGCCCCATACAGGATACTGCCCCGGTAGTAACAAATATTTTCATGAAATACTTCTTCTTTCCGGAATAATCTGCCATTCCGGAAAGCAGGGGCAGCACTACGGCCGTCACCAGGAAGGAAAAGGAAAGTGCGTAGGAATAAAGTACTGTATTGACCACCCGGATACCAAAGAACGACACGACATCGGAAGAGTCGGTCATGGTTACCGCATTGTAATACACCGGAAAGATGGCAGAGGTGATGACCAGCGAATATACCGAGTTGGCCCAGTCATACATGCACCACCCGCGAATGGTACGGGGATCGTTTAATTTCATGACGTGAAAAAAAGAGGGCTTCTGATCTGTACAGAAGCCCTCTTCATTTGCATTATAATTTAATTACTCCTCGGTTTCCTGGAGTGTGGTATACAGCAGCTTTCGCGCATTTGCTTTCCGAAGCTGCAGTTCTATATCGGAGATCAATCCCCTTTTCACATCTTCGTCCACCTTCATGGCGATTGTCAGCTGATCACGTTCATTTTCGTCGAGGTTATCCTTTTCCTGGGTAACCCAAAGGACGATATCACGAGGTTCGATAAATACATCGTTAGCCTGAATCCTGGGTTCTGTTCCCCACTGATCCGTTTTTTTAGGCTCTCCCACGTACAGGTAACTTACCAGTGACTTACGCTCCAGCTTACGCAGCTGGGATGCCTCGGGAATGCGTTGTTTCACGTTAATGGTCACTTCCCGCAATACGGTTGTTACCATAAAGAAGAACAACAGCATGAAGATAATATCCGGCAGTGCAGAGGTAGGTATCTCCTGTTTGGTATTTGCTTTTTTCTTGAATTTAGACATTCTTACCCTCCAATTTTAGTAGGTTCTGCAATGGATATCTGCATCGGGAATTCCACATCCCCGTTAGGACCAACGCCCCTGCCGATATCATATAAACGCCTGTTCTCAGGATCCTTGAGGTCATCCACCAGTTTACGCCACCTGTCGTTGCTCACGCCGGCACGCTCTGCATACATGTCATAATATGCACCCTGGATTTCATCCAGCACTTCAATAAAGCGCTTCTGGGTGGTACCGCGGTCTGTCTTCAACGATACGATGGCTTTCTGCGGACTATCCGAAGATTCCGGATCACGGCCGTAATTAAGTACGAAATCCTTAATCATCTGGCGGATCAGGCCCACATCTGTCAACGGCTCACCTTCCACCAATAACCTGTCTGCTGAATTGATCTGGATTTTGAACAAGTTCCTTTCAGGGATCTTGATATCAATATCCTCCATCTGATCCGGATCCGGAGGCAGAGGAATGAACAATCCGCGGTCATTGGCAATGGTAGTCGTTACAAGGAAGAAGATAAGCAGCAGGAACGCGATGTCAGCCATCGAGCTCGAGTTGATCTGCGGATCTTCGCGATTCTTGTTTCTTGCCATTATCTAAATGCTTTTTTGATTTCAGTAAACACAATTCCCACTACTGCGAGAATGAATAATATGTACATGGCCGAGAGCGCACCCCCTACCAGCTTAGAGCTACCCGCATCAGTTATACCGCGGGTTACGTATCCTGAGGTTACCTCATCCCCTGCAAAAATCCATCCGATCAGAAATATCACTGCGACAAAAACCACCCCGGCTGCTCCTTTAAGGAGATTTTTAGGGTGACTGAACGCATTGATCAGCGGAAGGATAATAGCGGCCAGTGCTGCAAACACCACCAGGATGATAGCGACCCAGATAGCTATATTAACAAATGATTCTTCCATAATACATGTTTAATTTTGATTCCCTAAATGTGAATTATGCGTTGCGGGTCAGCTTGTGCTTCACCAGCAGGTCAACGAGCGTAATGGAAGCATCCTCCATTCTATTAACCAAAGAATCAATTTTAGACACAAGATAATTATAGAATACTTGTAAAATAATACCGACGATCAGACCGGCAACCGTGGTAAGGAGGGCCACTTTAATACCGTTTGCCACAATCTGGGGAGAGATGTCACCCGCTGCTTCAATGGAGTCAAAGGCTTCGATCATACCAATTACCGTTCCGGTAAATCCAAGCATCGGAGCCAGTGCGATAAACAGTGATATCCAAACAAGTCCTCTTTCAAGTCGTCCCATTTCCACAGAACCATAGGCAATAATTGATTTCTCAACCATTTCAATACCTTCTGACATACGCATCAGACCCTGGGTAAAGATGGAGGCAACCGGACCGCGTGTGTTACGGGTTACTTCGATGGCTGCATCTACTCCACCAGTGGCCAGTGCATCTTCCACGTTGGCAAGAAGCTTATCGGTGTTGGTGGTTGCCATGTTCAGCGTAATGATTCGCTCAATTGCAATGGCAAGACCCAGGATAAGACAGATGAGTACCGGGGTCATCCAGGTCACACCACCTTCAATGAACTTATCTTTTACTACCTGATGAAATGACTGAGCTTCTTCTTCCGCTTCATCAACCTCTTCGGCCATTTCAGTCGCAGCTTCCTCTACGGGTTCCTCGACGACTTCCTCAGTAGCGGCCGCAGCAGAATCCAAATCCGTGTCTGTGGTATCCTGAGCGTATGATTGATAACCAAGGGACAACATCCCTGCAATCGCCAATAATGCAAATAGTTTTTTCATAATTTAAGTTTTAAGTCTTCTCAAGGTTGAGATTGATCAAATTAGTTTAGAAGTGTGAATATAAATTAAAGTTAAATAAAATTTTCCAATAAAAGCGGAGAGGAAGGGATTCGAACCCCCGGTACCCTTTTGGGGCACACTCACTTTCCAGGCGAGCACCTTCGACCACTCGGTCACCTCTCCGTTTCAGAGAAATCCTCTTCACAGCAAGCACAAATAAATCAATAAAAATGTCTTTATGCAAGACAATTATCGTATATCCAGCGTCAAATTAGACTCATTTCTCCGCATACCGGGCTCTGCAGGCGTTTTTTTATATGAGCGGTATCTGACTCCTCTCCCAGCACAATCATGAGCTTTGCCAGGGCCGACTCGGTGGTCAGATCAGCCCCGCCCAGCACCCCGATACGATCCATTAACTCGCTGGTGGCATAGTGTCCCTGCATTACCCGCCCGCCTGTACACTGCGAGATGTTCATCAGGGTGATCCCTCTGCCGATAGCCTCCTTTAATTCATTAATAAACCAGTCGTCCGTAATTGCATTGCCTGCACCGAAAGTCTCCAGTATCACTCCCCGGATGTCTTTCAGTGTGAGCACCGACCGGACCACCTGCGGCGAAATCCCCGGATACAGTTTGAGCAACGCGATCCGTTCTTCAAACTGGTCATGCACAATCAGCCCCTTGTCATACTCCGGGGAAAGGATCATCGGCGTATTATAGTTAATCATCACCCCGGCCTCTGCCAGAACGGGATAATTGTCCGACTCAAAGGCATCAAAGTAAATACTCTCCACCTTCCTTGCCCTGTTGCCCCTCAGCAGTATATTATTGAATAATATGGCCACTTCGGGAACGACCGGACGGTCATACTGCTTCATGGAAGCAATTTGCAATGAGGTAATCAGGTTCTCACGTGCATCGGAACGAACCGCGGAGATCGGCAGCTGGGCACCTGTAAAGATTACCGGCTTGGTCAGATTCTCCAGCATAAAACTCAGCGCGGAGGCTGAATATGCCATGGTATCGGTTCCATGCAGCACGACAAACCCGTCAAACTCTTCATAATTGTCCCTGATCACCTGGGCTATACGTTTCCAGTGAAGGGGCTTCATATTAGAAGAATCGATCGGGGGCAAAAAAGACACAACCGTCAGATTGAGTTCCAGCTGACGCAGGGAAGGCAGGTGCTCCAGGATGCTGGAAAAATCAAAGGGAATCAATACCCCGTCCCGGTCATGGATCATACCCAGCGTGCCACCGGTGTAGATAATAAGGACACTCGTTTCGGGTTCCTTCAGGGAGGAGGTAATGACATTAACCTTTTCGTACGTCATGGAAGAGGGAAATCGCATTTTTGGTTGTTATGTCAGCAATCATTTCAATTTCCTTACCGGAGATCTCCGCCACCCGGGCTGCGACCAACGGAATATAAGCCGGCTCATTTCGCTTTCCGCGGTGAGGGACTGGTGCAAGATACGGACTGTCTGTTTCAAGCAGCAACCACTCCGTGTCCACGGTATCCAGCACCTGGTCAAGTCCTCCGTTCTTAAAGGTTGCCACCCCGCCTATCCCGAGCATGAATCCCATTCCGGTTATTTTCTCCGCCTGGACGGCCGTTCCTGTAAAGCAATGAAATACCCCCCTCAGTCCTTTTTCCGCAAACGGACTCACCAATTCAATGGTCTCATCAATCGAATCCCGGGAATGCAGGACAACCGGAAGATCATGATCAAGTCCCCACTGCAGCTGTATCTTTAACGCTTCCTGCTGCTGCGGCCAGTAAGTCCTGTCCCAGTACAGGTCCGTACCAATCTCACCGACGGCAGCGAATCCGCCTTTTTCAAGCCATTCTTCCACTACATACAGTTCCTTTTCAAAATGTCGGTTCACCGAACAGGGATGCAATCCCATCATCGGTATACATAATCCGGGGTGATGATGGGCAGCCTCGAGCATGTCATCAATGGTTTCCGAATCCACATTCGGCATGTAAATGCGGTTTACCTGCTCATCCACCGCGCGGCTGATCGCCTCATCGCGGTCCTTTTTAAATTGTTCGAGATAAATATGTGCGTGGCTGTCGGCAAACATGGAAGATAGATTCAAACAAGTGCGAAATTACAGAAATTATAGCGGAGAATTTTGATGGCCGGAAGGAAATCGGATCAGTATTTTCTCCCTTTCCAGATAATTCTGCCCGGCCAAAGTGCGTAAAGAATCAATGCCAGATTGACGACTCCTGACACAATTTCAAACCACAGGCTGTGCCATAAGCTGATTTCCCGGCCTGCCGACCGGTACAACCGGGCCCACAACGGCATGCGAACGAGCACCCGAATGGCAAAGCACATGACAGCCGCAACCGGGTTTACAGCCAGCAGCGCAAGGCAGTAAAGCAAAAATACAGACTGCAAGGCGAGTGTGAGCTGTACCAGAATGGGTAAGGTAAGCACACCAGACAGCCAGCGGCGGCGCTGCTGCAGATAGGCACTGGCCGTTGGTTCTGCCCTGGTCATGGATAAGGCCTCGGTCTCAAATAATTGTTTAAGACGAAACCCTTTGGCAGAAGCCGCCCTGAACAAGGCAAGGTCTTCGGTCAGTGAAAACGGAATCTGTTGATATCCGCCGGTAGACCAATAAGCCCGACGGCTGATTCCGGTATTATTTCCGATGGCCGTCACAGGTTTCCAGACGGAGGCGAGGGCAGTCAGCATTCCCTGGGCATGAATCCATTCCATATCCTGAAACCGGGAGTCCCGCACCCCGGTAATCCCGTTCACCAAATCATAGTCTCCTGATTGCATGGCTGAGGTGAGCGAGGTGGCCCATTCCTGTCCGGGTATTACATCCGCATCTGTGATCAGGAAATACTCCCCGGATGCCTGACGGGCCAGGTAATCGATTACCCGTGCCTTCCCGCTGAGATGAAGATTATCCCGGGGCACGGCGATGGCACGGATTATGGGATTTTTTTCTGCGAATTCTCCAACAATCGAAGCGGTCTGGTCGTGTGAGGCATCATCGCCTACCAGGATTTCCATGCGGGATGAGGGATAATCCTGGTTAAGGAGTGCATGCAGACAATCCGCGATGTTGTCTTCTTCATTTCGTGCGGCTACAAGCACTGAAATCACCGGAGGATTTTCAACAGGCCTCCCGGGTGAGGTTGCCTGGAAAAAAAACAGCACAAGGAGATCCTGAAGAAAAACAATCAGGGCAAGGGACAGGAGAATCCACTGGATCATAATGCGTCAAATTCGAATCCCTGTTCCTGCATGGTTTCAATATAAGCCGGCAATGCATACCGTACCCTGTCATGGGCTTTTACATTCTCATGAAAGAGGACAATGGAACCATTTCTTGTGGCTCGAAGTGTTTTATCCAGGCAGCGGCCCGGTGAAAGTGAGGTGTCGAAATCCCCGGAAAGGACATCCCACATGATCACCCGGTGTGATTTCAGGGTCCTTAACTGGCCCCTGGTTGCCTTGCCGTAAGGAGGCCGGAATAATCCCGGTGTACCTCCCTCCTTTTTCAGCCATTCGTCACACTCCCTCACGTCTTCCAGGTATTTGGTTGTCTCCATGCCCCATCCTTTCACATGATGCATGGTATGATTACCGGTAGAATGACCTGCGGCCACCACCTCCCTGAAAAGTGCAGGGTGCTTCCTGATATTATCTCCCACACAGAAAAAAGTGGCTTTCACACCATACGACGCCAGGGTATCCAGTATGAAGGGTGTTTCATCAGGTATGGGTCCGTCATCAAAGGTGAGGTAAAGAACTTTTCGGTCGCGCGGACCGTGCCACTCCAGCCCCGAATAGATCCATTGCAGCCACTTAGGGGTTTTATGCCAGTACATTACGGTTCGATTTTACATGACAACAGGGTAATGTCGTCATGGTAATTTTTTTGGGCCTTAAACCTATCCAGGGACGAGATAATTTCGCGATGGATTTTCTTGAGGTCCCACGACTTTTCATTCCGGAAAAAATCAAGCAGCCTTTCTTCCCCGAAATCCTCGCCTTTTTCATTGGAGGTTTCGGTGAGTCCGTCGGTGTAACAGAACAACATGAAATCATCCAACCCTGTCAGGAACCCTTCATTCAGGAATGGAAGCGGGTGCATGGCACCCAGAACGGTAGACCCGTCCCGCAGCCATTCGGCTTCTGAGTCCTTTCGGATAAGAACGGGCGGGTTGTGGCCTGAATTAATATAGGCCAGTGTTTTCAGGGAATGGTCATAGATTCCCGCGAAGAAGGTGATGAATTTTTCTCCCTTTGCATTCTCCAGCACCTGAAAATTCAGCTCTTCCACAATCTCCCTGAGATTAGGGGTTTGACGTACAAGCGTACGCAGGGAAGCCTGAAAATTGGACATGAGCAATGCAGCCGGAATTCCTTTTCCCGATACATCGGCAATACACAGGAGGAATTGGTTTTTATTTAAGGGTATATAATCATAATAATCCCCTCCGATCCTGTCATGAGGCAGGTAACTGGCCTCTATTTTGAGCCTCGGACCATAGGGAAGGGATTCGGGAAACAGGAAATGCTGCACATCGCTGGCGATCTCGAGTTCCTTACGCAATGATTCCTGTTCCAGCTGACGGCGGGCCAGCTTTTTATTTTCAATGGCCACAATAATGATATTACTCAGCGCCTGGATAAAACGCAGATGGCTGTTCATGGAAGATTCTTCATCTTCCCGGATACCACCCACAAAAACAATAGCCAGCAACACGTCCTTGTGAATCACCGGTAGCGCATAGTCGAATTCTCCGAAAACATCGTCACGAGGGTCGAGGTCCTTAATGGTAGTCACTTTCCTGAGCCCGGTCAGATCAGTTGGCGGCACCATATGCCGGCATTCTTTCTTTGTCCCGAAAGAAACCTTGCAGCTCCATTGCTCATCCATCACGAATAATGCAAGCTTATTGATCTTCAGATTCGCACGAAGAGTAAAGTCATAGATCTTGTACAAAGAATCCTCAGCCAGGTTATTATTAATAGCCTGTGTAATCTCAAGCAATGCATTTACCTGCAGTTCTTTAAGATTATATTTATTTTCCAGGGAATAGGGTTCCATTCAGACCGAAATATACGAAGATTACGTAAGTGCCTCCTTATAACGGCGACCTTTCCATTCATATTGCCGCTTAAAAGAGAGTACCGCAAAAATCACCACATACAGGGGATAAAGCAATTCGCAGATCAGGAAAAAAATGAGATTTGGACGGCGCGACCAACTACGCATTACTTTTTGTACCAATGCATAATCGGCAATCCATTTTAGCAGGGTGATCCCTGCCAGCTCAATCAGTCCGTTCCCTGTGATTAATGCGTATGTCCAGCCGCCGAGCATTATGAGGTAACAGAAGGCGAGCAATGGCCCAAGCCAGGTCCCGGATTGCCGCGCACGCCATTTTGATGACCAGCGAATTCGTTGCTGCACCCATGCGGCAGGATCTGAGGTGGCATCGGTACGTGCCAGCCCCCTGGGATCAGTGCAATACCGCAATCCGTCCGGAAAAGCCGCAAACATCTTATGCAGCAGAAATTCGTCATCGCCTGAGGGGA
Organism: uncultured Roseivirgaceae bacterium; assembly: GCA_964563925.1. Classification (GTDB taxonomy): domain Bacteria; phylum Bacteroidota; class Bacteroidia; order Cytophagales; family Cyclobacteriaceae; genus JAUILA01. Next base: position 10,620 of record CAZLZD010000039.1, on the reverse strand, counting down.
CAGACAGGTTATCTTTGTGACCTCCCACCTGTTCAAACGAACTGCGCCGGAAGGCGAGGCTGGCACCATTGCACATAGTGGGCACCTTATGTCCCAGGCTGCCGGCCGATATGCCGGTGAGTGCGGCCATCTCAAGGGAGATCAGCCGGAAAAAAAGTCCCTGCTGTTCCACGGGTGCCACGAGTCCGGCTACCAAATGCACAGATGGATCTGTAAAATAACCGGCCAGCACACGCACCCATTCCTTGCCCAGTATGCAGTCGGCATCCGTCGTTAGGATTATCGTACCACTGGCAGCCCGCACCCCATTCTCCAGGGCATATTTCTTCCCATGCTGGTCACTTGCATTATGGATCAGCCGGACATGTTGTCGGGTTTCAGCCCAACCTTCTGCGATTTGTACGCCCGCATCCTCAGAGTGATCATTGATCAGCAGGATTTCGAGATTGTCGTACGCCATATTCTCCAGGGACTTCAGCAAAGGAGGAATCCGGTCAGCTTCATTACGGAAGGGGATCAGCACCGTAACCTTCTCTTCACTCACCGCTGACGGCGCTTTCCATCGGCGGAATCCCGACAGTGCCCAGGCCGGGAGAAGGGCGAGTAGGAGGACGGAAATAACGGTAATTGTGATCATTTTAACCGTTCTTTAAGCAGAATCACACTTCCCGCCAGCGCCGGAAGGGCAATATTAATGCACCACAGAAGAAGACTGGCTGCCACCACCGCCCAGGTATCCCGGGTGAATACGGCGAAGAACAAAACTGCGGAGAACTCACGAACCCCCAGGTCACCCAGGAAGTTTACACTGGGAATGACCGATTTAGCCAGAAAAATCCAGGTGACCCCGGCCAGTATCAGAAATGGGTCCAGGGGGGTGATTCCCTGAAGCAACAAAAAAAACTGGAAGGTGAAGACCAGGTAGCGAAGCAACCCGAGAAAACACACCGCAACCAATTGCCGTCCTTTCAGTTCCTGTAATCCTTCCAGAAAGGACGCCACAAATCGTCTGCCGGGAAAATTCCAGTTACGGAATACAAAATAGATAAGGACAAGTGACAGCGGGCCTGAGGCTGCGCAGGCAATGGCAGGAAGCACGCCGTAAAGGTAGTAAACCCCGATGGCGCCGAACAGCATGGTCCACATAAGCAGTGCCACACGTGAGATCATAATTGAACCCACATAGCGTTGCTTATCAGGTACAGGAGTTGCCATAAGCCTTCCCAGGTAGTCTCCTACGGCATGCGGAGTAACCAGGGCAAAGGCCATACCGGCGAGGACCCCCTCGGCTGCACGTGAAAAACGTACCGGGGATTTCAGCGAAAGAATATATTGCCAGCGCCAGGCCTCAAGGCCAAGGTTAAACGGAACCAGCAGAACGGCAAGCCAGGTAACTACCGTCCCCGGGTAAACCATCTCCACCATTGAAGACAGGGTGAGGTCCTGGTCCTGCAGGTGATGGTACAGGTAGATCAGGACCGCGCAGAAAACCACCAGGCGCACCAGCGCATCGAGGTAGCGAAGGGCTTCTTTTTTAACCGGGAGACTATACCTATATTGCATCTCAGGCAAAGTAGGAAAAAAATTGGCAGAACGGGAAAGAATCATTTTGGGGCTTGACCCCGGAACGAATGTGATGGGATACGCGGTCATTCTGATCCGCAGGAATAAGATATCGCTGCTTCAGTTCGGGGTGATCCATTTAAAGAAATACACGGGGCACGAACTTAAGCTCAAAAAAATTTTTGAGCGTGTCAGTCAGGTAATAGAAGAATTCAGTCCGGATGAAGTGGCCCTGGAGGCCCCGTTCTATGGAAAGAACATTCAATCCATGCTCAAGCTGGGCCGCGCCCAGGGGGTGGCGATGGCAGCGGCCCTGGCCCGGGACATACCCATCACCGAGTATGCGCCCAAGAAAGTGAAACAGTCGGTGACCGGGAACGGCAATGCTTCCAAGGAGCAGGTGGCCAGTATGCTGATTAACCAGCTGGGCATCCGTGAGGCGCCCAAATTGCTGGACGCAACCGATGCACTGGCTGTAGCATTGTGCCATCATTATCAATTTGGAAGCCGGCAGGCACGCACGACCAGCTGGGGTTCATTTATCAAGGAAAACCCCGACCGGTTAAAAGAATAATCATGTAGATTTGCTGGTAGAATGGAAGAACCAAATGTCTATGCCAACCGCACCTACACAGAAATCACTGACATCCGGGACCAGCGGAAAGTTGACCGCATACGGGCGGTAATTCCGGATGATGTCCGTTCCATCATTGATATTGGATGTGGAAATGGATTGATCACAAATGAGCTTGCCCGGGATTTTGATGTACTTGGGGCAGACATTAATGCGTCAAAGCTCGAATTTGTAAACGCTCCTCATATTCAGGCAAGCTGTGACCAGATACCAAGACCAGACCATTCATTTGACCTGGTATTTTCCAGTGAAATGATCGAGCATTTACCTGACAAGCTCTTCCTACGGACCCTGGAGGAATTCGAACGACTCAGCCGAAAATACATCCTTATTACTGTACCTAACAACGAACCTCTTCACAAGCTGCAGGTACAATGTGAAAAGTGCCATAAACGCTATCACAAGAACGGACACCTTCAGTCCTTCACCAAAGGCTCAATTAAAAAATTATTTCCTTCATGGAAAATAGTCAAACTTGAAGAATTTGGGAAACCTGTTCGTGGTTATAAAAAATGGCTGGCAGATCTGAAACATACGTTTACCCCGCCGGAATCCTGGATTCCTTCTCATTGGGTAAAAACCCAAGGTGTACCTTATCATTTTTGTTTGCACTGTGGTGCTAAAAACCACATCAGGTCACGCTACCATGTGCTATCTTTTATTCTGGATAGTTTTAATACCCTCATTTCGCCGAAATTTCCCAGTCATTTGTTGATTTGTCTGGAACGTAAATCAATTTCATAGGTGGGAGTCATAAGGAGAAATAGTATCCGGACAAGCCTCATTCAATATATTGGGGTATTTCTTGGTTATGCCAACCTCGTAATTCTTTACCCTCACTTTCTGGAGCCTGATCAGTTTGGCCTGACCCGAATCCTCCTGTCGGTTACGATCGTCATCTCCCAGTTTTCTCAATTCGGGACGCCGAGTATGATCATCCGGTTTTTTCCCAAACTGCAGCGAAGGACGTTCACCATCGGCATATGGGTCTGCACCGTGGGATTGCTTGTCACACTATCCCTCTTTTATCTTTTTCGGAATCCTGTGGCAAATTACTACATTAAAGAGTCCTCACTTTTTGTAGATTATTTTTATCTGCTCATCCCCTTCAGCATCGCAATGGTGTTTTACAATTTGTTTGATGCCTACCTAAAGGCATTCTACAAGAATGTATTGTCGGCGAGCATGCCGTTTATTGTATTGCGCATCCTTTGGATGGCCTTGATTCTTATCTACGCTACGGGGTCGCTTGACTTCGATGCCTTTATCATTCTGTACGCGTTGTCCTACAGCCTGATCATGGTTATTACGCTGATCTACATCATGTGGATGCGGCTGTTGCCCGGCTCCTTAACGCTGAATGAATCAGACCGTTCCTATTACGCGGAAATCAGCCGCTTTAATACCTTCAATATATTGAGTGGGTTGTCGGCCTTTTTAATAAACAAGGTGGATGTGCTGATGCTCGGGGGTATGATGGGACTGGAAGAGGTCGGGGTTTACAGTATCGCCGCCGCGCTGGCTGCAGTAATACGGATTCCGGCAACCTCCATCGCCCGGACGGCGCCATCTGTGATTGCCGAATCATTTCACCGAAATGATATTGATACGATTGCCTCACTTTACAGAAAATCTGCCATTACTCAATTTATTCTGAGTGCCGGTGCCTTCCTTCTGATCTTCCTGAACTATGACTTATTATTGGTTTTCCTTTCTGAAGAATACGCCGCCAGCCTCATGATATTTCTGTTCCTGGGATTGGCGCAGGTCGTGGATACCGGCTTAGGAGTAAATGGATACATCATGGTAAATTCCATTTATTACCGCGTGGATGCCTTTTTAAGTGTCCTTCTGCTGATCCTCACTGTCGGCACGAATAAAATTTTTATTCCGGTATTCGGGGTGATGGGGGCCGCACTGGCCACATTTTTATCCATCGTTGTATATAATTTAATAAGGCTGATCTATCTGAAAGTTCGGCTTAGGATTCAACCATTTACCATGGATAATTTCAGGGCACTACTGCTTTTTGTGGTTGCCGGACTAATTGCCTGGTTCATTCCTTTTGTCTATTCCGTATGGTTGACCTCCTTTTTAAAGTCGGCCGTATTTCTGTCGATAGCAGTCCCTGGTATTTACCATGCCCGATTTTCCCCGGAGCTTAATGAGCTTCTGGAATCGGGATTAAAAAGATTCAGAAAGTGATCTGTACAGGTTGATCAATTCGCGGCTGGTATTGTGCCAGTTCCAGGTAGTCTCCACCGCGGAAGCTGCCCGTTCACCCATCTTTTTTCGCAGCCCCGGATTTTCCATTAACGCCTGGATCTTTGCCGCCAGGTCTGCTGCATCGCCGGCACGATGAACGAGTCCGGCATGAGCCTCCAGGATCACACGTGCCTGGGCAGGACAATCACTTACCACAAGTGGCTTTCCCATAGCCATGTATTGGAATATCTTGTTTGCATAGGTCGTGTCATGATGCAGGTTGCGCTTCAATGGCGACAGACAAATATCAGACACGGCTGTATATGAAGGAAACATTGACACATCCTGCCATCCTTCAAAAATAACGGAATCTTCCATGCGTAATTCCCTGACAAGCGTATGAAGTTTCACATCTTCCGTATTACTACCTACCAGGATCAACCGCACGGCATGCCCGGCATTCCGGAGGATTGAAAGGGCCTGAATTGCGGTATCAGTACCTCTCCTGAGCCCGGTGTCACCCATATATAATAATGTCAGTTCGGGTGAGGTGGGAATGACGGTTGGGTCAACAGGGTAGGAAAGGTAAATATCCGTGTGAATAGTATTGGGCACAACCACTACGTCAGCCTCTACTTTTCCATAATCCTTAATCAGTTGTTCCCTTGCCTCTTCTGTCACCACAATCACCTTACCGGCCTTCCTTACCAGTCTTTTCTGCGCTTTCTCCCACCTGGAGGCACTAATTAATAATTTGCCTGGGAATTTTTTCATATGTGAATATTCCCTCATAATCACCGGCCTGTTCTCATGTAGATCCAGGATCACGGGAAGACCATTTTTTTTAGCAACGCGCATACCTGCTTCACCGAGCACCATATCATGGACATGGAGGACATCGGGACGGCATTCATTCAGAAAATGCTTAATGTAAGGCGTTACCAGTTGCCGGAAAAACGGAACCGTGTATGCCAACGCGGACAACCGATAGATGGTATTTGAAGCTTTGTACCGATAAACACGGATACCGCGAATTATTTCCTTTTCCGGTTTGCGACCCTCATAGTCAAGAGAAAACAGTAATACCTCATGACCGGCTTCAATCAGACTCACTGCCTCATTCTCCACCCGGGAATCAGGCGGGAAGGCAGAATCAAGAAGCATGGCTATACGCATTATTTCATTCGTTAATACCGAAATAGTTACTTTGCATCAAAAGTAACAGAATAATTATGAATGTTTTCGTTTTATCCACCGGGCGAACAGGCTCTCTGAGCCTGGAAAGGGCTTGCAGGCATATTTCAAATTTTACCGTTTCACACGAAAGCAAATGTCAGGAAACCGGAACAGACAGGGTGCGTTTCCCATCAAATCACATTGAAATTGACAACCGCCTTTCCTGGTACCTCGGCCGTCTGCATGATAATTACGGTGACAAGGCATTTTATGTGCATATGACCCGTAATCGGGACGACACCGCAAAAAGCTACCTTAAACGCTGGAATCGCGAGACCGGCATTGTAAGGGCCTACGCCTACGGAATCCAGAAACGACAGGAGCACGAAATAGATAACCCGAAAGAGATATGCCTGGATTATGTGGATTGCGTAAATGAAAATATCGAGGTATTTCTGGAGAATAAATCTCACAAAATGACCTTCTCCCTCGAAAATGGTGAGCAGGATTTTAGAAAATTCTGGCAATTTATTGGCGCCGAAGGCAATCTTGAAGCTGCCATCAGGGAGTTCAATCAACGGCATAATGATGCGCAAGACAATCAAAAGAAGCATAATGCCCCCGTCCAAAAGGTTCTGAGAATCATAAAAAAATTCCCTTATTTCCTGAAGAATGCCTGATAATCAGCTACCGGCTACTGAAGAAAGGTAAGCGGATAGTTCGGAGGTCAGGTTTTTCCGCGAGTATTTCCCAGTCAGAGTGGAATCGGGAAGATCTCCCTCAAAAAAACGTTGATAAAACATATTGAGTGCTTCATAAATGCCCTCCTCATCATCCCAGTGACAGACCAATCCTGCTCCGGTGTTTTCCAGTATGGACGCCGTCGCCCCTCCCGGATCACCAATTCCAAGAATCCATCTGTTCACGGCCAGGTATTCAAATAATTTACCGGGGATGTGACCTGCCGAATTATCCGAACGATTCATCAGTAACAGCAGTAAGCCCGCCTCCTGGTATAGTTTAACCACTTCCTTGTGGGGAATGGAAGGTGCAATGTCAAGTATTTTTCCCAGCGAGTTTTTACGGAGGCCCTCCCGAACATCAGGATCGATCATGCCTCGTAGAATAATTTTCCCTGAAACATCGGTCGCCTCAAAAAAACGTTTCAATGCGTTCCAAATGGCTGGGGTGTGGCGATAGGAATTTAATAATCCTGCATGAACGATTTGAAACTCCTTTGCCGGTGTGCCCGGTACCGGGAAATCCGATTCATCAAACCCATTGGTAATCACTTTCGGTTTCACTCCGTACATTTCCCGAAATTCATCGGCCCATTCTTGGCTGACCGTAATTACCCCATCCGCCGTCTGTACCACTTTTTTCTCCAGCCGGCGATGCTGCCAGCGTGCCAGGGGTGTAAGCTTAAATTCATTCAGTAAATCCCACCGGCTCCAGGGATCCCTGAAATCAGCGATCCAGGGAATCCCCAGCTTCCTGGAAAGTTTTAAACCGATCAGGTGCATGCTGTGGGGCGGACCAGTGGTAATGATCAGATCGACGGGACGGTCTTTCAGATATTGTTTGAGGAAGCGAACAGCCGGACGGATCCAGAATTTCCTGGGATCCGGGATGAAAAAATTGCCCCGGATAAACCGTGAAACCGGACCCGCCCCTTTAGGGGTAACCCCCTGTGAAATATGGGATTCCCCCTTCATTCTCTTGAAAATAGCGTAGGGTTCCCAGATCGGGATCTTCAGTACTTCGGTATCCGGATGAACATCCTCTTCAAGTCCGGGGTCCACCAAATCAAAAGCAGGATTATCCGGGGTGCATACCAGGCAATGCCAGCCTTCTTCCGGCAGATACTTGGTGAACTTCAGCCAGCGCTGCACGCCCCCTCCTCCACTCGGAGGCCAGTAATAGGTGATGACGAGTACATTTTTCACGATGCCTGGGGAAAATTTAACACTGCCATACAACCATTGTCAATGTTTCTGAGTCCTTTTAATGAACCTGAATTAAACGTATGCCAAAACGAATCCACCAAACGCTTGTCCTCCTGCTGGGTATCCTGATCGCGCTGCTGGTTTTTTATGCACTTCAGCATGAATTTGCGGTGATAGGAGTTACCGGCTTTTAACCTACTCATCTTTTTTATTTTTCTGGAGAATAAAATCACGTTCAGCTCCCGTAACAGGCAGATCCCTTGAAAAACGGTCACGTGTGGGCCGGTGCAGAGAAAGTAAAAAAAGCAGTACCACATATCCTATGACCATTCCCGCCGCAGCAGTTAGCCAGTACGTGAATACCAGCACTAAGCCGGCCAGAAACATTCTCAGGTAAAAACCCAGGTACACCTGAAAAAGCTGTTCAAACTTCTTATCCAGCGATTCAGAAACTTCCATTTCACCCAGATGCCTCCTGTATTGACGAAAAGCCACCAGCATTAAGATCCCTACCCCGGCAAGAACACCTGCTTCCACAAAAAAGTAACCCTCATAGAGCGCAACCAGTCCGTCATGGGTAAACTCAAGATACAGAAAAACGAAAGGCAGCAGTGTCAGGGCAATGGTCCCGTGAAAAATCAGGCTTATACGCCTTTCAAAATCCTCCAGGTCATTCTTCGTCATGGTTCAAATCTACTAAATTACTTTATTCACCGAACAGAATCCTTATTTTTGTCCAATGGATATGGTGAATAACCGAAGCAGAAAAGATCAGGTAATTGACACGGCAGCCGGGCTGTTTCGTAAATTCGGCTATTCAGCCACTTCCATGCGCGATCTGGCGAATGCACTGGGCATAGAGGCTGCCAGCCTGTATTCTCACATACGGTCCAAGGAAGAGATCCTGCAACACCTCTGTTTCGGGATGGCAGAGAAATTTCGCTCGCAGTTAAGTGAAGTGGAAAACAGTTCGTTATCGTCCAGTGAAAAACTCAGGGCCGGGATTGTGGCACATATTCATGTCATGTCTGACAACCTTACCGCATCGGCTGTTTTTATGAATGAGCACCGTCACCTGAGTGAACCATATCTGCGCGACTTTCTGCTATTGCGAATCAATTATATCAACCGGTTTAAAAAGATAATTGAAGAGGGAATTGAACGGGGAGAATTTATTAAAGTAGACACCAAACTGGCCGTGATGACCCTTTTCAGCTCGCTCAACTGGATGCCTCACTGGTATGACCCAGCCGGTGTCATTGATCCTGAATCCCTTGGCAATCAACTTTCTGATATGTTAATTGAGGGATTGAAAACGAAATAGTCCATATTTGTGTTAATAGACCAGACAAGAAGAAATCTATATGTACGGAGGAGGAAATACTTTTGAACCGTTGAAAAACACGGCCATTGAAGATGAAGATCCGCAACTCCTGGCAGATTTTGAGGCCAGGATCGAGCGCGGTGAAAAAATCGAACCCACAGACTGGATGCCGGCATTGTACCGGAAGCAGCTGATCCGGATGATCGAGCAACATGCACACAGTGAAATCATTGGCGCTCTGCCCGAAGGAACCTGGATCACCCGTGCGCCAGGCTTCAAGCGTAAACTGGCCCTGATGGCGAAAGTGCAGGATGAAGTGGGACATGCCCAGCTGCTGTATGCTGCAGCCGAAACGCTTGGCAAGCCAAGGGAACAGATGATCGATGACCTGATCAATGGTAAATCAAAGTATTCCAACATCTTCAATTATCCCGCGTTCACCTGGGCCGATGCCTGCTTTATCAGCTGGCTTGTCGATGCAGGTGCCATCGTAAACCAGCTCGCCAATGCCCGTGGAAGCTACGGACCTTATTGCCGTGCCCTGGACCGCATTTGTGCGGAAGAATCCTTCCATCTGAAATACGGACACCACTGCGTGATACATATGGCGACCGGTACAGATACACAACGTAAAATGATGCAGGAAGCCATTGATCGATGGTGGGAGCCAATGATGCATTTCTTCGGACCCCCGGACAAGATCTCCGTACACACAGAAATACTCACCAAATGGAAGGTCAAAATGGCCTCCAACGACGACATGCGTAACCAGTTTCTGGACATGTATGTACCCAAGATCTGGGAACTTGGTTTTACCATTCCTGATCCTGAGCTCAAAAAGGATCCTGAGACCGGAAAATGGCAGTATACCGAGCCTGACTGGGAAGAGTTTAAACGGGTAATCAACGGTGACGGGCCCTGCAATGCCGAACGCCTTGCTGTGCGGCGTACTGCCGAGGAACGTGGCCGCTGGGTGCGTGAAGCACTTAAGCCAGACCAGGAATACGTGGCCCCTCTGGCATAATCAATTGAAAATAAGAACGGTACGCTGAACTAGCGTTTCAGGTGACAGATTAGTAACGAAACTTTTTATTAATTACCTTTCTAATGATATAGATATCCCCTTTATTTAAGGATTAATAAATTTTTAGAAATGGTAATTATTAAAAGACTGGCACTCTGCCTGACGTTAGCAGGGGCTCTATTTTTTCTGGACGCATGTAAAGATGACGACCAATCCCCCATACCCACGGAAGGACTTATAGCCTATTATCCCTTTAATGGAAATGCTGCCGATGAATCCGGGAACGGACTTGACGGAATCGCGAGCGGTGACATTGCATTAGCCTCTGATCGATCTGGAAATGAGAATGCAGCCTTTGAATTTGATGGTATTAATGACGTAATAACTATTCCAAATAACGACCTGATTAATTTAGACGGCTTTACTGACAATTACACATTTTCCATTTGGTTTCAAACGGAAAATCCAACATCTGAAACAGCAACCAGCAGCCGGCTCATTGAAAAATGGAATTTGAATAACGGAACAGCATACCCGGTATCTGTGCAGATGTTTGATGATTCGATAAGGTGTATTATTTACGATGCAATAAATTTAAATGGACCTACCCATATCGTAACCCAAGGAAATTTTACGATGGATTGGCATCATTTTGTATTCATCAATGATATTAATGCCGATAAGTCAAAGATATATATCAATGGAAATCTAATGACATCCGTTGAAAACAAAACTACTGGCACGACAA
>CAZLZD010000038.1:0-43905 GCA_964563925.1 uncultured Roseivirgaceae bacterium | reverse complement strand
CATTAAAATTTCAAACTTCCTTACATTCTCTTCAAAATTGACATTTTCAAAAGATAACGCCCTATTCAGAAATAAATTGTTGCAGTGGTATTCATCCCATAAACGCAATCTTCCCTGGAGAAATTCCACTGACCCGTATAAAATCTGGCTTTCCGAAATTATTCTTCAGCAAACCCGCGTACAGCAGGGACTCCCTTATTATCAGGAATTTACGAATAAATTTCCAACTGTCCATCACCTGGCGCAAGCCAGTGAAGAAGAAGTCCTCCGTACCTGGCAGGGGCTCGGCTATTATTCGCGCGCGCGCAATCTCCATAAATGTGCACGCCTGATCAGCGAAGGACTCAATGGTCAATTCCCGGCAACTTATGAGGGTCTTCTTAAATTACCCGGGGTTGGTCCTTACACCGCCGCTGCCATTGCCTCTATTGCTTTCAGCAAACCCCATGCCGTGGTGGATGGCAATGTGTACCGGGTCTTTGCCAGAATATTTGGGATCAGGAAAGATATTGCCTCTTCAGCCGGACAGAAGCACTTTAGAAAGGTTGCCAACTCGCTGATTGATCCGGATCGACCGGCTGATTTCAACCAGGCAATCATGGAATTTGGTGCCCTTCATTGTACCCCCTCTTCCCCAAAATGTCCAACGTGCGTCTTCCAGAATTCCTGTTATGCACTTGCACACGGAGCACAACAGGAGCTGCCGGTCAAGAAACGTAAAACAGCGGTCAGGCAGCGTTATTTCAATTACCTGGTTGTTCGCTCCGGCGAAAAGTATTGCCTCAGGCCCCGTACAACCAAAGATATCTGGAAGGGCCTGTATGATTTTCCACTGGTTGAAACATCCACATTTCCCGGGGAAGAGGATATCCTGGCATCCCTGGAGCCTGTGACCGGGTTAAGGGAGAATGTGGTGCTTCACTCCGTAAGCCGTGAATATGTCCATCAGCTGAGTCATCAGCGGTTGCATGCCCGTTTCTTCCTGCTCGAGCCCAATGCCGGGGATGTCTCTTTCAGCGATCCTTCAGTACGCCAGTTTGACCTCGAAGAAATACATGATTTACCCAAACCCGTTTTGATTTCCAGGTATTTGAATGATTACATTTTTTAGTTACTTTTAATATGAATCATTACCTTTGTTACAAAAAAAAGAATCCATATGTCAGGTGTGAATAAAGTTATTATTGTTGGAAATTTGGGGAAAGATCCGGAGGTGAGACATTTGGAAAGCGGTGTGGCTGTCGCAAACTTTCCTGTAGCCACTTCAGAAACATACCGGGACAGAAATTCAGGAGAACGCCGGGAGCAAACCGAATGGCACAATGTGGTGTTGTGGCGTGGTCTTGCCGAGGTCGCCGAAAAATATCTGCACAAAGGGGACATGGTCTACATAGAAGGCAAACTTCGTACCCGCTCATGGGAAAAAGACGGTGTAACCCGTTACACTACAGAAATTGTGGGCGACAATATGACCATGCTGGGTTCCCGGAGCAGCGGGGATTCACCACAGTCGCAACCAAGGCAGGAAAACGCGTCATCCTATCAGAAGGAAACAGCCCCGGCGAATATGTCCGGACAGGATGATGAGGATGACCTTCCATTCTGATATGTTTGATTTAATCTATCGCTTTGGAAAGTTTAGACGACCCTCCTAGTTATATTTTTTTAGCTGCCCTTTCGTCACAATCGGTATTCTTTATCGCCGGAGGTATCGCACTGATACTCCTGATATGCCTGTCCGCACTGATCAGCGGTTCAGAAGTGGCCTTCTTTTCCCTGTCATCCAAGGATATCGCACAGGTGAAGGAGCGTGGAGCCCCTTCGGATGAAAAGCTGCTCTCCCTGATCCAGCGACCAAAGCTGTTACTTGCCACTATCCTCATCGGAAATAATTTTGTCAATGTGGCCTTCGTCACGCTGTCGACCTTTATGATGTGGGAGTATACGGGCACCAAAAGCACCGAAGGCTCCCTGGTGGCTGCACTCACGTTTGTGATCACCCTGCTAATCGTGTTTTTCGGAGAAGTACTGCCCAAGGTCTATGCCACGGCCAACAACGTTCAGCTGGCCCGCTTTACCTCTCCGTTGCTCAAGGTTAGCGAGACCCTCTTCAAACCGATTTCATTCTTTCTCATGTCGTTCAGTAATATCATTGAAAAGCGGTTTCAGCGAAAGGGATATGATATCTCAGTGGAAGAGCTTCATCACGCCCTGGAAATCACCACCAAGAACGAGGACACGACCGAGGAAGAAAAGGACATCCTTAAGGGGATAGTAAACTTTGGAACCCTAACGGTAAAGCAAATCATGAAATCGCGGATCGACATTACCGCGTTTGATGAAGAGATGGATTTTCACGATCTGATGGACAAGATTAATAAGTCGGGATTCTCCCGGATTCCCGTCTACCGGGAAACCATCGATAATATCAAGGGGGTCCTGTATATCAAAGACCTACTGTCTTACGTTGAACAGGATGAGACATTTGTGTGGCAGCAGTTCCTTCGCCCCGGCTTCTTTGTACCGGAGACGAAAAAAATTGATTCCCTGCTGAAAGACTTCCAGGAAAAACGCGTACACATTGCAATTGTGGTGGATGAATACGGAGGTACGTCCGGCCTCATCACCCTTGAGGATATTATTGAAGAGATCGTGGGGGAGATTAATGATGAATTCGACGAGGAGGATATCATCTACAGCCAGATCGATGAGCGTACTTATCTTTTTGAAGGTAAGACCACGCTGAATGATTTTTGTAAGGTGGTGGAAGAAAACCCGGTTATTTTCGAAAAAATTAAGGGGGAGAGTGAATCGCTCGGCGGACTGCTCCTGGAGATCAATGGCAAACTCCCGTCTGCCGGGGAGCGGCTGTATTATGACAAATATGTATTTACCGTGGTGGCGGTGGACCAGCGACGAATCAAAAAAGTAAGAGTTTTTATCCAGGAAGAATCACAAACCAATGAAATATAGTCTGTTCATTTTCCTGAGTCTGACCGTATTTTTTGCCTGCCAGTCAGACTTCACCCCCAAGCCTAATGGCTACAATCGTTTCGACCTGCCTCCGCATGCATATGTGGCCCTGGCCGATACATTACCCTATCAGTTCGAATACTCAGCCCATGCGCAGGTCCTCCGTGATACAAGCTGGATTTCTGATAAGAACTGGATAGAGATTAACTACCCTAATTATAAGGCCACCATTCACATTACCTACAAACAGGTGGTTAACCAGGATTCGTTGCGGGAATACCTGGACGATGCCTATTTTCTGACGGCCAAACATCAGATAAAGGCGTATGCGATTGACGAATCGATCGCCAGGACTCCTGCAGGCAAAACGGTGGTATATGCAGAAATTGAAGGAGAGGTACCCAGCCAGTTCCAGTGGTTCAGTACCGACAGTACCGAGCACTTCCTGAGGGGAGCGCTTTATTTCAACACCCAGGTTCAGAACGACTCCCTGCGGCCTGCCATTGATTATGTGAAAAAGGATATCGTTCACATGATGAACACCCTGAAATGGCAAAACTAACTGCGTGAAAATTCCAGTTTTTGAAGTATAAGCCCTGACTGAGGGGCCATGAATGCCGGGGGGTCCTGTATTTCCCCGCGCAAGGCGGATGCGATCACCTCCTTATCCAGCCGGCCCAGGCCCACCGAAAATAATGCTCCCATCATCAGTCGTACCTGGTGCCGCATAAACCCGCTTCCGCAAACCCGGTAAAGCCAGCTTTCTTCCGGAAAGAATGACGCGGAATACAGGTCATTACGGGTGATCTCGGAGGTGGTCACTGTACGTATTGTCTGGCGATCCCCGGAAGGAAGGTGACAAAATGCCCTGAAATCATGCTCCCCTTCGAAAAGACGTGCGGCCTCTTTCATCGCAGGAATATCCAGGTCTTCTTCCATATAGACCATCAGGGGCGCACAAAACGGATGATTCTTCCCGCCAGATGAAAACAGGTACAAATATTCCTTGATACGGGGACTTTGAATAATATTAAATGACGAATCGACTTCTTCAATCTTCAGAATTCTGATGTCATTAGGCAGGTTTTTATTAAGGGAAGAATACAGCCAATCGGTATCAGCCTGCTCCCTTAGAAATAACTCAAATGCCGCGTGTGCCGCCGAGACTTTCGCATCCGTCCGGCCCGCAGCGAGCACTTTAAATTCATCATGCTCCAGGACGAAGCGTATTGTTTTTTCCACCATTTCCTGCACCGTGCGCACTCCCGGCTGGCGCTGCCACCCATGATAGCGGAACCCCAGGTACTGAAAATGGATAAGGTAATAAAACCTGTCTGCCTTCATAAAACCGGATTCGCAGCCGGCTTCCTTTTCACGAACGCGGCAACCACCGCCGATGTGACCACACCTACGATCAGTGCAAAAAGGGCCGACTGAAGCATGTAGGATGACATGTTAAAAAACTCCGCGGCCTCTTCGGTGGTGGCATACGCTCCGCTCTGCACCGAATACTCTATAATGTTTGGAAAGTAAATCGGCGATACATACACATGCGTAATGTATGTGGCAAGGGGAGAAAGGACTGCCACTACCACTGAAACAATACACCCTGCAATGAACCCCTGTTTCCATGACATGACACCATGATAGTAATTATCCCGTTTGTCTCTTAATGCCAGCACATACAACAGGATGGCCACCACGGCAAACAGGTTGGTGTAGATATAATGTTGGCTGATGTACACATCGTGGAGTCCGACCAGTCTTTCCAAAGCGACCCACAGGATCGCTACAATCGAGAAGATCAGGCCCCATTTGATTTCAATTCCAATCTTTTTCATGGGTTTTGGGTTTGGTTACATTATTTCTTCAGCGCCTTCTTGCGCATCATATCATCGGTCAGGATCGCAGCCAGTTCTTCCGAATCAGCACCCAGCTTATCCGGATTATGGATATCAAACTGGGCGGTATAGGTAAGCTGACCGGTTTTCATATCATATAGATTTGCCTCCACAAAGAACGTCTTGCTTGTTTCATAATATCCCGGATTATATATGGTCGCATAGGAATAGGTATAATAATCCGTAAACTCATAGTTATACACCGGGTCGGCATATTGCACGGAAGGTCCTGCCACCGACAGGCTCATGCCCTTCCGGACATACCGCTCCTCTTCACGCGTATCCAGTAATACCAGGGTAAGGATCGCATCAATCTCCTTAAAATCGATCTTTTCACGAATTCTCGCCCTGATCTGCTCGTCCGTGGCATCCAGGTTTTTTTTAACCTCCTCGAGGTGGTTAGCCAGCGGAAACATCGTAAAGGTACTCACTGCCTTGATGCCCCTGGTCCGCAATTCGGTAGCTATAGCCTCTTCCACATTCGCGCGCACAGAGGTCTTATGGGCCAGGGCCAGTACAGCAAGTTTGGAATAGGTTTCCGGGTCTTCCTTTGAAATTTTTGAAGAAGCGGTCAGCGTGGTCTTAGATCCGGCACAGGAAACAAACAGTGTTCCCGCGACCGAAAGTACTAGCAGAGTTATGCGCATTTTTTTTTCTTGAATTTACTCAATTCAGATAAAATCCCGTCATCCCATCCTTATTTCTCCCATTTTTCAGGAAATTTAACCCATGGCACAGATCACTACCCTTACCTTCTTCAAATACGATCATGTCATTGCAAGGTGCTGGGCGTTCCTGATGATGCAGTTTGCGCATCATTCCCTGAGGAAGGCCGAGGGATGTCGCTTTTATAAGCTCATGGGAAGTGGCAGGGGCATGGGCTTTAACCCCTGGCCCGACTGGTCGGTCTACAGCCTTTTACAGGTCTGGGAGAATGAATCGAAGGCAGACCGGTTTTTCAACGAACATTCGCTCATGTCAAGGTACGACCATCGCGCTTCCGAGCGATGGACCATCTATTTAAAGCCTGTGGTTGTGAAGGGCTCCTGGTCGGGTCAGCAACCATTCAAACCTCACCCCGGTCTTGATCCGGATAATCCGCGCATTGCCGTACTTACCCGGGCCACGATACGCATTCGACGCCTGATAAGCTTCTGGAAGTATGTGCCTCATTCGGAAAAGCCCCTGACCAGGGCTTCCGGTCTTCTGTTTACCAAGGGCATCGGTGAGGTACCAGTCACGCAAATGGCTACCTTCAGCCTCTGGGAGAATACCCAGGCACTGAATGACTTTGCCTATGAAAGCCGCGAACACCTGGGTGCCATCCGGCGTACGCGGGAACTTGACTGGTACCGCGAAGAGATGTTTGCCCGGTTTCAGCCATACCGCTCCTCAGGCACCTGGCAGGGAAAAGCTATGTTACCGGAAATAGCTGATGCATGACATTTCTCCAGATAGCACCCATAAACGGCCCGGGAGGAAACGTCTTCATCACAGACAATTCCTCGCTGAAAGAGGTCTCTTCATCAAGGAACCTGAAGATCGACTGAATATCATTCCGCGTATACATCACTTCAAACAATTGCTCCCCGTGCGCATTGTCGCGGTACAGGCGGTCCAGGAATAGTGTGTCATAAAAGCGGTGTCTCGCGTTCAGAAGATGCCAGCCCGGGTCCCGGCCTGCCTTGAGATTGGCAACCACCTGCCGGGCTTTACGTTCTGCATTCTTAAAAGAATAACCGGACGAGGGCTTTACCCATGAACCCGCCGTGCCAATCCGTAAGTGCCTTCCGGAACTGATCCGGTGAAACGGGTAATCCGTCATGGGAATAACGCCGCTTTCGGTATCAGTCACCCGGTACGCCGATCCACCAAGAATGCCGTCCATGTACTTCCGCAGGTATTCATCGTACACAGATTCCCCGACAATATCCGGACTGAAAAAAGTAAATTCCACCAGGGCCCTTTTGGGGGTAAACGGCAGGATATAGGTAAAGCTCGTGGTACCCGGATGCCGCAGACGAAAGTCCATCATGGTAAACGTTTCCGGTGTAAAAAGATCCTCTTCCGACTCAACCACCCATCCTTTAAAATGTTGCCAGATCCTGTATCCCGTTTGCTCGTCCTGGTAAAATCGCTTGTCCACCCTGCTGTCAAAAAGATACCCGGTCGTCAGCTGCGTACCATTCTCCAGGAGAATTACAGGCAATCCTTCCACGACCCCGACGCTGCGCACCTCAGCCTGTACCCAATCCACATTGTCAGACTGCCTCACCCTTTCCTTTCCGGCTGCATAAAAATCCTCCGAACGAATCATCTTATACCGGTACGGATGTAACCGAAAGGTTACGTCTTCCCGGTTGGTGATAAACTTCCCTTCGCCCCAGGAATGGGATACGAGGTCATCCCAGCGGCCTGTTTCCAATTCCCAAAAACACCAGGTGCGGTCGTTTTCAGTTTTATGCTCTTTTTCCACTACCAGGATACGCTTATCCCGGAAAAAGGGATCGTCCAGCATCGCGTGCAACAGATGCAGTCCGGCAGCACCGGCTCCGATAATTCCCAGGTCATAATCCATATTGCAAAAAGAAATAAACGAAAAATATCAATTGGGCACCATATACATGAAGGGAGAATTTATCATCCCCTTCAAATCCCAGCTTTTGGTAAGGAATGTGGAGTAAGGCGGCAACCACAAACCATCCGGCATAATTCTGCAGGGGTGCCTGGCCGCCGCTGAATTCCCAGAAATCAAAAACCGGTGCCACAGGCTCCATGAACAGGTCCAGTAACAGCATGAGCCCGGCTCCGCCAGCCACTCTTGCCCAAAATCCGGCAAACAACCGGGATGCAATGGATCCGGTCACCAGGACCAGGACAGCCCAGTTTATGGCAATCATTACCGGGATTTCGTCAAGTTTCACGCCCAGGTTTGCACCGTAGGTATATTCTCCGAAGATAAGTCCCCTGTGTACCCCGAGCCATTCCGCCGCATATCCGGTGGCGAAGCAAAGGAGGAAGATGCCCCACCACCTGAACCGGTTGAGGGGAAAATTAATTGCCACCAGGAGAAAAATCAATAAGAGGTTGAAAGGCGTTTTACTCACAAACCATTCTGTGTAGCCCAGGCTTATGCCGATCATGGCGGAAATATGGACCAGCCAGATCAGAAAGATACTCACATTTTTCAGGGTCAGTGCATTCACACGGCACGGGGTTTAGGTGCAAGATCGGCCACAATGCGTGCCGAGAGAAGGCACAGGGGGATTCCGCCGCCCGGGTGCACTGAACCTCCGCAAAAATAAAGATTATCAATTTTACGGCTGAAATTAGGGTGCCGCAGAAATGCCGCGAAGCGCGAATTGCTCGAAGCACCGTACAAGGCACCGCGGTGGGAGAATGTATCCCGCTCGATCCCGACAGGATCCAGGACGTGTTCGGTTTCGATGAGCGCTTCCAAATCCACCTTAAGCATGCGTTCCAGCTTATTCAGAATGTTTTTCCGGGCCTTCTTTTTGAGCACCTCCCAGTCCTGCCCGAAATTCCCGGGTGCATTGATCATGACAAACCAGTTCTCACATCCTTCCGGGGCATCGGAGGGCTCCTCCTTGCTGGTGATATTAATATACACGGTCGGATCATCATGCAGTTCCTTTAAGGCAAAGATATGGCGGAACTCCTCTTCATAGCTGTCGCTGAAAAAGATATTATGCAGGTCGAGTTCAGGAAATTTCCTGCGGATTCCCCAGTAAAAGATCAGGGCTGAGCTGGACCTCTCCTGGCTAAGCACCTTTCCCGGGGCATTTACCTCAGGCAGCAGCCTGCGGTAGGTGGAGAAGATATCCATATTGCTCACAATCAGATCGGCACCTTCCTTACCCTCCTCACTAATCACACCCGTCACCGCGCCCTTTTCCACCTCAATTTTTTGAACCGTATTGTTAAACCGGAACGTGACTCCTTGTTCGACGGCAAGTTCATATAATGACTGCACTATGGAATGCATTCCTCCCTCCGGGAAAAAGGTGCCGAAGTGCATTTCCAGGTGAGGGATCATGCTCATGATCCCCGGCGTCTGATAGGGCGAAGATCCGTTGTAGGTGGCAAAACGATTGAAAAGCTGGACCAGTTGCGGATCACCGAATGTGCGCGTGTTCACCTCATGGAGCGAGGATCCGATGTCCAGCTTATACATCTGGAAGAAGGACCGAAGCGTGGAGGCTGAAAGATAGGTCTTCAGTTTGTGCAGGGATTTCTCGAGAAATATGTGCGCGGTAAGATCGTATTTCTCTTTATTCTTTTTCAGGTATTTTCTGAGCTTCCCGGGCGCCACATCAAACGTCCGGGATGCATTCTCCACGAACGCATCCGTATCTGCCTGCGCACTGAACCGCTTTCCATTCTCCCAGAAGTAATTACAGATCACCTCTTTTCGCCAGTACTTAAACCGTTCCAGCTTCTCATAGCCAAACAGGGCAAACAGCTCATCCACAAAATGGGGCATGGTAAACAGCGAAGGCCCCAGGTCAAACCGGTACCCGTCGCGGACAATCGCATGAAGTTTCCCGCCGGGCCAGGGATTAGCTTCAAAGACAGTTACCTCATATCCCATATACCGCAGCCTGAGCGCAGCGGCAAGTCCTCCTATTCCCGATCCTATAACGATAGCTTTACTCATCAGGGCTTCTCCGGTCAATATAACAGGCTTAATGCGTAATGTTTTGCCGGCGCACCAAAAATACGCGCTAACCGTCATAAATTAGAGGCCTGGAACAACTAAGAAAAATGGAATTGCCTGAAAAGCCTTTTTTTACGGAGGAGCAGTGGCTGAGCTGGATTGATCAGCTCGCCGAACAGGATTACGTGGTCATTGATGATTTCCTGCCTGCCGGGCTGTACCAGCTGGTAAGAAATTATTTCCTGGAGCACCTTCAGATGGATGATTTTTCAAAGGCCGGGATCGGGTCATCCGCCAACCGCCTGATCGCCTCCTCCATCCGCGGGGATTATGTGTACTGGCTCGATCCGGCCCGTGATGCGGAGATTGTTCCCTTTTTTGATCTGACCAAAGAAATGATTTACGTATTAAACCGGTTTTGCTACCTGAGTCTGGCCGGGGCCGAATTTCACCTGGCTCATTATCCCGCGGGCACCTATTATCACCGGCACCTTGATCAGTTCAGGGAGAGAAACAACCGGATGATCTCGGTCATCGTTTACCTTAATGAGCAGTGGACCGAGGAAGACGAAGGACAGTTAAAGCTATACCTGGAGAATGATACAGAGAAGCTGGTCGCACCGCTGGCCAACCGGTGTGTGATGTTCCGCAGCAACCTGCTCGAACATGAAGTATTGCTCACTCACGCGAGCCGTTACAGCCTGACCGGGTGGCTGCTTTACCAGCCTCCTGCACTGGCCAGTCTGCTTCAGTCAGAGTAAAGACCACACCGAACCCAGCACAATATACCTGCGCGGGGGCAGAACGGTATCCAGCAACCTGCGTTTTGGAACAAATTCCTCCCGGCCTGGGTGCTGAATCACCGGAAGAGTCTATTCTTTTACGGTATTAATTCCTTTTCCAGCACGGTGAAGGCAAGTGGCTCCCTGGGCAACCCGTATCTCGGGTCATCAAACGAAAAGGGCAGGTTTTGTTTTGTATCGGTATAGCCATGCCGGACATACCAGCCGATCAGATCATGCCGCTTGTTGATCACCGTCATATAGATAAACCTGCAACCGGCTTCCCGGGCCTTTTCTTCCGACATAAGCATCAGTTCCTTGCCTATTCCCTTACCCTGCCGTTCAGGATGTACTGTAAGCATCCCCAGGTACATGCGGTCATCTTCTTTTCTGAGTTCAACACATCCGACCAGCGTGAGGTCTTCAAAATACATCAGGATCCGGGAATCAGTTTTTCTAATCACCCGTAGCAGCAATTCCTCATGGGTGCGGGTTCCTTCCAGAAAATCAGCCTCGGAGGTCCAGCCCGAACGGGAACTGGTTCCGCGGTAGGCTTGATTAATAAAGTTGGCCAGTACTGGCGCATCAGATTCCCGTGCAGGTCGTATCATAGTTACTCCTTTTTTTGAAGGGCGACGGCATTCATGCAATAGCGGAGTCCGCCTGGTTTCGGCCCGTCAGGAAACACATGTCCCAGGTGGGCGTCACAGGTGTTACAGACGGTTTCCACGCGACTCATTCCAAAAGACCTGTCCTCGTGATAGGCAATGACATTCTCACTGATCGGCTGGGTGAATGAGGGCCATCCGGTGCCTGATTCGAATTTAACGCTGGCGTCGAAGAGCAGCGTGTCACAGCAAACACAGGAATACCGGCCGGGCTCGAAGAGGCTGCACATTTCCGAACTGAAAGCGCGTTCGGTGCCCTTCATTCTTGTCACATAGAATTGTTCACGGGATAGTTGCTCCTCCCATTCTTCGTTTGATTTTTCCACCCGACGGTCCGGCTTCGGATTTCCGTTACGGGCAAAATCAATAATTTTTTCCCAGGTTAACATAGAATTTTCTTTACCTAACGCGTCCGGGGGCAGACCTGTTACGGAATCCACTTAATATTGCTGAAATCAGGCTTCCGCTTTTCCAGAAATGCATTTCTGCCCTCTTTAGCCTCCTCGGTCATATAGGCGAGACGGGTAGCCTCCCCCGCAAATACCTGCTGACCCACCATGCCATCATCGGTGAGGTTAAAGGCAAACTTCAGCATTTTAATGGAAGTGGGAGATTTCTCCAGTATTTCCTGGGCCCATTGCCAGGCTGTATTCTCCAGGTCCTCATGAGGAACCGATTCATTGACCATCCCCATTTGAAATGCTTCGTCGGCAGAATAATTCCTTCCAAGAAAGAATATCTCCCTGGCTCGCTTTTGTCCGACCATTTTAGCCAGGTAAGCCGAACCGTATCCGCCATCAAAGCTGGTGACATCGGCATCGGTTTGCTTGAATATCGCATGCTCCTTACTGGCCAGGGTAAGGTCGCATACCACATGCAGGCTGTGGCCGCCGCCCACCGCCCAGCCGGGGACAACCGCAATGACCACCTTGGGCATGAACCTGATCAGGCGCTGAACTTCCAGGATATTAAGACGGGGCATCCCATCGTCATCCACATAGCCCTGGTGACCCCTGGTTTTTTGGTCTCCGCCACTGCAGAATGACCATATGCCGTCTTTTGGGGAAGGTCCTTCGGCGGAAAACAGGACCACTCCGATGGAAGTGTCTTCACGGGCATCCAGAAATGCCTGGTATAACTCACCGACCGTTTTAGGGCGAAACGCATTACGAACTTCAGGGCGATTAAAGGCAATCCGGGCTACGCCACCAGCCTTCTTGTAAGTGATGTCGTCAAATTCTCGTACAGTTTTCCAGGGAATGCTGCTCATGATTTCATTTTTTCATCAAAAGTACTCTTTTCCTCCTTTTATTTCGGGAGAATTATCTACTTTTTGAACGGCTCAGTCGAGCATCGGGCGGGGGTCAAAATAGGGGCGTACGCTCTTGATCATCTCATCCTCGATCTCAAACACATCGCACAGATCAATCTTCTTTCCGTTGGAGGTAATGAGCTGCACTTCAGAACAGACAAAGTTACCGTCGATAATATCCCGGATAAATTTCACATCAGTATCCTCAAACGCGGCGGAGACATCCGAAAGGAAATTACGAACTTCCCGTTCGCCGCGAATTTCATTAGGTACCATGGTTCCCTGGAAGGTGACATCGGGGTGGAGTGGGATATTGTCAATATCTCCCTGGTAAACTCCGTCAAAATATGCTTCAATGATCTGTAATGCCCGCTCTCGTTTTAATTGCGTCATGAAATACTGCTCAAGATTAAAATTCAGCGTTAAGTTAAGAAATTTTGATCAATCAGCAGGAAGCAGACTCCCCCGGCAGATTCGTTGTCAAACGCTCAATTATTGCTAATTTTAAACGGCTGCGGATTACCGGGTTCCCGGACGCGTGGCCGCCATCATATTATATTTCATGTCGGGATTTTTTGACACAAAGATCGAGTTTTTAAAAGGAGTGGGCCCGCAGAAGGCCGCCCTCCTGAACAAGGAGCTGGCTATTTTCACTTATGGCGATTTATTGCAGCATTATCCTTTTCGCTATGAAGACCGGACCCGGTTTTATTCCGTAAACGAAATCAGTGCATCCCTTCCGTATGTTCAGCTTCGCGGCCGGATCCGTTCCAAAGAGCTGGTGGGAGGTGGTCGGAAAAAACGCCTGGTCGCTCACTTTCATGATGAGACAGGGTCCATTGAACTGGTATGGTTTGGCGGGGTCAACTGGATTGAAAAGAAAATTGTTCCCGGTGTCGAGTATGTAGTGTTCGGTAAGCCTTCCACCTTTAACGGAATTCTCAATATGGCCCATCCCGAACTCGAGGTGGCCAGTCAGTTTACCCTGGAAGGAGGCTACCTTCAGCCGGTATATTCCACGACCGAAAAGCTCAAAAAGAAATACCTCGATTCCAAAGCACTGGGCAAGATTATTCAGCGGCTCCTGCGCATGGCAGAACCCCACATCCGCGAATCCCTGGCTCCGCGTCTGCTCGACGAATACCGTCTGATGCCCAAGCAGGAGGCCCTTCCGCAACTCCATTTCCCGACAGATGCGAAAAAACTTCAACGGGCCACCTTCCGGATGAAATTTGAGGAGCTGTTTTATGTACAGTTGCGACTCTTGATGATGAAGCTTGCCCGGGTTGACAAATTCCGGGGAATTCCACTTCATGAAACCGCCCTGCTTACCGAATTCTACAACCAGCACCTTCCGTTTGATCTGACGGATGCCCAGAAACGGGTGATCCGGGAAATTTACCAGGACCTACGGTCAGGCAGGCAAATGAACCGGCTCCTCCAGGGAGACGTAGGCAGCGGGAAAACGATCGTGGCCTTTATCTGCATCCTGGTGGCTGTAGGGTCAGGAACCCAGGCAACCATGATGGCACCTACCGAAATCCTGGCTACCCAGCACTACGAGGGACTAAAAGAATATGCTGCCCTGATGGGCCTTCACATCGCCCTCCTCACCGGGTCCACCAAAAAGAAGGAACGGGCGGTGATCCATGAGATGCTTCGTTCCGGCGAATTACATATTCTCGTGGGAACGCATGCCCTGCTGGAAGATGTGGTACAATTTAAAACGCTTGGGCTGGCCATCGTAGATGAACAGCACCGGTTCGGGGTGGCCCAGCGCTCGAAACTCTGGCAGAAAAATGACGACGTATATCCCCATGTGCTGGTGATGACGGCCACACCCATTCCACGAACTCTGGCCATGACCCTCTATGGTGACCTTGATGTTTCAGTGATTGATGAATTGCCGGCAGGAAGAAAACCCATTGTGACCGTCCACCGCTATGATGCCCACCGCCTTAAGGTAAACGGGTTTATCAGGAAGCAGCTGGATGAAGGCCGGCAGGCCTATATAGTCTATCCACTGATCGAGGAATCGGAAAAGCTCGACCTGAAACACCTGATGGACGGCTATGAAAGTATCTGCCGGGCCTTTCCCGATGTCCCGGTCAGCATTGTCCATGGAAAGATGAAATCCGACGCCAAGGACTATGAAATGCAGCGGTTTGTCAAGGGCGAAACCAAAATTATGGTGGCCACCACCGTTATCGAGGTTGGTGTGAATGTGCCGAATGCATCGGTTATGGTGATTGAGAATGCCGAGCGCTTCGGGCTTGCGCAGCTTCATCAGCTCCGTGGACGGGTCGGTCGCGGAGCAGATCAATCTTATTGTATCCTGATGACCAGCTTCAAGTTGAGCAAGGATGGTAAAACCCGCATTGAAACTATGGTCCGAACCAATAACGGGTTCGAAATTGCAGACACTGACCTGAGGCTTCGCGGTCCCGGCGATATCACGGGCACGCAACAAAGTGGTATTCTCGACCTGCTTGTGGCTGACCTCGCCACCGACGGAAAAATCCTGCAAACTGCCAGGCAGGCAGCACAGGCGTTGCTCGAAAGAGATCCTCAGCTACAGCATTCAGAAAATGCGAATGTCCGCCGTCAGATCAGTCAGCAGAGAAAGACGGAGGTAAACTGGAGCCGTATCAGCTGACCACGTTTATCGGGCGGTCCTGCATAAACGCCTTGACATTGTTGATCACCGTATTCATAAGCCGTTTTCTGGCCTCGATAGTGACCCAGGAAATATGGGGGGTGATGATACAATTCCTGGCAGTAAGCAGCGGATTATCCGGTGCCGGTGGTTCCTTACTCAGCACATCGAGCGAGGCCCCCTTGAGAATTCCCCGGTTCAGCGCATCAGCCAGGTCCTGTTCATTGATCAGGCCACCGCGGCTTGTATTGATAAGCAGTGCCGAAGGCTTCATCAGCGAAAGCAGCTCCTTATTAATAATGCCTGCTTTCTCTGGTGTGAGTGCCGCGTGTATCGAAACCACATCACTGCGTTTGAACAATTCTTCCAGCGAAACCAGTTCTCCCTCCTCGACGGAAGAAGCATGGTTTGAATGAATCAGCAGTTTCATGCCCAGGGCGAGGGCAATTTTAGCGGTATATTGGCCGATCTGTCCGTATCCCATAATCCCAAAATACTTTCCGGCAAGTTCGGAAAGCGGCTCCTTGAAATAACTGAAATCTTTACTGCGTACCCATTCGTCTTCGTGCACACTTCGATCGTGCAAGGCCACCCGATTTGTATGCTGCAATAACAAGGCGATGGCATGTTGAGCCACCGATGGGGTACTGTATGACGGAATATTGGTCACCGTCACTCCATTCTCCCGTGCTGCCTTAACATCCACGTTATCATACCCGGTAGCCAGCAGCCCGATATACTTCAGGTCGGGCAGGGATTCGATCTTCTCCCTGGTCATTTTAACTTTGTTCAGAATGAGGATGCCGGCACTCCCGGCTCGTGCCAGGACCTGGTCGTCCGGCGTACGGGGAAATACTTCCAGGTCACCGAACTCTTTCAGGGGATCCCAGGAAAAGTCATCCGGATTTGATGTATGTCCGTCGAGAATTACAATCCTTTGTTTTGTCATGACATAAAGTTACGTCAGTCTGATTAAAAGCCTAATATCTCACGAAGGGATTGGTAACCGGTCCGGCTGACGGGTAATTTCTCCCCATTGGTAAGAATGGCCAGGTAGGAATCCTTGGAGTATGCCTCCAGCCGGTCAATCATTCTGACTGCCACGATATGAGAACGGTGTATCCTCACAAAATCCCCGGGAGGAAGAGAATCCTCCAGGTATTTCATGGTCATTTGTTTGAGGTATTTTTTGCCATTAGCATGAATGGCCACGTAATCATCTTCAGCCTGCAAATGTTCTATCTCTTCCAGGGGAATGATAATGATGCGTGTCCCCTGTCGAACGACCAGGCGGTCCAGCTCACCGGTATTCTCCCGGTGAGATTCCACTACTTTCTGCAAGGCCGACTGATGCCCGGGACGGTTATCCCGGTGCTGGCTCTCCGCCCTGCGCACAGCCTCGGTGAGCCGGCTTCGGGAGAATGGCTTAAGAAGATAGTCAACCGCATTTTGCTCAAATGCTTTCAACGCGTACTGGTCGTAGGCCGTACAGAAAATGACCATCGGCCTGTCGGCGGGGTCAATAAGCTCAAGCATTTCAAAGCCGGTGAGTTTAGGCATCTGAACATCCAGGAAAATTAAATCGGGACGTGTCTCCTGGATCAGTTTCATGGCGTCAAACCCATTGGCAGCCTCGCCGGCGATCTCCACGCCTTCCAAATCCTGCAGATAATTTCTTAGCACTTTCCGGGCCAGTTCTTCGTCGTCAATCAGCAGAACGGTGAGATTCATTCAATTCAGGTAGATAAAGGTGAACGGTAAACTGATTCTTTTTCTTTTCAATGGTCACAAGGTCAGGAATGTGATACATTAATTCAAGGCGGGCCCGCACATTTTTAAGTCCGATCCCGCGCCCCTTCTTTACAGACACCATGGAGTCATAGGGGTTGGTGATGGAAATGTGTACCCCACCCTTCGTACAGGACACGCGCGTCCGTATCTCCACCTGGTCAATCTGTTCGTAAAGCCCGTACTTAATTGCATTCTCATACAAGGGCTGGAGAATGAGTGCCGGCACCTGGTAATCCAGGCATGTTTCATCGATATCCCCGATAAGCTGCAGACGCTCACCGAATCGTACCCGCTCAATCTGCAGGTAAAGATCAATCTGCTTGAGCTCCTCTCTCAGCGTATGGCTTTTGTGGCGGTTGGAGCCCAGTGCGTTCCTGAAAAATTCGGATAGTCTGATCACCATCTCCTGGGCACGCTCGGGATTGTCGAGGGTCAGCGCGCTGATCGAATTGAGGCTGTTAAAAATAAAATGCGGATTGATCTGGAAGCGGAGCATTTCCATTTCTGTATCCCGCAAAAGTGCTTCGAGCGATTTTTCCCGTGTCTCCCGTATGCGCATATGGTATTGGTTGTCCATCAGGTAATAAAACATCAGTACGATAACCAGGAGCAATGCCCCGCTAACCACGTGCCAGCCAAAATTTTCCTGTACATAGGCAATCTCCAGCGGGCCCGAGGCAACCAGCTTCATAGACTCCCTCCATACGAAAGAAGTAAACAGGGCAATCACCACCACGGCGGCCAGGTGGGTGAGGATATTGTTAATGGCAAAGCCCTTCATTCCTCTGAAAAAGCGGACCAGGAAATAAAGGGTGAGGCCGAAACCTGCCAATGGAGTATAGAAAACCAATCCGTCAGTCAGGCTTGTCCCATAACTGAATCCGTACAGCTGATGCAGAAGAAGCCCATGTATTGCGATGATCAGCCCCCATATCAGCATGTACAGGTAGATGGCTTTGCCTGCGATCGGATGATTCATTGATCAGGTGGTTAGAGATACTTCACCTCCTCCAAACATGACGAAACCCTTGATGAGCAGTGTCTTTTCAGGATTCGGGACGACTTTGACCACAGAATAGCGTTTATCGCCAAATCCGCCAAGCAGGGAGAAGACCTCAACGCGTACATTCCAGTCAGGAGGCACAATCAGCGACGTGCCCCCAAACATGATAAATACGTCGAGGACATTATGCCCCTCTGCCAGTTCGGCATTGCGCATGTCTATCTGGGAACCGCCGAATAACGCTGTGACTTTTCCCCCGCGGAACGATTGGGATGTGATCGTCCGCTCACGGCCCCCCAGCAGGGAAAAGTCATCGATAAAATCCTGTTTTTCGTCAGCTTCGGCATTCTTGCGACTGCTTTGGATACTTCTTCCGGCAATCAGGGAAACTCCGATCAGGATGATTATCGCTGGCAACAGCAAGTCCCAGTCCATAAATATAAGACCAAAGTGCCGCAGCCAAAGGAAGGTGCCTATCCCGATAAATATCAACCCGGCTCCGGCTTTTTCCCGTGCGGCGATGAAATAGACCCCGATGATGATGAAAATGTTACGGAAATTGAAGATATATTCTCCAAGAAAGGACGGAATAATGTGCAGTTCCCTGAGCATCCAGTACCCGCCGAATATCAGCAGTCCGATCCCCAGCCAGAATCGGCGGTCACGGACATGTTCGGGTGTTTGTTGTTGTGTCATGGTTTTTTCGTTTTGTTTCTCCAATGATAGCGGTTCTCACCAGGTTTTGGCAATACTTATCGGTAACTGCCGGATGGCTACCGGTAAATGTCGAAACTTCTGCGCTCAATTCCGATATCGAATTGATCGCAAAACCAGCGCATTTTAGCTAAATTTGTGCTAAGAAATACAGAAAAAACAGAATATGTCATACCGCATCGAAAAGGATACCATGGGGGAAGTGAAAGTCCCCGCTGACAAGTACTGGGGGGCACAGACCGAACGCTCACGGAACAATTTCAAAATCGGGGAGCCTGCCAGCATGCCCCTGGAAATCATAAAGGGCTTTGCCTACCTGAAGAAGGCCGCGGCCCACGCCAACCATGATCTTGGTGTACTGTCTGCAGAGAAGCGGGACCTGATCTCAACCGTTTGTGATGAGATCCTGGAGGGTAAGCTTGATGATCAGTTCCCCCTTGTGATCTGGCAAACCGGTTCCGGGACCCAGTCCAATATGAACGTAAATGAGGTTATCGCCAACCGTACCCATGTAATCCAGGGGAATACGCTGGGTGAAGGAACAAGGATGATCCACCCGAATGACGATGTCAATAAATCCCAGTCGTCCAACGATACGTTCCCCACCGGAATGCATATTGCCTGTTACAAGATGGTGGTGGAAACCACCATTCCGGGCGTGGAGCAGTTGCGTGATACGCTGCGTAAGAAATCCGAAGAGTTTATGGAGGTGGTAAAGATCGGGCGGACGCACCTGATGGATGCGACACCTCTTACCCTCGGACAGGAATTCTCCGGTTATGTGAGTCAGCTTGACCATGGGTTGAGAGCGCTGAAGAATACACTGGATCACCTGTCAGAAATTGCCCTGGGTGGTACCGCGGTAGGCACCGGGATCAATACCCCGGAAGGCTATTC
The DNA here is from genome assembly GCA_964563925.1 of uncultured Roseivirgaceae bacterium. Taxonomy (GTDB): domain Bacteria; phylum Bacteroidota; class Bacteroidia; order Cytophagales; family Cyclobacteriaceae; genus JAUILA01. Next base: position 24,530 of record CAZLZD010000038.1, on the reverse strand, counting down.
TGAACTGGTGGCTCAAAAAATTGCCGGGTTTACCGGGTTGCCATTCCGTACGGCCGAGAATAAATTCGAAGCGCTGGCCGCGCACGATGCCATTGTGGAAGCGCACGGCGCACTCCGGCAACTGGCCGTCTCATTGAATAAGATCGCCAATGATATCCGTATGCTTGCGTCTGGTCCGCGGGCAGGAATCGGGGAGATTAACATCCCGGCCAATGAGCCCGGCTCATCGATTATGCCGGGGAAGGTCAATCCGACCCAGTGTGAGGCCATGACCATGGTGTGTGCCCAGGTGATCGGAAACGATATGGCTGTCTCTGTAGGCGGATTACAGGGACAGTATGAATTAAATGTATTCAAGCCGGTAATGGCTGCCAATTTCCTGCAGTCGGCCCGGCTGATTGGCGATGCCTGCGTGTCGTTTGATGAGCACTGTGCACAGGGAATTACACCTAACCGGAAGAATATCGACCAGCACCTGCGCAACAGCCTGATGCTGGTGACGGCACTTAATACCCACATCGGGTATGAGAAAGCTGCAAAAATTGCCAAAACTGCCCATGAAAACGGGACCACTCTCAAGGAGGAAGCACTCAATCTCGGATTCCTAACTGAGGAAGAATTCGACAAATGGGTACGTCCGGAAGATATGGTGGGTAGTTTGAAGGGTTGAATTAATAAATAATTGCTTATATTGCCTTGAATTGACATTTTTTAAATCTACGACTCATGAAAAATTTTTCAGTTCTTCTAACACTGACGTTGAGCCTTTTTGTGTGCGTAAATGCATTCGGACAATTGTCTAAGGAAGAAAAAAAGGAATGGAAACGAATGGCCAAGCAGATGGCCAAGGACCCTGCCCAGCTTAAGACTTTAATGGAAAGTGAGCAGCAACTTCAGGAAGAAGTGACCGCTCTTAAGGAAGAAACCCAGGCCATGCAGTCCCAGCTGGATGATAAAAACGAAAAAATCGACGAATTACAGCAGAACCTTACACAGCTTCGGGCTGATCTTTCTGCAGCAAAAACAGAGCTAAGTCAGCTTGCGGAAGCTAGTGCCGGCGTTGCGGACACCGCCATGCCCGGTGTGGTTTTTAAGGTGCAGATCGGCGCGTTCCGAAATAAGGATCTCAGTAAATACTTCGATAACAACCCGAATTTTGCGGGGGAGATCCGGGATGAAACCCAGCAGATCACCCTTGGTAACTTCAGGGACTACTGGGAGGCCGACAGCTTCAAAAAATACCTGCGGGAAATGGGTGTGAAAGATGCCTGGATCGTCCCCTACAAGGATGGCGAACGGGTGCCTATCAAAGATGTGCTCGAAGGAGTTATCTCGCAGTAATTTGTCCGCCAAACATTGTACGTTGTCTGTCTGACAGGACAAATTTTTGAAAATCCAATAAACGGACTGCCTGTTCTGCGGGCAGTCCGTTTTCTATATATATCTTTGCCGAATGCAGGAAAAACGCTGGAAAGTACTCCCGGAGCCCGATCGACACATATGCGACCGTCTCCGTCGTGAACTTACCATCGCCCGGCCGCTTGCCTGCCTCCTCGGACAACGAGGGATTGATTCTTACGATGCAGCACGTGCTTTTTTCCGGCCTGATCTTTCCATGCTGCATGATCCGTTTCTGCTTAAGGACATGGACAAAGCCGTTGACCGTATTACGACGGCCGTCAGCAGCGGTGAAAAGATAATGATATACGGTGATTATGATGTCGATGGCACTACCTCAGTTGCCATGATGTTCCATTTTCTGTCTTCCTTTTATGATAATTGCATTTATTATATCCCTGACCGGCATAGTGAAGGATACGGGGTTTCCGAGGCAGGGGTGCTGGAGGCAATCAGACAGAATACCGGCCTGATCATCACCCTGGACTGTGGAATCAAATCAAACCGGCTGGTTGCCCTGGCGAAAAAAGAAGGTATTGATTTTATCATTTGTGATCATCACCGGCCCGGAACCGAATTACCCGATGCGGTGGCAGTCCTGGACCCCAAGCGGGATGACTGTGCCTATCCTTACAAGGAATTATCCGGATGCGGCGTAGGATTCAAACTGATCCAGGCCATGGTAGTGTGTAATCCGGGTATCCCCGCCCACCCATACGATTACCTTGACCTTCTTGCGGTTAGCATTGGGGCCGATATTGTTCCGGTCACGGGAGAGAACCGGATCCTGGCGTTCTTTGGGCTTCGCGCCCTGGAGGATAACCCCCGTCCCGGTCTCAGGGCGCTTATGAAATATGGGAACATGCAGGAGGTCAATATGACGAATGTGGTGTTCCGTATTGCGCCGAGAATCAATTCGGCCGGCCGAATTGATCACGCCCATGAGGCGGTCCGTCTTCTGCTGGCAGATTCAGCATCTGAGGCGGAGGCACACGCCGCCAGGCTGCAGATTCAGAATCAGGACAGAAAAAATACCGATGAACTAATCACACGGGAAGCATTGGAAATGATCGAATCAGACAGCACAATGATGTCTGCGCGCAGCACGGTACTGTTTAAGCAGGACTGGCATAAAGGGGTGATAGGGATCGTGGCCTCACGATGTATCGAGAAGTATTACCGTCCCACTATAATCCTCACGCGGAAGGAAGGAGATCTGGTCACCGGGTCGGCGCGTTCGGTCAATGGCTTTGATGTATACAATGCCCTTACCTCCTGCGCTGAGTTGCTCGAGCAGTACGGAGGACATATGTATGCGGCAGGAATGACCTTACGGGAAGAAAATATCGTGGCTTTCAGGGAAGAATTCGAACGGGTTGTTGCCTCTACTATCCATGAAGAACAACTGGTCCCTGAAATCACTGTTGATACTGGCCTGATCTTTGAAGAAATTACACCGAAATTTTACCGCATCCTCAGGCAGATGGCTCCGTTTGGTCCCGAAAACCTCATGCCGGTTTTTACCAGCGAAGGACTGAAAGCACAAAACGTAACCATTCTTAAAGAACGGCACCTGAAAATGAGGGTGGTTCAGGAAGCGAGCGGCAAGTCTTTTGATGCCATCGGCTTCGGCCTTTCAGATCTCGCCCCGCTGGTAAAAAGCCAAAAGACTTTCCGCATGGCCTACAGCCTGGAGGAGAACCATTTTCGCGGTAAAACGAGCCTGCAGATGATGATCAAGGATATTAAGGCGGAATAAGTATATTTGAACAGATGAAGTTACACGCGAAGAACCTGGTAAAGAAGTACAAGAAGAGAACGGTGGTCAATGATGTCTCCGTGGAGGTGGAACAAGGTGAAATTGTCGGACTGCTCGGGCCCAACGGTGCCGGAAAGACTACGACTTTTTATATGATTGTGGGGTTGATCAAGCCCAACCAGGGCGAAATTTATCTGGATACAGAAAATATTACGGAGCTGCCCATGTATCGGCGTGCCAAACGCGGAATCGGATACCTTGCCCAGGAGGCCTCGGTGTTCAGGAAGCTATCTGTGGAGGAGAATATTATGGCGGTCCTGGAAATGAGGAAACTGACCAAGGCCCAAATGAAAGAAAAGACAGAATCCCTGCTGGAGGAATTCAGCCTGACCCACGTGCGGAAAAATATGGGGATGGTTCTTTCCGGTGGTGAACGCCGGCGTACCGAAATTGCCCGCGCCCTGGCAGTCGATCCTAATTTTGTTTTGCTTGATGAACCTTTTGCCGGGGTGGACCCGATTGCGGTCGAGGAAATTCAAACCATTGTAGCCCAGCTTAAGAAAAAAAATATTGGTATTTTAATTACCGATCACAATGTGAACGAAACGTTGTCAATCACTGACCGTGCATATCTTATGTTTGAAGGGAAGCTGCTAAAAGCAGGAAGTGCAGAAGATCTTGCGGCCGACGAACAGGTCAGGAGAGTTTACCTGGGACAACATTTTGAGCTAAAAAGAAAAGTTTGATTTGGGAATCCTGAATTCCATATTGACGTGGGTTATGAAGAAGAGGATCCATGACATTGAGTTGTTCATGAAATATCCTCACGAAGTTCAAACCGAATTGCTGCCTCACCTTATCCATAAAGGCAGGAAAACAGAATTTGGTATCGAACATGGATTCGGGGACATTCAATCCTATGAACAGTACCGTGAACGGGTACCGATTCAGTCCTATGAGCAAATGTTCCCATTAATCCAGCGCCTGATGCGCGGCGAACAAAATATTCTGTGGCCTTCTGAAATCACCTGGTTCGCAAAATCATCGGGTACCACCAATGCCCGCAGCAAATTCATCCCCGTTTCCCCCGAGGCATTGGAAGACTGCCACTTCAAGGGAGGAAAAGACCTGATATCCATTTATATCAATAATTATCCCGACTCGCGAATGTTCAGCGGGAAAGGTCTTGCCATTGGCGGCAGCCACCAGATCAATGAATACAATCCCTCTCAGAATTCCTATTACGGAGATGTCTCGGCAGTGATCATGAAAAATCTTCCATTGTGGGCCCAGATCATCCGTACCCCCAAACTGGAAGTAGCCCTGATGGATAAATGGGAGGAGAAAATTGAGAAAATGGCGCGGATAACCATGGATCAGAATGTGACCAACCTGGCCGGAGTGCCCACCTGGACAATCCTTCTCCTTCAACGTATCATGGAGATTAAGGGTACCTCCAATATCCTTGACGTATGGCCAAACCTGGAGGTGTTTTTTCACGGAGCCGTGGCATTCAACCCCTACAGGCCGGTCTTCCGTTCGCTGATCCCCAGCCAGGATATGAGATATGTCGAGACATACAACGCCTCGGAAGGATTCTTTGGAATCCAGGACCAGAAAGACAGTGATGAGCTTCTTCTTATGCTTGACTACGGTATTTTCTATGAGTTTATACCCTTCGAGGAAGCCGATTCGGAAAATCCCAAAGCTATTCCATTGCACGAAGTCGAACTGAACCGGAATTATGCAATGGTCATAACCACCAATGCCGGACTGTGGCGTTACAGCCTTGGAGATACCATAAAGTTTACGTCATTATCTCCCTACCGTGTTCGGATTACCGGCCGGACAAAACATTTCATTAATGCATTTGGGGAGGAGGTTGTCATTGAGAACGCAGAATCTGCCATTACCTATGCCTGCGAACAAACAGGGGCAACCATAGATAATTTTACCGCCGCGCCCGTATATTTCGATACCAAGGGGAAAGGCCGTCACGAATGGATCATTGAGTTTAAAACACCGCCCAAAGATCCGGAAAAGTTCAACCGGTTACTGGACCAGCGATTACGGGAAATAAATTCTGATTACGATGCCAAACGCTATCATGATATGGCTCTTGAGGCGCCTACCGTACACCATGTGGAACCCGGAACCTTTTACCGGTGGATGAAAAAAAGAAATAAGCTGGGCGGACAAAACAAAGTTCCCCGTTTAAGTAATTCAAGGGAACATGTGGAAGATATCCTTAACCTTCTGAGTGAGCTGAGCAATTAGATGCAGCTTAACCTTCTTCACTCACCGGTCGTAATTAATCGTCCTCCCGTTTCTTGATCAGATAGGTCTTGTTTTCCTCTCCATCCACGATTCTTCTGATATTCTTCTGATGTGTCCAGACAATGACGATAAAAAGGAAGAATCCAAAAATGATCAACAGAGGTTCTGAAGTTTTAAACTGTGGAATAAAGGTGAGTATGCTGGGAAATGCCAGGGCACTGATAATGGAAGCCAGTGAGACATACTTGGAAATAAGCAGGGTAAGTATAAAAATGGCAATGCAGATCAGGGCCACTTCGTAATTAATCGCAATCATCATACCCAGCAGGGTAGCTACACCTTTACCTCCCTGGAAATTCAGAAATACAGAAAAGATATGTCCGGTAACAGCAATGACACCAAAGATCAGCTTAAAGGTGATCAGGTTGGCCTCAGGGATAAAACCCAGGTTCATCAGCGGTACAGCAAGGGACGTTGCAGCCAGGCCCTTCACGATATCAGCCAGCATAACCGCCATACCGGCTCTCTTACCCAATACCCTGAACGTATTGGTAGCACCGGGATTACCACTTCCGTGGTCCCGCACATCAATATGATAAAAGGCCTTTCCCCACCATACGGCGGTCGGAATAGATCCAAGAAGGTAAGCCATAACGGCACCCAGGGCGATGTAGATTAACTGCATGAAAGTCAATGATTCATGAATAACAACATACTCTTCACAGAGAGTTCTTCAAGACAAATATACAAAAATCAACAACCCAAAAGAAGTCAGGAAAAATTCAGAATGTGCTTACGTGGCGCAGAACCTGACCTTCAGCCAGTTAAAAACCGTCATCGCCCTCCTCAAATCCGTCGTCATCATCCTTCTTCCCTCCAAATCCGTCTTCATTTTCGTCCACTACGGTATCTACAGCTGAATCCAGGAAGTATTCGTCATCAATTCCCAGATAATCAGAACGGAACTGATTAATAAAGGCAAGTGTTTCAGCGCGGTCTGCCGGCGCAAATACCAGTTCACCGATCTTCGCTTTAGCTCCGTTGCTTTTCTCGCTTACAAGCTGATTGAATACTTCGCTGCTCGAGAACATGAGCAACCGGTTATCCTCGTAGCTGAAGAAAAACCATGACGCCCCGGAGGCTTTTATGAATAGGTTAAAGACCGGCTCCCCGTCATCACGTCGTCGGATCTCCATAAAGCCGTCCAGGGCTGCGTTAATATCAAATTTGGCGATATTCGACAAGCCTATTTTTCCCACATTGTAAAATGCATTGTATTCATCTGACCACTTCAGGTCAATATTGGGGAACATCAGGGATACGGTCGTTTCATTGGTAAATCCACCTAAAGAGACATATTCCTCCAGGGAGGCTTCTTCATATTCGCGGGCCGCCCGTTCTCCTGCCACATCAGCCAGCTTGTACAGCAGGGTGGTGGGGTCTCCCATGGCTTCCGGAGCACCAAGATTATTGATCACGTCAAGGATATCCATCGACATGGCTTCCATGACCTGGTCGGGAACGGCCTCAAAATTCACCGCGAGCATGGCATTGATGGCAAATGTGTTTTCGTCCATATTGCCTGTTCCCAGGACCGCCCCCTTGAAGGATACGTCAGAATAGCTGGGCAGGAAGTTGGCAGGTCCTTCAAACCTGATATTTTTCGATTTGCGGTTATACCTGAAAATTCTGCCGGCCAGCGTCTCTCCGGAAGCTTTGGAAGGGTCTTCTATGACAAAATCATCATTTTCTTCATCATAATAAAGTACCCCGCCCGCCCGGTAAAAGTCGTCATCATCTGGCGAATGTTTCTGCGAGATGAACGTCCTGTACAGGCTGCCGTCAAAGGTACTGAAGTGAAGGCCGGCCACTACAGGTCGCCCGTCTTCAGTCACATTATCCTTGAAATTGAGAACGACCTTCTCATCATCTCCCGTACTGCTGTGCTTTATCCATGTATCATACCCTGGTTCGTCCATGGCCAGCTTAATATAGCCGTTCAGTTCAAGGGTAGGTTTATGGGCATAAAGGGTCATACCCCCTTTGTAAAACATTCCGGGAGCCACCATTGCATCCTGGTCCTCCCTGACATGACCGTCAGCCACCGAATGCTTTTCGGTATATGCCTTCCTGCCTGACCCGAAGGTCATTTCCTCAAGGCGGAAATTATCAAACCGCACCGGTACACTGTCTCCCAGGGAGTTAATAAAATGATAGGTTGCGTACCCGGTAAATTCATTCCGGCTGATGACATCGATTACCCCGTCTGTCAGGGTGTGATAACCATTCAGGGTATCCAGCACGATGATGGTATTGGTAAGCCGGCCAATTTTTGAATTTTCAAGAATAAGAACCTCGCCGTTTTCAGGTGTAATTCTGGCATCGGCCACGGTAATATACGGAATACCCATTACCTTCAGCTCGTTCGTCTTGAGGTCATATTCTGCACTGGACGCATTAAAGGCCAGGCTGTCGAGATCTTCCCGTGTGGTGTAGAAATAGGAAGACTCAATGGGGACATCCTCGGGCTTGGACATAAAAATCTTCTGCTCCTCAAGGTCCCATTTCGCTTCCGTAATGGAGGTGTTGAACTGGGCGTAAGGAAATACAATCGCCGCCTCTCCCTCTACTTCCGGACTAATCGTCGCGGTACTGTCATTCAGGTTAAAATCAAGTTTTACGTCCGTACCCTCAACGAGCGGCTTGTCCGGGTTTCCGGATAGCATCTCAAAAAGGGCATGACGGGAGGCGAAGGTATTGTTTTCAAAGCTTATGTCTTCCGACTCGAACCTGGATCCCCGGGATTCCACAGTACCTTTGGCAAAAATTCCATCTTCCTGAACGATAGCCTCGCCTTCCAGTGCCGCAAAATCATCATAAAATTTAAACGCTGAATCCTTGGTACGAATGATAAACCTGTCATCGTCAGGTGTCCATTTAAGATCAAAATTCTCTACGTGGGCATCAGGGAAGAGAAAATTCCCGGCCGCTCGTTCATTCATCACGAGTGAATCAGCGGATGAAATCACCGAGTCGGGATAAAAAAGGAAATCCTCTGAAAACACTTCCATGCTCAGGTGACTGATCTGGCCATTTCCCCTGAGGCCCTTTTTGTCCAGTTTGACATCATTATAATACCGCGACTCCAGGCCATACAGGTTGAGCCCTTCAGGAGGGGTTGTGTAGGAGAATCCCATGGAATAATCTTCCATGACCTCCAGCTTGGCATCAAAGGTTGGGAAGATCTCACTGACAAATTGCCCGTCAAATGAAATAGAGGTGGGGTCGTCTCCGCTGAGACTGTCCACAGCAAAAGGTGGCACCACGAAATTAATGGATTTGTCATAGACCCCGCCCAACATATCCTTGTTGTTGAAATAGACCACAGATTCTGATCCCGAGTCAAATTTGGGATATTCCGTATAGCCAATCTTTCCCGACTTGTTATCAGGCCGGTTGATGTACAGGACGCCTTTGGTTGCGCCGGTCGCATCGGAAACAAGGGAGTTATTGATTTTCTTCCGTCCCGAACCGCCACGGCTGTTAACATCCTTGATATAGAACTGAACCGAGTCAATCTCCTGCAGATTTATCAGGAAACTGTCATACCGGAAAGTGAAATCACGCCCGTAATACTCATAGTTACCCGCGGTAATCTTTCCGTCAAATCGAAACCCACGGTCCTTCAACAGGGTAATTGTACTGCTGTCCGGCTCAATAACCACGTTCAGTGAATCGCTTATTTTGAATTCCTCCACGCCGCGGACGGTCATATAACCCTCCCTGAAATTGAGACTGGCGTTGGGTTTGTCCATGATAACCGAAGAGAAAATAATATTATCGAAATCCTTTTTACCAAACTTTGAGGTGTAAAGGTGATGTGCTTTGGGCTTCAGTGTGATCAATCCGGACCGTGCGTCATATCCGATCAGTCCTTTTTGCGCCAGGGAAAGCATCGCTCCCTGCATTAGCTTCAGGTCTTTACGGTATCCCTGCGCGAGATCAGCCACCAGAAACTGCTCTTCGCCTGATTTATTGGCATAGGCCACCACAAGGCTCAGTGGGTTGAAATCATACACCTGGTCACCCAGTGACCGGTAATCCTCCACTTTGTAGTGGTCGATTGACTCAAAATAAGCGGGTACCATTCTCCTCGCTTCCAGAATGGCAACATCCAGGCTATCGCTTTCAAGATCCCAGCGAATGATATCGGCTGTAAAATCCATGTTGAAATAGCTGGTGGAATAGGGTGTATTCCGGTAGCCACCTTTGTCCTTTTGAAGCACCAGCTTGCGGGACGGGATTTCATAGCGCACTCTAACCGCCGGATGATAAATACTGTCGGCTCCCTGGTAGATCACTACCTTGGCCCTGCTGGCAGACATGACCGTATCCCGAAACTCAAATATTTGTGAAGACATTTTAAATCTCGGCATCTGATTGGTGGCGACATGCACAGTGGAAAGGTCCCCGTACAATGAAGTACTCAGCATGGATGCTCCTTTCAGGGAGAATCCTCCGACATAGGTTATGTCCGGACCAAACCCGTCCACTTCAATATTGCTGTAATACGACATAAACCTGGGGTACGTCGCATCGGTCGTGGAATCATGCCGTACACTGCGGTATTCAAATAATCCGTCCACCGGTTCATTAAGCTTGCCGCTATAGGTAAGAACAGCCCCTTCAGCCTCCACCTGCGGCCTGCGGATATCGAAACTGTAATCAGCCATCTCTGCGTATACTTCTTCACCGGGCAGACCCGCTACCGACCAGTCAAATATTCCTCCTGTTCCCACGAATTCATGGGTTGAGATCTTTACAGCACCCGAGGTGTTTCTGAGAAAAACCGAATCATAGGGAGTGATAAAATTAAGAGATGCCTTCTCAAAACGCATGACCGCTCCCTCAACAACCGGCAGGGGGGCTGCACCGAGGTTTGCCCGCTCCGTCTGGGCGTCATATGCAGGTTGGTCGTCCCAGGATTCCTCCTCCCATTCGGTATCCCATTCGCTGTCGGCAGGTTCATCATCCCAGTCATCCGACCAGCCTTCATCTTCGTCTTCCCAGTGTTCGTCATCCCAGTTTTCCTCCTCAAGGGAAGCTTCACTTAGGCTCTCATCCATGGGCTCCTGGATTTCAGTGAGTTCAGGAATCGCCACATATTCAAATGAATAGGCATCATCATACACCCGCAAGCGGTTTGAATTGTTGCCATACAATTCCCGGGTCTCAAAGAAATGGTGGGAGAATGTGAGGAAATTGAGAATGGAATTGCGATTCTCCAATTCAATGACCTTACCGGCTGTAGTCAGCCATCCTGTTACTTTTTCATTCGACAATCCTTCGGTGTTGACAGCAGCAACCAGGGCTGCGGCATATCGTGACACGTAGGGACGGACCCCCAGCTTTTTGTTAAACATCAACCGGATCTGGTCTGCCGCGAGCTTTTCATTTACCGGTCCCAGAGAGGCCCATACAGATCCCAGGGCCTGGGCTGTAGCTTTTGCAGATTCACTTCCGGTGGATTCAAGAACAGACGCAATGGTATCACCCATCGCCACGTTGTCATCGGGTAACATAGCCCGTTGAGACCATGCCCTGGCGGACAGGAAAAAAATCAATATCAAAAGCCCGTATCGTAAAAGTGCCTTGATCATCCGGTTTGAGTCAAAAATAAGGGCAATATACCCTTTACTGCTTTAGGTATTAACAGAGAAACCACTCAAAAAATTGTATAAATCGCACCTGAGTGCTATTTATAGTCGAAAATCAGTGCCATCCAGTCGTTTTTGACCGCCTGATCCCTGATTGTCAGCCCAAGAGTCTTAGCCAGTCCCGTTAAGTCACCGGCATCCTGTTGGTAAAATCCACTTAATATTAATACGCCGGGCTTCGTAAGGTAACTCACATACGAAGACATTTCTTCGAGCAGTACATTCTTGTTAATATTTGCCAGAATAATGTCAAATTTCCCGGAAAGGTTCAGCGTATCAATTGTTCCTTCCAGAATTTCTGTCCGGGAGCAATTGTTAAGGCTAAGATTTTCAGGGGCATTTTCAATGGTCCAGCTGTTATTGTCATAGGCAATCACCTCCCTGGCACCCCGCATTTCAGCCATAATGGCAAGAATTGCCGTACCACAGCCTGCGTCCAGCACCCGCTTGCCCTCATGGTCCAGGGTAAGCTGTAACGATAGCATCAGATACGTGGTGGCATGATGCCCGGTGCCGAATGACATGCGCGGATTGATTACGATCTCATACTTAACCGAAGGGTCAGCCGGATGAAATGATGCACGTACCAGGCAATCATCCCCCACCCGAATCGGGTCATAATTCTTCTCCCACTCTTCATTCCAGTTTCGGGTGGCGACACGATTGATCTCGTAGGTGAGGTTTGCATCCGGGTACCTGTCCAGCACTTCAGTAAGTGCCTTCCGGTCAAACAGGCTCTCCTCGAGGTACACCTCAAGGCCCTGTTCGGTTTCCATCATAGATTCTGCCCCAAGCTGATCCATCTCCGCAATCAGAATTTCAACGAATTCCTCAGGACAGTAAAAGTGTATCCCGATATAATCAGTCAGGGCCACTCAGAATGATTTAATAATATCAACGAAGTCTCTGGAAGAAAGGGAAGCGCCCCCGATGAGTCCTCCGTCAACATCAGCACAGGCAAACAATTCCTCCGCATTGGACGGTTTGCAACTGCCGCCATATAAAATGGACATATTGCCGGCGAGATCTTCCGAAAAGTTTTCACCGATGAATGTCCGGATTGCCGCATGCATCTCCTGTGCCTGTTCCGAAGAAGCTGTCTTGCCCGTTCCGATCGCCCAGATAGGTTCGTAGGCAATCACAATGCGCGAAAGATCTTCTTCCGGCAGGTGAAAGAGACTCTCTCTCAGCTGATTGGTCACATGATGAATATAATCTCCGTTTTCACGAATTTCCAGGGACTCCCCGCAGCAAAATACCGGGGTCAGGCCGTGAGCCAGTGCGGTGTTGACCTTGGTGGCCAGCTCCTCATTGGTTTCATGAAAATAAGCCCGCCGTTCGCTGTGTCCCAGTATCACATACCCCACACCGGCAGACGCAAGAATGCCGGCCGACACCTCACCCGTATACGCCCCGCTTTCTTCGCCGTGGCAGTTTTGTGCCCCGAGCAATATGCGGTCCTGTCCTTTGAGAAGATGACGGACACTTGTGAGGTGGACATATGGCGGACAAAGAAGTACTGTGGCTTCATTGTTCACTTCATCGCCAACCATGTTAACTATTTCCGAGGTTAATTTAAGCCCTTCGTCCAGGGTCTTGTTCATTTTCCAGTTTCCTGCTACAATTTTTTTCCGCATGATCTGTGTGCTGTTTTTGTTTGGTAAAGATAGGCAAAAGCTATGGGCCTCCTGACACGTTAAGGCCTGTACTTGCTTTTTTCCAGGATCACCCTGGGGTCATCGAGTGCCATGAGCTGGGGCAGGGTAGTGTCAGGGTTGCGATCCATGTAGGCCCGAACGATCTGCCAGCCCAGCCACCGGCCGATCCTTCCCGGTGCCTTTTCCCCGATTTCAAACGTCTTTGGGCGCTCTTCCAGGTATTTCTTCTTTACCTCATGATTGGTCTCGAAAAGCAAATCATTCTCCACAAAGTGCGCCCAGACAATCGATTCATTCTCCCGGGTTCCCGCAATTTCTCCGGCCGTATAGGATATCAGCACACTGTCAGGGGTACAGGGTAGCATATGCTTGGCAAAATAAAATGCCTTCCCGTAAGAAATCATTTCCGCAAGCATCGACTTGTCAGACAAGTCAGAATTATTCATGTCTCCCGAAATGCCATACAACAACATGATGGAAGGAACAATAGCCTCCGGTATATACCGCTGGAGCATATACTGATACAATCCGAGAGGCCTGTATTTGCCCTCAGGGCCAAGAAAATAATCAAGGCCTATCACGACCAGTGAATCAGAGACATACAGGTCATAATCAAGGCCGGTAGCAATCGTCTGTACCGTTGGCACCTTAAATTCGGGAAAGTAATATTTGAGGTTGGAATAGGCTGTCTGTAAATCAGCCTCCAATGCAGATCCGTCCCCGAATATCCGGTCGACCTCAAGGGCGAGGGAGTCAATATTAGGGTCGCTAAAACGCTGGTTCAGCGCAGTGACCATCAGTGAATCATTCGGATATTGTGCCCTTTTGAGAAATATTTCCGCCACCACCGGATTTTCCCGCAGAAAACCGATCAGTTCCTCCCGGGTATCGGCACCCAGTAAATCATCTTCCAGGTGTTCGACAGAGAGGGAAACAGGCTCGGTAATGTCAGGCTGTTCCACACACACCGCTTCGTCGTCGGCAGTACAGGCCATCAGCGTGCATGCCGCGAGAAAAACGAAGGTCAGGGTTTGCTTACGCATAGAATTAAAAAATTAAAATGGTTATCGTTACCTTAGAGCCTCTAAAATAACGCAAAAAAATAATCTCATGAGAAAATTGCTTTTTGCAAGTGTACTTATTCTGTCAGGATTCCACGGATATTCACAGATTCAGATGGGATTCAAGATCAGTCCGCTCATCTCAATGAACCGTGTAGACATTGAAACCGATGCGGCACAGGTCGATAATGACGGAAGCGCAGTAAGATTTTCCTTTGGCCCGGTTGCCGATTTTTCCCTGAACAACAATGAGAATTATCATTTCAGTACCGGCTTCTGGCTTACGTCGAAACGTGCAGGGATTTCTTACAGCGATGGGAATGACCGTGTCACCCAGGCGTATTCCCTGCAATACATTCAGCTGCCTGCTACCCTGAAATTCTATACCAATGAAATCGGACTGGATAAAAGAATATTTTTCCAGTTCGGCCCTACCTTCGATATCAAAATCAGTGAAAAATTAAAGGAAGGGGATAAAAGCTTCCGGGTGGTAGACGACTTCCGGTTCTTCGACATGACTTTGTACATGGCGGCCGGACTGGAATATCAGATCGGAAACACCACCAGGGTTTATGGCGGCCTCTCTTACAGCCGTGGCCTCATAAATGCTGCTTCCGATGCCGTAAACGACGATATATTATATAAAAATGATTATATCGGCCTCGACCTCGGGGTCATGTTCTAATTAGCGGTCGGGCGATTCGTCATAGCGATAATGTGATTTCTGGCCATCCAGGGATTATACTGATTGTAGAAACCGCTGAGTATCCTGTTGGCAATATGTGAAAGGATGAGCTCCTCATCACTTTTCCCCTTGTTACCCATCCAGTAGACCCTCTCAGGATGTTTTTTCATATCCTCCACATATTCACGCGCCCTGTCATATTGCTCGGGTGTGTAGGTAATTTTAAAGCAGGTATTAACTGTCTTCATATCATTGAGTTTTTGTTATGCGTCAATTAATTTAACGCTTTTTTTTGAAATTGGGTTTATCTTTCCTCTTTGACTATCCCGTACCCATGACCGGAAACTTTCTCAATGTATTGTTCAAAGAAGTCGACAATGCCCCGCTTATTGTATTCAGGTGGATTTTCGGTTTTTTACTGATGGCCGAAGCCTGGGGTGCCATTGCCACCGGTTGGGTTTACCGGGCATTCATCGAACCGCAGCATACCTTCCCCTTTATGGCCTTTTCCTGGCTGGAGCCATTGCCCGGCAACGGGATGTATTACTACTATGCCCTCATGGGGCTGGCGGGCCTGTTTGTAATGCTCGGGCTTTATTACCGCACGAGCATGGCCATTTATGCACTGATGTGGGCTGCAGTATATTTCATGCAGAAGACCCACTACAACAACCATTACTACCTGTTGATGCTGCTGAATTTTTTCATGGTGCTGGTTCCTGCCCACCAGTATGCTTCACTGGATGTCCGGCGTGATCCAGGATTAAAATCACTTACGTGTCCGCGGTGGTGCCTGCTTATTTTTGCTGCCCAGATCACGATCGTATACGTATATGCATCGGTGGCAAAAATGTATCCCGACTGGATACAGGCCCGCCCGGTCCATATCTGGTTTGAGGCAAAAAAGGATTATTTCCTGGTGGGGCCCCTGCTGGCGAAAGAATGGTTCCAGCATGTGGTGGCATGGGGAGGTATTCTTTTTGACCTGCTCATCGCACCCGCACTGATGTGGAAAAAAACCCGCAAATATGCCTTTATCCTTTCCATCTTTTTCCACCTCTTTAATTCCGCCGTATTCCAGGTGGGCATCTTCCCTTATCTCGGAATTTCCTTTGCCCTGTTTTTCTTTCCTCCTGATCAGATCCGGAGAATTTTCCTGAAAAAGAAACCCGTCCCGGTAATTCCTTCGGGAACCTCCCGGCTTACCTCCAAAAGGCGGTTTCTGCTCAGTGCCCTGGGCGTTTATTTCCTGTTCCAGGTATGGCTGCCCCTCCGGCACTGGACGTATCCGGGAAATGTGAACTGGACGGAAGAGGGGCACCGTTTGTCCTGGCATATGATGCTTCGCGTCAAGGGGGGCTATGTACGGATACAAGCTGTCAATCATGACACCGGAGAGTCTTTCCAGATCAGGAATTCCGATTACCTTACCTCCAAGCAGGAACGGTCACTTGCCACCCGGCCGGATGTGCTGTATCAATATATCCAGATTCTCAAGGAGGACCTGGCCCGCCGCGGTCTCACGAATATATCTCTCTATGTAAACAGCATGGTAAGTCTGAACGGAAGGCCTTTACAACCTCTTTATGACCCCGAAACAGACATGACCCGGGTAACGTGGCAGCCTTTTCGTCATTCCGAATGGCTCGTCCCTCTCATGAAGGAAGAATCTGCCGAAACCGGGCTTAAGCCCAGCGTACCTTCCATGAACTGAACGGTTGCTCTCCAAACCGCCGGCAGATCCTTTGACACCAGGTAAGACCCTATCACATGCTCGCCGGCCTCAGGAAAGGCCTGACTGACTTTTTTGGATGCAGGAGTACTTACCTGGTCGAACATCCTGAGCATGGCAGGTACAGATACGGTATGATCCTGCCGGCTTTCATCCTTATAATAGTACCCCAGGAATAAAGGAACCCTGACCTGCCTGAAGGTTTCCTCCGTCATGGTGGTTGCCACGAGTGACTGGAGATGGGTGAGTGCTTTGAGCGGGTATTTATTCGACCAGTACGGCTTACGCTCTGCTTCAATATCCCAGCTGTGATAATCACTGCCCCTCACCAGGCGGGCGATCTGGTACCCCCAGGGATCATCCAGAAGTGCTGCTGTGGGCTCATAAATCTCAATATTGGGAGAATAAAGAACAATGGCCGTCAGGCTGTTCACCGCCGGTGCGAGGTAAAGGGCCAAAGATCCGCCGGTGGAGGTACCAAATATGATCAGGCTGTCTCCCAGTTCGCTGGCCACCGCGATCGCTTCACGGGCCGAAGCCAGGTACTTATCTGCGGTCAGTCCTTCCATGGCATGGCTCTCTTCAAGTCCGTGTCCGTATAAACGGGGAAGAAATACATTCATGCCGTACCGCTTCCCAAGGTCTGTATGCACGGGGGCTCCTTCCGCCTGACTGGCCGACCAGCCATGCAGATACACCAGGGCATAGGAAGTCTTCCGGTAAGGTTCACCAGCCCACACAATTCTTGCCTCATTATCGGGTTTGATATATGGTATGCTGTCTTCATGACGTGATACGGTTTGCTCCAGCCGGCGCAGGTCGGAGGTTACCGCGGGAATATCCCTTAGCTGTTGCGGCGCATCCACTTCCGGACCTGCCAGGTAGAGAATGATCAGCACTGCCGGCAACCCCAGCCATGACAGGCGTTTTGCTTTTCGCTTATTCATCACAGAATGATCCTTCGGCTAACCAGATTTCTTTAAACTCAGGGTAAAGCATGCCATCCCGAACGGCAGGGTCTGCCATGATCAGCTCCCTGTCTGGCTCACCCTGAACGATAAGCACCCCACCATCGTTGGGCACAAACAATCCATAGGTGATTACCTCGTGGGCTGCTCTTACCTTTACCATGTGATCATCGTGCTGTTTAAAAAGTACAGGCGATTGCTGGATATTAAACTTGGTCAGGTGCGGCACATACCGGACGTAGGAATATTTTACCATCGAAGCATCCTGGGACGCCAGACACGGTTCTCCCTGTACATCCTTCCAGGGAAGCAGTTCAAGGCGGAAACGCCTGGCCCTGACCGCAGGATCAGACAGGACCCATTCTTCCGCTTCTTCGTAGTCTTTTGTATTTAAAATAAATATCCCTCCGCCTCCTTCAAAAGGCCCCGCAACCAGCAATTTACCCTCACGGGCCAGGTTTCCAATATTCTCCAGATGCAATGACTGAATGCTGTCGACCTCCGGCCTCGACAACGCTTCCCGGTCAGGATTGGTGTGCAGAAATAAAAAATAAAAATGAGCATCCTGGCCAGCCACCTGAAGTGTGGTCAGCATGGCACAAAATATCCCCAGCACTATCTTCATGACCACGCTGCTGTATTTTTTACCGCATTCTCCAGCACATGCACCAGGTGATCCATTTCCTCCGGGGTATTATATACATTCGGGGAAACCCGGATAGCATCCCCGCGGAATGACACGACCAGTCGTTCCTGGTCAAACATTTTTTTCAATTCAGCCGAATCGACCTCCCGGGGAAGCCGTATTCCAAGAATATGTGCCGCCCTGTAGGGCTCTTCGTCCACCGCGTAACCCAGGCGCCGGATTTGCTCAACGGGCCCGGAAGAAAGTTCGCGACAGAAGGATTGAATGGCTGAGGGTTCCCATTCTGCCACTTGCCGTATGGCTGCATGAAACATAGGTACCAGGGTAAAATTACTGTGCTCGCCTACTTCATAACGCAGGGCACCGGCCTGGTATTCATCCTGATATTTTACCAGGCCTTTGAAGTCTTCACTGTATTTTCGGTTGATCCAGTTTTCCTCGATCGGGATCCCGTCATCAAAGGCAGGACCATAATAGGCAAATCCCAGGCTGTACGGTCCCATAAGCCATTTATACCCTGCACAGATCAGTGCATCCGGCTGAATTTCGGCTATATCAAACGGCAGGGCGCCTATCGATTGGGTGCCGTCAATGACAAGGAGAGCACCAACTTCCCGGGTCCGTTGACGTATTTTTTTCAGGTCAAACCGTGTGCCATCCGCCCAATGTACATTGGAGATACCAACTACAGCGGTTTTTGTGTTGATGGCCGATAATATCTTCTCATTCCAGCTTTTCCCCCGGGATTCTGCCCCTTGTTCAGGCGCCACCATCAGCATTTCCGCTCCGGTCCGGTCAGCCAGCCGCTTCCACGGATAATAATTACTGGGAAATTGCTCGGCGGCCAGCACAATCTCCTGATGCGTATCCAGCCGAAGGTTATGGATTACATTAGCCATTCCGTAAGATACGGCAGGGACAAGCACAAAACGTGAGGGCTCGCCGTTCAGCATCTGGGCCAGTACCCGGCGGACCTGTTCTGTTTCTTCAAAAAACATGGCAGGGCTCAGGGCTGCCGGGTCGCGCCGCTGCCGGATGGCCCGTATGCCGGCATCCTCCACCGACTTGAGCAAAGGAGCCATGTAGGAACAATTAAGGTATGTGCCTTCCGGCATATGAAAATGTGATCGTGCGTCGTTCATGGGAATAAAAATATCGCTTTTCAGTCAATGAGTAATGAATCCCGCCAAATAATATCCCTGGAATCATTGTATTCCCAGTAGGGGATATGCAGTCGTTTCAGCAATGTGGCGGTCGTAAGCTGAACCGCATTGTCATTGGCCAGGTACCGTTCTTCCCAGCCGGTGATGGTATGAGGAAATGATTTCTCAAAATACCACGTGAAGGTACGGCCACCGGCAAAACGGAGTACGTATTCAAACACATCACCCTTTTCACCCAGGCTGGCCGAAGCCTGTAATTCCGTGAACTCCCGGTGCATCAGGCGTGTAAAAAACAAACCCGGATAAATACTGATCTCACCCACAGGAAGGGTTGAAGGATCCAGCCGTATTCGGTTCCAGATCTCATCTTCCGTCAGGGCAACAGGCAGGGACCTGCGGTTATCCCCTTCCGACTGGAAATAAGAATATTCCTGCAACTGGTAGTCGTCACCACGCCGGTTAAGCTGGGCAAAGACATGTCCGCACCACTCCTGGCTGGTCATGGTGTACTTCAGTGGTGGCGGCGGGTCCTGGTTATCGGCCGGACTGAATGTCGAGAGCATCATGGAATAAGGATAGATCCCCGTAACAAACTTCTTGATCATATTAAGCTTCATCACCGTCACTTTATCAGCGGCATCCGGATCATCAAGTTTGACCTGCGCATTCCGGGAAAACGGTTCGGTCACAAAAATCAGCACTGCATGACCCTCCCGTGGCTCACCATACCTGGCCTGAACCAGTTTGTAACTGGCCACCTCCGCCTTACCTGCAAACCAGTAATCCGCAAATTCATCGGTGATGACCGGATGATCATCCGTTGTACCCTGTGTATCACATTGAGTGAGAAACATCATAAGGCAAGCTCCCAGAAGCAATCGTACCATGGTCTGTTTATTATCCTGAAATAAAATTAATAGATTTGGATCGGCATTGAATTACCTATCTTTAATCCCTTCATGAAGATACAAAATAGACCGTACTTATTCCCCCTGCTCATTGTCCTCGTTTTCCTGACCAGCTATACCTATACGTTTGATCAAAAGCTGGCCCCCCTGGGGGATAACGCGAGTTACTATATGCTCGGACAGGCACTGGCGCAAGGGGAAGGGTTTGTGAACATCAGTAAGATCGACAAAACTCCCAATAACCACTACCCGCCAGGATACCCGGCTGTAATGAGTCTTTTTATGCACTTTACTGAAAGTATCGTCTTTTTCAAGATGCTTAACGGCTTCTTTCTTCTGGCTGGCTTGCTCCTGTTTTACAGGATCGCCGAAGAGGTCATGCAGCACCGGATACTTGCCTTCGTGGTTAGTTTGATGTGCCTGCTTAATTTCCACCTGCTCCAGTATGGATCGATGATGATGTCAGAGATCCCCTTCCTGTTTTTCTCCTCTGCCGCGATCTGGTGCCTGGTTCGACGATTGCCCGACACGCACTGGTTTAAAGACCCGAATTTTTATCTGTTGCTGATCGTGCTGGTTATTGGTTACTATGTGCGGTCTCTTGGAATTGCCCTGCTTGGCGCGGTGGTGATCACACTGTTTATCCGTAAGAAATGGATACCCGGTCTTGCCCTGGGTGCTGGTTTTGTAGTTCTTGCCTTGCCCTGGTTTATCAGGAGCCAGCAACTCGGAGGTGGCTCGTACCTGCGACAGCTAACGCTGATCAACCCTTATCAGCCCAACCTGGGAACCGCGGGTCCCGGTGATTTTCTCAACCGCATGACCGCTAACTTCAGCCGTTATATGACGGAAGAGCTGCCTAATGCACTGTTTCCCTTTACAGAAGTGAACTATCAGGAAAGCGGGACAGCGGGAGAATGGATTACAGGATTGGTACTGGTGGCACTGATCATTTACGGCTGCCTCTCCCTGCACAGGTTCAGGACATTTATACTGTTGTACGTACTTTTCACTATGCTCATACTTCTGCTCTGGCCGGATGTATGGGTGGGTGTGCGGTTTATTGTACCACTTATCCCGGTGCTGCTGATCGGCCTGGTGTCCGGACTTTACGCTTTATTGACACTGATCTTTGGAGCGGCAAAAAAAACAGTGCCTGCCTGGGTTCTGGGTGTGCTTCCCCTGACCCTGTTGTCCTCTGTAGGTAATTTACATGACCAGGCATCCACGCCCCTGCATCCTGCCTGGTCAAACTACTATGCCATGGGCGAATGGCTCAGGCAAAATGAATCCTCCGGGGTCGTCGTAGCCTGCGGGAAGCCTGCTTTGTTTTACCTGTATGCTCAAACCTATACCATGCGGTATCCATTCGAACAGGATGCAGCCAAACTGCTGGACGAGCTTGAACGTGAACAGGTAGATTACGTGGTTATTGATCAGGTTTATCCGAATACCATTCGTTACCTTCTTCCGGCCATCCGGTCACAGCCCGACCGGTTTGAGCAAGTCTATCATCGTCCTAATCCCGATACGTTCCTGCTGCGATTTAAACGCTGAATTCATCCGGTTAACGAGCCGGATGACACTTTGAAGACCAGAAGTGCACATGAAGAGACAGATAAGCTATCTTTCGGGTGTGTAAATTATCCCCATTTTTAGTGGTTTTTGTAAAAATTTGACAAAACCATTACAATTTCTTTACAAACAATAGGTGGATTTTTTGTAATTTACAACTGCTAACTAACTGATTATGAACAAAATCCGAAAGCGGTCTTATCGTGGAATTGAGTATATCAGGCTATCTGACCTGTCTGAAGAACTCAGAAGCGAAATCAGCAATTGGCTCAGTGATGAGGTACTGATAAAGATTATGACCGAAAACGGAATTCAGCGGAATTGTATTCAGCTGAAGGATTTCATTCATTGGTATGATAATTTATATACTCCTCTCAGCGGGGTTCAGGATGTGCAGATGAAAAACCCGAATCCGGGCCGCAAAAAATTGTCGCTTGTCCTGGAAGGCTAATCCCAGACTCCTTCAGGAACTATCTCCAGCACATTATTCTCCGGGTCTAAAAAATAAAAAGATTCCTGGCCGGAGCCCCATGTGAGACGGTCGATGACCTCTATTTTGCTCGCTCTTATCCATGAGAGTACAGATTCATAATCCTCTGCAGGCACTTCAAAGGCAAGGTGCTGATTGCCCTCGGCAAAATGCGCAGGCGGTGAGGACTTGTGCCGGCTGTCATCCGGGTTAAAACAGAGCAACACCGAGCGTCCCACCCTGAAAAAGCAATGCTTATCGGGTTCATAGTGTATGACCGGAAATCCCAGTATGCCATGATAAAAAGCACGGGCTCTTTCCAGGTCTTCCAGATAAAGACATGTCTCTTTAATACCCTTAATCGAATTCATGTTGCCTCCATTTTTCCTCACTTAATATACAAAATACACGGATACTGAAAGAAGCCTGAAAAGAATCAGGACAAATGAAAAAGGAAACGATTGATTCATTTATTTTGCGGCGTTAATCAATTGTAAACCGGCGTGGAGAATCTTCTGGTAAAATTTCTTATCTGGAGAATGAGGCACATCAGCAATCGCAATTTCGTGATTTTGCTGGGTGGGGTCATTGGTGCAGTTTCCGGACTGGCGGCTGTTACCCTGAAGACATCTGTCCATTACCTGGAAGAATTCCTGACCGGTGGTTTCAGCGAAAACCTTCCTAATTTCCTCTACCTGGGATTCCCCATGCTTGGAATCCTCATTACCGTACTGATTTCAAAATATTTTTTCAAAGAAAGAATGGGGCACGGCATTACCCAGATTCTTTATGCCGTGGCGAAAAGATCCAGTATCATACAGCGAACCAAAATGTATTCGCGCATGATTACCAGCGCCATTACCGTGGGCCTCGGGGGGTCGGTCGGACTGGAGGCGCCCATCGTGGTAACGGGAAGTGCCATTGGGTCCAACATCGGCAACCTGATGCACCTGAATCAAAAAAAACGAACGCTCCTGATCGGATGTGGTGCCGCCGGAGCTATTTCTGCCATTTTCAACTCTCCGATTGCCGGCGTAATCTTCAGCCTGGAAGTTATCCTTGCCGATGTCACCATTGCCATGTTTATCCCCCTGCTCATTGCTTCAGTGACAGGGTCGCTGATCTCCCTTACCCTTCTTGGCGACGAGGTCTTATTCTCTTTTCATCCGACGGATGATTTTGTGGCATCCGATACGCCGTATTTTATCCTGCTTGGCGTGGTATGCGGATTGGTGTCGGTGTACTTTACGCGTATGACCTACCGGGTCGAGTCACTTATCACGAAGATCAGGAATGACTTTGGAAGGGCAGTAACCGGGGGTATCTTTCTCGGGGTCATCATTTTTATTTTCCCCCCGATTTATGGTGAAGGGTATAACACGATCAAAATGCTCCTTGCCGGGAGGGAAGCCGAGTTGCTCAACGGATCCCTTTTTTTTGCCAACCTGGATAGCGTTTATTTCCTTCTTGCATTTACGTTTGCCGTTATGCTTATCAAACCCGTGGCATCAGCACTTACGATTGGTTCCGGTGGAAGCGGAGGAATATTTGCGCCTTCACTCTTTATCGGCGGTGTATCCGGACACCTTTTTGCCCAGGGTATAAACATGATGGGCAATAACCAGATCAGCACGAGTAATTTTACCCTTGTGGGGATGTGCGGCGTAATGAGCGGTGTCTTGTATGCACCTCTTACGGCAATTTTCCTGATCGCAGAAATTACCAGCGGCTACGAACTCTTCGTACCCCTGATGATCGTTTCAGCCATTGCTTACATGACATCGTCCTTCTTTGAAAAACACTCATTGTATACCAAACATCTAATCGAAAGCGGTGACCTGATCCAGTACGATAAGGACCGCCAGGTACTTAGCAAAATCAGGCTTGACAAAATAATTGAAAAAGACCTCCTTATTGCGCATCCCGACACCACCCTTTCCGAAGTGGTGGATCTTGTCCGTGCATCCAAAAGGAATATCTTCCCTGTAGTGAATAAAGAACAGCAGCTGGTGGGTGTGGTGACCCTCGACGATATCCGGGATATCATGTTTGACCAGGAAAAATACGATGAAACACAGGTAAAAGAACTGATGCACAGTCCGCCCGCCTTTATTTCCTCTCACGAAAATATGCAATCCGTCATGAGAAAGTTTGAACGAAGCGGTGCGTGGAACCTACCTGTCATTGATGACGGCAAATATGTGGGGTTTCTTTCCAAATCACGAATATTCAATACGTACCGAAAGCAATTGATACGTCAACAATACGATTAGTACGTCCCTGTATGCATTTATCTTCAAGAAAAAGCAATACATTTGAATCCGAAAGCTCGTTTCAAACTTCCCGGGCGTGGTACCCGTAAAAGTTGTCCACAAAATTTCAGATGAGTAAATTGCACGTAACTATCTGCTTATCAGTGAGTTAAGGCGAGGCATGTGAATAATGTGGAAAAGTTGTTGAAAATGTGGAAAACTTTTAGTTGACTTTTTCGAATTCTTTGATGAGTCTAATTGC
>CAZLZD010000037.1:0-44812 GCA_964563925.1 uncultured Roseivirgaceae bacterium | reverse complement strand
TATTTGATTATATAAATAAAAATTGTTAATTAATAAATAAGGATTCGTATATAACCTCCATCAGATGCGCTTGCATCATAAAATATTTATAATTGTATTGATGCTGGCCTTTGCAGGATGCAGTGAAGATGATGGTTCGGATACTACGCCTCCTCCTCCCCCTCCCACATCCACCCTGGCTCATACCAACTGGCAACCTTCAGATCAAAATCCTGTGTTGGACATCAACCCTGAAACTGACGGGTGGGATAGCGGGTTATTAGGTGATCCGGAGGTGATTTTGTTCCGGGATACCCTGCGTATGTGGTATTCTGGCAGTTCAGACATTCCCTTCGATGGAGTGGTTCATTTGGGTTATGCCTGGTCCCTGAACGGATGGGACTGGAACCGGATGGATGCGCCTGTATTCGAATTAACCCCAGGCGGTTGGGATTATCCACACCTGGCCAAACCAACTGTATTCCTGGATGGAGACACCCTTCGTATGTACTACGGGGCCGGGACGTACACTGCAGCAGGAATGGCTATTGGCTATGCAAAGTCGGTCGATGGAATACATTGGGTGCGACATGAAAGCCCGGTGATTACCGGAACTAAGGCATGGAACCAGGATGGTGTCCTGCCTGGCCCGGTACTCAAGGAGGACGGGTTATATAAAATGTGGCTTGCCGGAGGACTTAACTCGTATGCTTTCCCAACCATTGATACCAAATGGAGTACCGGATATGCCACATCGGAGGATGGCATCCACTGGACTGTGTCGGACGAACCGGTACTGCCACACGGAGCAGGAGAAAGTTTTGACAGTAATGGTGCCGTTGCAGGAAGTGTCGTCAAGACCAGTGAGTATTATGAAATGTTTTATTCCGGATCCAAAAAGGCAGCGAGCTTCTCAGTTGTTAAAATTGCACTGGCCACGTCCGAAGATGGCATTACCTGGGAAAAATATGAAGGTAATCCGATTCTCGAACGATCCAGCGCAAGTATCGCCCTGTATTTCCCGCGCGTTAGAATAATTGACGGAGAATACAGAATGTGGTACGTAGCCTGGAGGCCTGGTCCGTCGATTCACTATGCGGTCGAACAATAACAGGTGCACAATGGCGTCCCCTTACAAATAAAAGGCTGCAGGAAAACGCCTCGCTTCTGAAGAGGCCTTACCCATGCAATTCACGACAACCACCCCACAAGTACCTCCATGACAGGCTGCAGGATCGCATTCTCCCACACCGGCGGAGCGGATAAAGCGAACAGGGAAACCACGAGTAACAGTCCAACGAAATTCACCCTGAATACCCGCCTTTGATTAATATAATCCACAAGAAATAATGCGATGACGGGCAGGATCAGAAAGGAGATGATACCGACCGGTCCGAGGGTGGCCAGGCCTAAAAAATTAACCGCCCTTGCAATTCCGGCCGAACTCAGGATTAACGTGGCAATCAGCATCAGCCGTTGGTGTATGAATGGTTTCCTTCTGTATTTCAGCCCAAAGAAAGCAGTTCCCACCGCCAGGAGAATCGCCGAAAAATCACGGCCAGGCTGACTGTAAGGAGGTTCGACGTTATATAGCACGGGAACCATGAACGCCACATAAAACCCTGAGAGTAAGACCAGCAAGAGCACCAATACACCCGCCTTACCCAGCCTGACATGCCAGTTCACTTTTCGGGAGAATACCAGGGTCGTTTGAATAAAATAGAGAATGATCCACAAACCTGCACATAATCCGTGTATATAGATATGCCCGGCCAAAGATCCCTCATTTTCAAGGCGGGCATTCACACTCGAACCAAACCCTATTAGGTTTGCAAGAAGAAAGAAGCTGGCCGCAGCCAAAAAGAAAATTCGTTCAGTACGTCTTGTGCGGGCGGTATTCACAATTACAAAGTCAGGCGGATTATTACAAATACATTCATTTTACCCAGGGAAAAGGGGTTACCCGCCCAATATACTAATTATTCCCGGTTAAGTATTTCACCCGAATCTGGTAATGACGACTGATCCATTCAGGTACCCTGATAATGCATAACCATCCCCGGTACTCGTTTGACTGTGGCAACTAAAAGTATTCAAGTAACTGAAGTTTTTAACTTATCCATGTAGATTTAAAATGATGAACGTTGCAAAGATCCCTGGCCCATGACATCACACCGGCATTTTATTCTTCATAAACCCAGGGGATATTTATCCCAGTTCATAAACAACCAGACCCGGCGTAAAAACAAAAAGCTCCTGGGCGACCTGTTCGGTTTTCCCGCAGGCACGATGCCCGTCGGACGACTGGATGAGAAATCGGAAGGCTTATTACTGCTCACCACCGACGGTAAGGTCAGTGAACGCATCCGCAGTAAACAAGTGGAAAAAGAATATTATGTCCAGGTCGACGGGCGCATAACTGAGCAAGCCATCATACAGCTTTCCCAGGGAGTGGAAATCACCGTTCCCGGCGGTAAGTATACCTCCTTGCCGTGCCAGGCGCGCATGTTGAAGGAGCCGCCAAAGGTCGCTATGGCTTCACCCCTGGACCGAGGCGAACGACACGGACCCACCAGCTGGGTAGCCATTATTCTCACCGAAGGCAAATTCCGCCAGGTCCGAAAAATGACGGCAGCCGTGGGTTTTCCCACGTTACGGCTGATACGGGTCAGGATCGGACACATCCTTATGGATGATCTCCCGCCGGGAAAAGTCATTGAATCCCACTATATAGGTTAAATGGAACCCACCTGATGTCTTAGGATCTTTTTGTACATTAAACGGATGAAATTCTTCAACCTGGTATTCCTGCTGTTCTGTGCATTGCCTGTATTATCTCAAACAGAAGATCATCCGCCGAATTTCATCATCATCTTTGCCGACGACCTTGGCTATGGCGACCTCGGAGCCTACGGGCACCCGTCGATCCGGACGCCACATCTCGACAGAATGGCCGCCGAAGGACAAAAGTGGACTAACTTCTATGCCCCTTCCAGCGTATGCACGCCGAGCCGAGCCGGGATCATGACCGGCCGGCTGCCCGTTCGCAACGGAATGACCAGCCAGAAACGACGGGTATTATTCCCCAATTCGGCACTCGGACTCCCTCCTTCCGAAATTACCCTGGCCACCCAACTCAAAAAGGCTGAATACCGCACTGCCTGTATCGGGAAATGGCACCTGGGCCATAAATCTCCCTTCCTGCCTACCGATCACGGTTTTGACTATTACTTCGGCATCCCCTACTCCAACGACATGAACCTTGATACGGAGAAAGGCTATGTGGAGTACTTCTCCAATCCGGATTCCATGAACACCGAAGATTTCCGCGTCCCGATCCTCCGGAACAAGGAGGTCGTCGAGCTCCCTGCCAACCAGCATACGATTACCGGGCGCTACACGGATGAGACCATTCAGTTTATCCGGGAAAACAAGGACCAGCCCTTCTTTATCTACCTTGCCCACAGTATGCCGCACATACCCCTGTTCGTGTCAGAAGATTTTGCGGACCGGAGTAAGGCAGGCTTGTATGGGGATGTGATCGAAGAGATTGACCACGGGGTCGGCCGTATCCTATCGGCCCTTGAGGAAGAAGGTCTTTCGGAGAATACACTGGTGGTGTTCACTTCCGATAATGGCCCCTGGTTGCTGTTTGGTATTTACGGGGGCAATGCCGGGCCCCTTTACGCCGGGAAAGGAATGACCTGGGAAGGCGGGATGCGTGTTCCCGGGCTCTTCTGGTGGCCGGGAAAGATTGCACCGGGAGTTATTACGGACCCGGGTTCGGCGCTGGACCTGTTCACTACGTTCAGTTCGCTGGCCGGTCTCGAGCTGCCCCGGGACAGAATCATTGATGGAAAGGACTTGAGCGGGACGCTGCTGGAAGCAGCACCGGGTCCGAGAAATGAGATTTTCTATTACCGTGGACCGGAACTATATGCAGTCCGGACAGGCAACTGGAAGGCCCACTTTATTACGCAGGGTGAATACGGCACGTTCGGTCCGAAAGAACTACATGACCCGCCCCTGCTCTATCACCTCGGAAAAGATCCTGGTGAGAAATACAATGTGGCACAACAGCACCCGGAAGTCCTGGAAAGGATACGGCAAATCGCAGAGCAACACCAGGCCGGGGTTGAACCTTACCCAGATCAGCTCAGTGCGATCGAATCCAAAGAGTAATGCTGCTAAAATTCACGTAGCGGGTTGGAATTTCCAGGCTTTGATCCCTGCTTAAAGTCCATCTGCCTTCAACAAATTTTCCTGACTTCGTCCGGTACAGGCCTCAAAGGATTTGCTTATTCTCCAGAAAAGAAATCATTTCCGACGCCTTGTTCACCACCTTTAAAATGGTACCTTTTTGGTCCACTACGATATGGGTTGGATACTCCTGCAACTTTAATTTATTCACGATCAATTCCTTCTGATCAGGAATGACCTGGTAATCAAATTCCTTCCTCTGAAGAAATGCCTCAAGCGCGGATGGGGAGTCAGTGGCCAGGCTTATAAACAGTACGTCCTCCCTGTTCCTGAACTGCCCCACCAATTCATTGAGTTCGGGAAATTCAGCCACACAGGCGGCACAGCCAATAAACCACGTCTTCAGAATAAGGTACTTCCCCTCGGTAGAGGCATTGGTATAATGATTCTTATTGAGGTCGGTAAGGTCAAAGGATGGAAACGATTGCCCTTCCAGGTTCAAATGTACGAGAGAAGTAATCGCCTCGTTTTTGATGGTACTCACAATACTTTCATCCGCCGGATGAACCAAAGGATAAAGCTTATACACTTCGGCGCCTTCCGTCGATTTCAACCTTAACGGGATAAACCTGCCCGAAGCAAGCTTCTCAAGAAAGAGATTTTTAGAAATCGTTTCCGCCTTCTCGCTGTACCCCGTAAAGTCAGAAGACAAGGAAATATACTTGTTATGATAGATCCACCACTTTTGGAAATCGGCCTGCAGCTGATCGAAATTCCCGTTGGGCTCATAGACCGGTCCATCATTCTTCTCCCGTTTCCCGGTACAGGAAAAGGTAAAAATAACCAGGACCAAAACACACAGATATTTATTCATCTTTTCAAATAATCCTCCCAAGGCATGAGAACGGCCTTAAGCGTTCAAATCATGACACCCGTCCAAGAACTTCCATCGTTCTGCAAATATGCATTCTCCCGCACCATTGGAGCCACAACCCCACACAGCGCCCGGGTAAGATTTGTCAATAGTACATTAAACCTTTGTACACACAAATCCAATCTGGCCATCCCGGAATAACATCCCATGATAATCAGCTAACAACGTGAACCCAAACCCAAGGTCAGTCAGCATATTCTCCATATCGCGTTGATGATAGAGCCGTTGCCGGTGTATTTCTTTACTTTTTTCATACCCACCCTCCTTTTTCAGAAACAGTGTGATATGCCTGGTTAAACGATTAGCCTCCCTGTTAGTTTCAATTTCCAGAAAAATGGTCCACAGGTCATTCTCCAGTATTCTTGATTGCGCGAAGGAGGAGTCCAGCACCTTTGGTGTGAGAATGTCAAACACAAAATGACCTCCTGGCCTGAGCGCATGGTGAACCCGGGCAAATAACTCCCGTAATGCATTCGAAGTACACGCAGGGTCAAACATATAGTTGAAGCATTCTCCCACCGAACATACCAGATCACACACGGGAATATCGTAGTCATACATCGACGAGGTAATGAACGTTGCCCCGGGGGCATTCTTCCTTGCCAGTTCAATCATAAAAGGAGAATAATCCACCCCGACAATATCCAGCGGTTTATCTGCCAGCTCCTGCGCAAGGATGCCACTCCCGCATCCCAGATCCACCACTAAACTGCGTTCTGGCCGGCCTTCCAGAAGTCTGGAAATCGCCTGTGCCGCGTGCCGGGCCAATTGCCCGTGTCCCTGATCGTGAACAAATGCCAGGTCCGGGAGGTAGAATTCCGGTATTGTGGGTTTCATTTTATTCTTTATTCCAGGGGTAGCGTGGTATAGGAACCGCTTAAAAATTTCCAAACGTCCTTGTCTTTCATCAGGATGAAAAAATCCTGGGTATGATGACTGGCTTTGCCGTCATAATACACAGTGGCATCCGCACGTACAAAAGCCAGCATGCCTTGCGAAATATTGACCGTGTATTTGCTGACCGGTTCCTGAAATAATCTGACCGGCTTATCCATGCGCTGCGAAATGTATGCGTCCGCACTCACCGTAAAGATCTCCGGCTCACCATTGGCTCTTGAAACGGAGGCAATGTTGGCATTCGGCAAAAACATCGCCTTCACCTTTTCCAGCTCTCCATTACCCAATGCCACCAGAAAGGCTTCCACCGCCTCCTTTACCGCAGCCTCATCATCACGCTGGGATACCGTCACAGGATCCTCCTCTACCTGCTGGCCGAATATCGTCAAAGGGACCACAAATGCCGTCATCAGCAGCATAGAGGCTATCGTATTTCGAATTTGTTTCATGTGGGTTTAAATAATGTTTAATATATAGATAACCGGTAATGCCGGGGTTTACAGATGCAGTCCTGGTAAGACCCGCAGCTGCAAGCAGGAGCCTCATTGACTGGTAAGATATAAATATTTACAGACTGACAGGATATACCTGCCGGAAGATTCGCACCAGGACATCAATTATATCGGACGCTCGGTTTTTTGAGGTGCAATATCGTATTTCCGGGGATCTGCCGGCACCGTTATCCGGGCTGTTTTTTAATAGGATTATTTTTATTATTTTATGGTATACAATTGATAAACAGTCCCTTAAACAAGGACATGCGCCCGGTTACTGAGAATCATACCTTCCGATCTCCCTATGTTTTTCTCAGGGTATACATTAATTCAGATCTGACTAATTCAACCAACCACACACTCCCATGAAAACCACACTTTCAATACTTGTCATTGTCTTATTAATAATTACTGGCTGTCAAACGGAAGAAATAACCAAACCACAGATAAACCAGCTGAAAGGAAACCTGGACACGGATTTGCCTTCCAATTCATCTCCCAATGCTTTCCCTGACCAGATCTTCCTGCCCGATGGTTTCAGTCCGGAAGGAATCGTTTCCGGAACCGGCACCTATTTTTATGCCGGCTCCCTTGTGGATGGCGCCATCTATAAGGGCAATTACCGCGATGGCAGCGGAACCGTGCACATTGCAGGAACGGCAGGCGAATTAGCAGTTGGCCTTGATTTTGATCCGCGAACAAACTATCTGTTCGTCTCAGGAGGCTTCGATGGGACGGCACGGGTATATGATGTAACCACGCAGGAAAAGGTAGCTTCCATCCCGCTGGGAGCTGGTTTCATTAACGACGTCATCGTATCGAAAGACGCGGCCTATTTTACCAACTCATTCCAGCCGGTTTTTCACAAGGTAAACTTAATGCCGGACGGGCGCCTTCCCGATCCGCCTTCCGTTCAGACTATTCCGCTGGGCGGAGATTTTGAATCCATACCCGGAGAGTTTAACAGCAATGGTATTGTTGCCCCCCACCGGGGAACGTCACTCTTACTGATTAACGCCGCCACCGGTGCGCTGTACCTTGTGAACAAGGATACAGGTGAAGCCATTCAGGTTGACCTGGGAGGCGACGCTTTGAGCAGTGGAGACGGACTCTTACTGGATGGACTAACCCTGTACGTGGTTCAGAATTTTCTTAATCAAATTGCGGTGGTCGAACTGGATGCCGATTTGACATCCGGTACAATTACCCGTATCATCACGGATCCTGAATTTAAAATTCCAACCACGGCGGCCTTGCACGGAAACAGCGTGTATGCGGTCAACGCACGATTTGATGTGGCACCTCCCGGAACACCGAATTCCATTGAATTCGATATTATCCGCGTAGATAAATGATGACCCTGGGATGATCCCGTAATTCAGGAGTGCATTTTAACCACTTTCTGATACCGGATCCGGTTATATTGCTGCAACAGGTTGGGGTAAAAATTGAACAGCAGGTTGCCGGCAAAAAGAATGGCGGCAGTGAGATACGATTGCGTCTGGAAGGCATAGATATTGGTCAGGAAGCAGAATACCAGCAGCACGGTATGCGATCTCTCTATGACATACGTTTCGTCTAATTTTGCCTTAACCGTATCCAGGTTAATAATATTTCTGTATGTCGGGTAGCTTCGCCTGATCCTCCTGTTGATGAAGTCGCCGTTTGTGGAAAACCGTTTAAACCAGTCAACACCCAGTTTCCGGTACACCCCCACATCCGAGGAAAGCTGAATTTTGTCGTAAAAACTCTTTGGCAGCAGGCTGACCAGGTAACTAATGACGATGAAAATAATCATCCAGAGAATCCTGCCCTCCCCCCTGACGAAAAAGATCAGGCTCGGGGCGAGGGTAGTCGAACAAAGCAGTGCGATCAGGATCAGGTTTAACCGGTATTTGAGTCTTTCCAGGTCCTTGTAAGAATCATTCATAACAGGGACCAATTACGGAAAATTTATTAATATTCTTATTACAGGCTGAGCGCATTTCTTACCCGGTCCAAAAATACAGGTCCTGCCAATTCTATGTTAAAGATTTTGAGATTGTACCTTTATTTATGCCAAAGAAGAATAAATTTGCTGCCAATTCAACGAAATGTAAGACCGCAGGACTTTGCTCCTGGCGTCATCCTGTTAAAAGCTCATGAAAATTCCAGTGACCCATGCTGTTTAATTCCCTGGATTTTGCCCTTTTCTTACCGATAATATTTATACTGTACTGGCTCATCCCCGGCACACGTATCCAGGTCAGGAACGTATTGCTCGTCATTGCGAGTTACGTGTTTTACGGGTGGTGGGACTGGCGCTTTCTTGGGCTTATACTTTTCAGCACCGCGGTGGATTATACCATCGGAATCCTGCTCAGTCGTGAATCACTGCACAAAAAGAGAAAGCTCCTCCTTCTGGCCAGCCTTCTTGTGAATCTCGGATTACTGGGCTTCTTTAAGTACTACAACTTCTTCATCGACAGTTTCACCGATGCATTTCTCCTGTTTGGCCAACCCTTCGAGGCCGGCCGGCTCAACATCATCTTACCGGTTGGAATAAGCTTTTACACCTTTCAGACCCTCAGTTACACGATCGATGTATACCGTCGCAAAATTGAGCCCACACACGATTTCATACAATTCATGGCGTTTGTCAGCTTCTTCCCCCAGCTGGTGGCCGGACCAATTGAACGGGCCGCCCATCTGCTCCCCCAGTTCAGGGTGAAGCACCGGTTTAATTATAAGGAGTCGGTGGATGGATTGAGGCAGATCTTATGGGGGTTTTTCAAGAAAGTCGTCATCGCCGATAACTGCGCGGAGGTGGTCAATCATATATTTTCCAACCACGAAACCATGTCCGGCAGCCTCCTCCTGACCGGGACGATATTGTTCGCTATCCAGATTTACGGTGACTTTTCAGGCTATTCCGATATTGCCATTGGTGTAGCCCGGCTGTTCGGATTTGACCTTATGCAGAATTTTGCATTTCCTTATTTTTCCAGGGACATCGCTGAATTCTGGCGAAGATGGCATATATCCCTGTCCACCTGGTTTCGGGACTACCTGTATATTCCCCTGGGGGGCAGCCGGGTTTCCCAAATGAAGCAGCTTCGGAATGTATTCATCATATTCCTGGTCAGTGGGTTCTGGCACGGTGCCAACTGGACCTTCATCTTCTGGGGGTTTTTAAATGCGCTTTATTTTATTCCCCTGATGCTGTTTAACCGGAACCGGCATCACCTCGACGTGGTGGCACATGACAGGAGCTTCCTCACGATCCGGGAATTTGTCTCCATCACCTCCACCTTTATGCTGACCACACTGGCCTGGGTTTTCTTCCGTGCTGAAAGTATGGGGCAGGCCTGGGAAATCCTGGGTAAAATATTCTCCAAAAGCCTTCTGACCGTCCCGTATTATGAAGGTATTGGCCTTTCTGCCCCCATCCTTGTGCTGATCCCGTTCTTCTTCCTGGTAGAATGGATGGGCAGACGCAACAGGCATGCGCTCGAAAGCTTTATGATCACAACAAACCGGCCGGTGCGCTGGTCCTTCTACTCGTTCCTGATATTTTTGATTGGCATGTATATTCCAACGGATATAAATTCATTCATCTATTTCCAGTTTTGATATGAGCTCATTTATTAAAAAACTGGCCCTTTTCAGCATTGTTTCATTCGCAATGTATGTAGTCCTCATCTGTGTTTGGGGAGAGATGTTCCCTTCGGCATTTCGCACCAATATTAAATATAAAAAAGGGTCCTACGGGCACTTGTTCACCCGATCCAATGAAGCCAAAGAAACAGAAAACGTGGATGTATTATTCCTGGGTTCGTCCCATGCCTACCGCGGATTTGACCCGAGGATCTTTGCCTCTGAAGGCATTACCACATTCAATCTTGGTTCCAGTGCACAGGCCCACACCGTAACCAACGGCTTGCTCAGACGCTACCTGGATAACCTCAACCCGGAACTGGTGGTCTATGAGGTGTGGCCCAAGACCTTCATGAATGATGGGATCGAATCCACCCTTGATGTGATTGCCAACGATTCCATTGATATGATTACACTTGACCTGGTGGTACAGTCAGGCAGCATCCTAACCTTCAATGCGTTTATCTATGGGTTGTATACCGATATATTTAAGGGTGGCCGTAATTTTCGGGAGAATATCATCCGAATGGGCAACGATGGCGGAGACAAATATATTAAGGGCGGGTTTGTGGAGAAAATAGATTATTCGGTCAGTGAACCGGAGATTAACGTGCTGACCGAATGGAGAAATGAGCAATTCGAGGCGTTTCGGGAGAATCTTGAATTGTTAAGGGATTCCGGGGCAAGGGTGGTCCTTGTCATGGCCCCGGTCCGGCAGCTTGCCTACGACAGCCTTTACGAAATCAACTGGTTTAACAACCAAATGCAGCAAGCCGGGGATTACTACAACTACACCGAACGACTCCACCTTGATGACCATTATTTCTATGACCAGGGCCACCTCACCCAGGATGGGATTGAGATTTTCAACAATCAGCTGATCCGGGACCTGGAAGAAGATAATATGCTGAATCCTCAGCAAAATAATTAGTATTTACTACAACTAAGTATAAAATAATTCTCCAAATCGCTATGCCGTAAATTTATTTTATATACATTTGAGTTAAAAATAAATTATATGAGCAAACATCACCTCGGAGAATTCGAAGAAATCGTTATGCTCACCGTGGCCATTCTCGGTGAGGACGCTTACGGAGTCACGATCATCGACGAGATTGAATCACGGCTCGACCGCAAAGTAAGTATGGGGTCACTCCAGACGAGTCTTCGCCGCCTGGAGAAGAAGGGCTACCTCACTTCGGAGTTTGGCGAACCCACGCAGATGCGGGGCGGCAAACGCAAGCGGTTCTTCAAATTAACCACCTACGGCAAGCAGCTTCTTACCGAAGCCAGGGAACAGCGTAATGCGCTGTGGGATGCAGTGCCTGACATAATAATCACTGGCAACTGATGAAAAATCCGACTCCTCCCGGGTGGGCCCTTTCCTTTTTCCGCTGGTACTGCCATCGTGCCTGCCTGGAAGATATTGAAGGTGATCTCACCGAACGTTATCAGCAACATGCCGCCGAACTTGGTCAGTCTGCGGCAAACCGGAAATTCATCCGGGAAGTGCTCCTGTTATTCCGGCCGGGAATAATCCGGCCTTTCGAAGGTTCATTAAAACTCAATAATTACGGTATGTTTAAAAATTATCTCAAAACCGGAATGCGGAATATCCGGAAGCAAAAGGTCTTTTCCGCCATTAACATCGCCGGATTGTCGGTTGGCATCGCCTGCGGACTCCTCATCCTGCTCTATGTCACCAACGAATTATCCTACGACACCTATCACAGCAAGTACGACCGGATCTACCGGATCCTTCATGCTTACCGCACGGCGGAGGCCTTTGAAGCCAATCCTGAACCGGCCCCGGAGGATTTCCAGGTCTGGGGCGGGGCGGTCGCAGGCCCCACGTTCGCCGACGAGTTTCCTTCCGTCACCAGTTTTTGCCGCTTCACAAGCCCGGTCCAGCTGCTCTTCGAAGTGAACGGCAAGCAGATCCAGGAAAACGAAATGATCTTCGCCGACTCGTCGGCCTTTGACATATTCTCCTGGAAAATGCTCAGCGGGGATCCCAATACGGCCTTGAAAGAACCCAATTCGATCGTTCTCACCCGGGCCACCGCCCAAAAGTATTTCGGCGAACAGGATCCTGTTGGTCGGTCCATTACCATCGACCAGCAGGTGGAATTTGAAGTGACCGGCGTGATGGAAAATGTACCCCGCAATTCTCACTTCACCTTCCCGGGCCTCATCTCTATGTCGACTTTCTACTCCTGGCGGCCCAATATTTTTGATATGTGGGATTATGTGGATTTCTACACCTACTTTACGGTCAACGACGGGTCAGCCATCCCGCAGATCAGATCTTCCCTGCCTGGCATCAGGGAAAAATACCTGCCTGACTTCACCAGCTTCGCACTGGAGGTGGAGCCCCTGTCTGATGCCTACCTGCATAGTCAGGCTGGCCGTCAGCCCGGTGAAACAGGAAATTATAACAACATTTACCTTTTCTCCTTCATCGCTGTACTTATTCTGGCCGTTGCGGCTGTTAACTACATGAACATGTCCACCGCCCGCTCCATGGAACGGGCCCGGGAGATCGGGGTGCGGAAATCAGTAGGTGCAGGAAAATCTTCCCTCATCACCCAGTTCCTGCTGGAAACCGGGCTGATCACCCTTATCTCTGCCATCGCCGGCATCCTGCTGGCGGGCATCTTCCTTCCGGTATTAAATAAATTTTCGGGTAAGGAGCTGGAAATGATCAGTCTGTTCACGTCTGAGAACCTGTTGTATTTTCTCAGCGGCCTCCTCATACTTTCCCTGATGGCGGGAATATATCCGTCGTTCATGCTTTCATCATTCCGTCCGGCCAGGGTGCTTAAGGGTAACCTGGGGAAAATTTCAGGCGGACTTACTTTTCGCAAGGTACTTGTTGTATTTCAGTTTACGTTATCGATCGGACTAATCGCCGGGACGGCCATCGTCTATTCCCAGCTTCATTACCTGCTCAACCATCCCCTGGGTTTTGACAACCAGCATAAGCTGGTGATTGATTTTGGCTGGGACTCCGATGTCCAGCAGGGCATTACCTCGGTGAAACGCTCCATGGAAGAACTTCCGGGAGTCATGGATGCATCCGCCACCCGGGCGGTACCGGGCGATTTTCTTCCCAATGCCGGTACGGCGATAGAAACAAAGGAAGGGACGTTGATTATGAAAAGTCCCGGTATTTATGAAGTGGACCCTGATTTCATTTCATTATACAATATACGACTTGTCGCCGGCAGAAACTTTTCCCCTGAATTTACCACGGACAGCACGGAAGCCCTGATCCTGAACAAATCGGCGGCTGAATGGTATGGTTATTCGGATCCTGAAGAGATCATCGGCAAGAAATTCCGTCAATGGGGCCGGGAAGGCCAGGTCGTGGGAGTGGTGGAGAATTTTAATTACAAGTCGCTGCATACGGAAGTCGAACCGCTTTCGGTCCGCTTTGCCCCCATTAATTCACTGACCAAACTTACCCTCACCCTGTCCGGAAGGGATATCAGCGAAACGCTTGAGCGGGTTGAAGAAAGATGGAACAGCCTGGTGCCCGACCGTCCATTCCTGTATACATTCCTGGATGAATCATTCGCCGGTCAATACCAAAAAGACCAGCGGTTCAGCTCCATTTTTACCGCCTTTGCAGGCATATCCATTTTCATTGCCTGCCTGGGCCTGCTCGGACTTACTATGTACAACATTCAGCTCAGGCGGAAGGAAATTGGTATCCGAAAGGTGCTGGGTGCATCGGCCGCGGGTATTGTCGGACTTCTTTCCCGCGGGTATGCAGGTATTTTCCTGGTTTCCTGCCTGCTCGCTGTTCCCCTGGCCTGGTACGGAATGGAACAATGGCTAAACAGCTTTGCCTACCATACCGAGCCCGGTCCGGCCATTTTCATTATCGCTGCGGTCATTACACTCGCCATTGCCCTGTGCACTATTTCCGTGCAGTCTTTCAGGGCAGCCCTGGATAATCCGGTGAACGCTTTGAAGGACGAGTGAACAACCCCCGGGTGGCCCTGTTATTCTTGTGTATAAAATTTCCACTAAAAAAATCAACCAGGAATGACCAGCACAATACTGTTAGACAGCCGCCCGGAGGGTACGCCCACCATGTCCAATTTCAAGATCATTGAAGAGGAGACTGATTCCCTGCAAGAGGGTGAAGTGCTGCTCAGACTTGAATATGTTTCAGTGGATCCCTACCTGCGTGGCAGGATGAGCGACGCAAAATCCTATATACCGCCCTTCGAGCTGAACAAGCCCATAGTATCCGGCTGTGTGGCCCTGGTAAAGGAATCCAGGAACGATAAATTCAGTGAAGGAGACCACGTATCCGGAATGATGGCCTGGAAAGAGGAGCAGGTACATTCAGGCAAAGGCCTGCACATGGTAGACCCGGACCAGGCACCGCTGTCGGCATACCTTGGAGTACTCGGACTCACCGGCCTGACCGCCTACTTTGGTATGATAGATATCGGTAAACCTGAGCAGGAGGAAACCCTGCTGGTCTCCGGGGCAGCCGGGGCCGTGGGAAGTATCGTCGGACAAATTGGAAAAATTCACGGAATGCGGGTGGTTGGAATAGCCGGTACGGATGAAAAGATCGATATGCTGACCGGTGAATTCGGATTCGATGCCGGTATTAATTACAAAACTACCGGAAATATGAAAAAAGCCATTGCCGAAGCTTGTCCGGATGGGGTGGATGTGTATTTCGACAACGTAGGCGGGGAAATATCCGACGCGGTATTATTCTCCATCAACAATTTCGCCCGCATCGTGGTATGCGGAGCAATCTCGGTATATAACGAAACCTCCATGCCCAAAGGCATCAGCGTCCAGCCTTTCCTGGTGAAGAACAGTGCGCTCATGCAGGGCTTTATTGTCTCGAATTATGAAAAACAGTTTCCGGAAGCCATCCAGACCCTGGGCAGTTGGCTTAAGGAAGGACAGCTGAAGCATGAAGAAACAGTCGTGGAGGGTTTTGAGAATATTCCCCAGGCATTTCTTGACCTGTTTGACGGGAAGAACAAAGGTAAAATGGTGGTCAAGGTTTAGTCCTCTTCGGCATAATACTGATCATACCAGCGCTGGTAGAGGCTGTCCATCCGATTTACCTTGCCCGCGAAACGACCGGCCAGATCATTCATTTCACTGGGATCCTCCCTCATATGGTACAAATGCCAGGGATCATCACGGTCGTTCCTGACTATTTTCCAGGGACCCTCCCGCATGGCTTGTCCGCCGCGCCATTCCCAGTACAACGGGGAATCTCGTTCCCCCTGACCCTGGCCGTGAAACACGGGCCTGAGGCTTTCGCCCCGCAGTGGAATGATTGAATCATTGTTAAATTCTTCAGGATAACGCGCCCCGGTGATATCGGTCAGGGTGGCCATGATATCAATAAAATGTCCGGGGTAATCCGTAATACTGCCGGGCCGGGTCTTTCCTGGCCAGAACACGATGAACGGCGAATTGATGCCTCCTTCATAGTTGTAATTCTTGTAGAGCCTCAGGGGTGTGTTCGAAACGTTCGCCCAGTTTTTTCCCAGTGATACCCACCTGCCCAGGCTCCCGACCGGCAACGTGTCGTTGTCATCCTTCAACCGCACCACCTCACTGGACGCCCCGTTGTCGGAAACAAACATGATCAGGGTATTCTCATCCATGTTCAGCGTCTGGAGCAACCGAATGAGTCGCCCGACATTCTGGTCAAGACGGTCGATCATGGCGGCATACACCTCCATGACTTGCGCTTCATAACGTTGCTCCTGCTGTGACAAATTCTCCCACAACGTAAAATCAGGATCAGAAAGGACCCATGTGCTGTCCACCAGGCCAAGCTCCAGCTGCTTTTCGTATCGCTGCCTGCGAATTACCTCATAGCCTGCATCATACCTGCCCTTGTATTTTTGGATGTCTTCCGGCCAGGCCATCAGCGGATCATGCGGGGCCGTGTATGACAGGTACAGAAAAAAAGGCTTCTCCATTTCCTTGCTTTCCCGGATATACTCCAGGGCATACTTGGTGTAGTAATCAGTCGAGTAAAAATCCTTTTCCTCAGGCGTATAGGGCTGATACACCTGGTCATCATGCACCCAGACCCGGTTGGCCCGTTTTCGTGCTGGCGCAGGTTCGCCGGGACGCTGATTTCCCGGGTTGAAGTGATTCGCGGCCCCGTCTCTCAGCCCGAAGTAATGGTCAAAGCCCCGGTCAAACGGATTATCCACACCATGGTGCTTACCCGACCAGTAGGTCCTGTACCCGGCTTGCTTCAGTACCTCGCCGAGCGTTACCACATTTCGCAATGGCCGGGTATAATCCTCGTGATAGCCTGCGTCCTGTGCATACACGCCGGTCAGCAGGGCAGCCCTGGAGGGGAAGCATTTGGCGGTATTGTAAAACTGCCTGAACCGCAAACCATTAAAGGCCAGGCTGTCGATATATGGCGTGCGGATCTCCCCACCGTAGCACCCCAGGTCGGAATAGCCCAAATCGTCAAAGCTTATCAGGAGAATGTTCAGGGGTCCAGAAGAATTACCTGGCGGGGGATTCTCCGAACATGCTGTAAGGCCTGCGAGCAGGGCAAGAAAGAGGACCATGGAAAAATAACTGTGGACATACCGCATCTGAGCAAGATAGGAAAACGGACCTGATCCTGCACCCTCCCTTTTCAGGAAAATATAACACCGGGCTGAATCTGACTGTGGGACCGGTCATCCTGAGGTGAGAATGTGGTGTATTTCCTCGCGATATTCAGGATGACTGGAAATATCATTATGCCCGGTACCCTCCAGCATGATGAGCCGGTCATCAGGCTTAAGGACCTCCATCAGTTTCCCGGATGAGCCCGGGTAAATCAGTTGGTCGTCGGACCCGTGAAACAGGGTGACGGGCATCCGGCAATTTGCGAGGTATTCCGCATTGGGAAACTGGTATTTAAGTAACGGAGTCGGGTAAATGGCCAGAACCCGTGCGACAGGATGATTGATCATCGCATCCCGGATACTCACAAATGGGGCTTTGAGAATAAGGTGTTTCGGAGAATTTTCCGCAGCGAGACGGGAGGCCGGACCCGAGCCCATGGAATACCCGATCACGATTATATTCTCCTCCCCGTATAACTCCTTCATCCGGTCATAGGCAAGCTGAACATCTTCATGCATCTGGGTTTCCCCGGATAACTTACCGCCGCTTTTTCCATACCCTCGGTAATCGGGCATGAACACGTCGTACTGATCATCCACAAATTTCCCGGCATTAAGTCCCCATCCTTTCAGGCATCCTCCGTTCCCGTGTAAATAAAACACAAGTCCCTTCGGGTTTTCCGCCTTAAACAGCAGGGAGTGCAGTGAAACGCCATCCGGGGTGGTCATGGTAACCTCCTCGAAGGGCGTCTCAAAATCAAACGGGTAATCCTGATCCAGCGTAACCGGGTGAAACAATAATCTTTCCTGGCTTAAATAGACCAGTGCCACAAAACCCGCATAACATACGCTGCCGATAAGGAAAATAGTAACTACCAGCTTCTTTCCTTTCATTCATCAAGGATTCTCACCCCCGGCGGTAAAGACATGAAGCATGTTCACACTATCGGCCTGCGGAATTTCTGCGATGAAGGCATAGCGCTGACCGGCTTCCAGGGTGGCGGTGAAATAGGCCGTGCTTCCACCCGGCATCTCATTGGCTCCGCCGATAAACTCTACCGGCGCAGGCGTGTTGAGTCCGCCGGGATTTGCCCAGCTCATCCAGTACTGAAGCGAATCCATGTTGGTATCTTCATTCAGCTTAGCCAGGTGTACGTCATGACCCTGGAAATTGCCATATGCTTTCTGATCGACATTATTAACCTGGATTATATGGTCACCGGCCGTGAGGTTACCTTCGATCTCGTATCCATTGTCAATGGAGATCGTCAGGGAAAGGGTAGGTTCCGGCGGTGTCACAGAGGATTCCTCGTCGGTGACAATGACTTCCTTGACCATGCCCTGTACACCTTCGGTCGGATTGTACGAGTGGAATACGCCACCCGACTTGACATAACATTCGAAAACATAGGTCCCGGGATCCAGTTTCAACGTGGTTTCCGAGGTATAACCGGTTGCCAGCAGACCAGGTCCGCCGTAGAAACCCAGTTCGCCCGACCACTCAGGCAGGTCCATGCCTATTTCAGGGGCAGACAATTCCTTCCCGT
This sequence comes from uncultured Roseivirgaceae bacterium, assembly GCA_964563925.1. GTDB lineage: Bacteria > Bacteroidota > Bacteroidia > Cytophagales > Cyclobacteriaceae > JAUILA01. The sequence continues at coordinate 26,487 of CAZLZD010000037.1, read as the reverse complement.
TGATATTATCCATAATGTTCTGGAAAACGGGGGCCAGCACCTGCTGGTGGTCTTCCACGCCCCTGCCTTCCGGGAATCTGACCGCAATAATGAAATGGGTCATACCGGAAGGGTTGATAAAGCGAAGCGTATTCCAGCCGGAGGGTAAGGTATCCGGACCGATGAAGGTAAGGCCCATGGCTGTTATTTCAGCCACGTCACTTTCAGGAACGGGTTCTTCCACTTCCGTGGCTTCTTCCGTATTGGTATCACCTGTGGAACATCCGTACGCGATAAATAAAAAACTTGATAAAATAATCAGGGTCGCTGACCGAATCAGCGATTTGTCAGTAGACAGTTTCATGGTGGTTCAGGTTGATTCATGAGAAAATAGTGAATATCCTCGTGCAAGGCAACTACTAATTCGAATACAGGGGATTTAACGATTAAACCCGTGTCCAATTGAACCGGTAGCTTTCAGAGTATCTGTAGCTTCCTGTGTGTCATGGCCCGACAAATTACCGGTGGGTTATGTGGATGGCCGTGCAAACGCGGGCTTCACATCCAGTTCAAGGATTGCCTCCTTGTAATCAGAAGGAAGGAGTAAGGCCTTGAGGTACTTGTCTGCACCGATCTTCCGGCTTGCCTTGAAAAGACCCATCAGGGGTTTAAGCAGGGAAACACGGCGAAACGCAAGCAGTTCCTTAACCCGGGCCGGGGCGATCAGGACCTGCGATTCAAGCAGGATACGGTAGCGAAAAGCCCCCAGGTGTTTCCGGTACTGACGAAACAGATCATCGGTGTAGCTACTCTTGGCCAGGTTCTTTTCCATATGCTGACTGCGCATGGTGACCCACTCGGGGTAAGCATCCGGGAGACCATTGAGGCCCATCCTGACACCGAGCTTTCGGAATACCTGGAACACTTCCTCCTTTTCCTCATCCGTCAATTTATTCTCCAGCACCTCATGCGCACGAATCGAATAATCGATGAGCATAAACAGGACATCACGGTACGCCCAGTCGGGTATGCGCATTCCCCGTTCGGCCTCCACATGGCGGTGAATGGATGCCATCGAATCAATGGCCTGCAGGGCTGCCTCATTTTTCGAGAAGACAATCCGCCGTGCATACTCTACCGTCGAGAAAAGACGGCCGATGGGATCCGCGGGAAGACGCCCGGTGAAATACAGCCAGTCCACTGCTTTATTCAGCGCAAATTCGGCCGCCGACCCGGCGAATACCAATAAAATGGTATCCCCGCTCCCCCATATCCGGCGGACTACCGAATCCTCATCTACAAACCATTTTTCCTGCATGTCACAAAAGTAGGAAATCTACTTTGTATTTCAAAGTAAAGGGCAATGCGGAGACTAACATTGCGTCATCCCGTTTTATCTCCGGTCCCGGGCCTCACCCGGGAACAACCGGAGTCGAAACAATCCGTCATCCCGTTTTATCTCCGGTCCCGGGCCTCACCCGGGAACAACCGGAGTCGAAACAATCCGTCATCCCGTTCAATCTCCGGTGAATACCGGAGTCGAAACGGGACCTACCCATACACACCGATCGTGTATCCTGGAAAAGCGCAGTAAAAAAAAATATATATCAAACAAACTAATTCATTTTGTGTTTTTACTTTGGTTAATCAATCAATTACCTCAACTATGAAATACTTTCTACTTCTGTTTTCCTTACTGTGTTTTACTGCAAAGGCACAGGACCTACCAAATATCATTGTTATCATGGTAGATGATGTGGCACCAAACGCAATCAGTGCCTACTCCCACGGATTACAATATCACACCCCCAATATAGACCGTATCGCGAAAGAAGGCGCCTTGTTTACGGATCACTATTCACAGCCCAGTTGTACCGCCGGGCGCGCTGCCTTTATTACCGGCCAGAAACCGGTGCGCACCGGTCTGACCACCGTGGGCCAACCGGGCAATCCGCTCGGGTTGAAGCCAGAAGACCCGACGATCGCCGAACTCCTGAAACCTCTGGGATATATGACAGGCCAATTTGGCAAGAACCACCTCGGCGACCGCAACGAGCACCTGCCAACCGTACACGGGTTCGATGAATTTTATGGCAACCTCTATCACCTGAACGTGTCAGAAGAACCCGAACAGGCGGATTACCCTTCCAATGAAACATTCAAGAATAAATACGGACCCCGCGGCGTCATTGAATCCTATGCGACTGACACCTATGACGACACCGAGGACCCTCGTTTTGGCGTGGTCGGAAAACAACGTATAAAGGATACAGGCCAGCTTACCTCTGAAAAAATGAAAACCTTTGATGACGAACTGGTGCGTCGAACAAAAGATTTCATGCAGCGGGCGAAAAAGCAGAAGAAGCCTTTTTTCATCTGGCATGCCACCAGCCGGATGCACGTCTATACGCACCTGAAGGAAGAATCCGAAAACCTCGCCACCGGCACAAGTACTGATATGGATCTCTTTGGTCACGGGCTTCTGGAACACGATGGGCACGTCGGACAAATCCTTGATTATATGGATGAGCTGGGCGTGAGTGACAATACGATCGTGATTTATACGTCCGACAACGGTCCTGAGCAAAGTACCTTCCCGGATGCCGGGGTGACCATGTTCCGCGGTGAAAAAATGACAACCTGGGAAGGTGGCCTGCGGGTACCCTTCCTGGTCCGCTGGCCTGAAGAAATCCCCGCCGGCCGTGTACTGAACGGGATCTCAGCCCATGAAGACGTATTGCCCACGGTCATGGCCGCGGTTGGAAATGAGAATATAAAGGAGGAACTCAAGGCCGGTAAACAGATCGGTGACATGACCTACAAGGTGTACATTGACGGGTTTAACAACCTGGATTACTGGACAGGTGCCTCGGAAGAATCTGCCCGTAATCATTTCTTCTATTATTATGAAACCAGCCTGACCGCCATGCGTGTGGGTCCCTGGAAAATGCACTTTGCCACGAAGGAAAGATACTTTGATGATATGGTCTCCCATACGATGCCACAGTTGTTCAACCTGCGCAAGGACCCGTTCGAACATTACGACGACATCACCGGTTTCCACCTGATCATGCGTAAATCCTGGGTGATGCAGCCGGCGATTGGCCTTCTCACCGAGCACCTTCAGACTTTTGCTGAATTCCCTCCGAGGCAGGAGGCAGCCTCGCTCGATATTAACCAGGCAATTGACAAGATCCTGAAGGCAAAAGCGAGACAGTAGCAGGTATTAATGGGTTTTCTTACCAATGGATAACTGAAGAAATAATCATCTGATATTATTTTCCGAGTCATTGCTGATGATCAGTAAAGCAGGGAACATTCCCGGCATATGGTTGTTCGTTTTTAAAGAACTGATCACTATGAAATCTCATAAAAATATACTTTATACGATTCTTCTTTCGGGACTTGTAACGCTGGCTGGCTGCGGTTCGCAAAAAAGTACACGCATCACGGAGGAATTCCTGATCAATGTGGGTCTTTCAGACACCGAGATCAATATGACCTGCCAGCGGGGATGTGCCTGGACCAAATTATCGTTCAGCACACGCCCGGGCCAGCCTGTGGCAGTCGACCAGTATGGCATGACGAATTTGTCGGAAGAATCCGCTACATCAGACCAGGAAGCGATTGCTGACTTCCTTTTCACCATTGAACGAACCGATAACGGGGTGCTGCTCCGGGGCATCGAAGGCGCAGCCTGGAAAAGCCTGAGCTTCTCCCTTCCAACTAACAGAACCCAGGCCATCAACCAGCTGGGTATGCTGGAGTAGGTGGGGTAAATGTGATCGTCATTCCCGACCGGATTGTTTATACAGGATTATTATGCTGCCGATCGGGGATCCTTGTTTGGCGGTAAGCCACTCATCCTTCACATCATGACGAGGAGGACGGAGTGGAAAACCCACCCATCACTCCAGATTCGCCAGGAACTCCACCAGGTCGCGCAGCTCGCGGGTGGAGAGAATATTGCCCATCGCAGGCATGCTGGAAGGCGCATTTCTACGCTCGGTAATCCGTGTTAATTCAATATGCAGAGGTTCAGCCTCAGAGGTTTTCAGCACCAGCTCATTCTCCCGCTCTTCCATCAGGATCCCCGTGACGGTTTCGCCGCCCTTAAGGGTAAGGATGACAGTACCGTACCCCGGGGCAAGCCGGGCGCCGGGATCCACGAGTGCCTCAAGCAACTGCTCACGCGTGAGCCGGTTTCCGATTCCGCCAAGCGAAGGTCCCACCTCCGTTCCATCCCCGCGGATCGCATGGCACCGGGTACACTGGGCTGCTTCATGGGTATAGAATAGTCGTCCGCCGTTTCGTGCATTACCCCCGTAAAGGGCTTCACGGAAATCATCCGAACGAAGGGGTTCAAGCCGGGCGATGAGTTCACCGGACGCCGTCGCCTCCACAGCTTCAATAAGGTCAAGACTAATGCTTTGGTCCAGCATCTTTTTTTCAAACCGGCTGATAAGGTCCGAGAGTACCGGTCCGCTTTTCTCCACCGGCATTTTTCCCAAAACACGAAGCATTTGCTGCTGTTCGGCCAGCGTCCCGCGGGCAAATATCGGGTCTACCAACGCGGGAAGGTTTTCCGCTGATACATCTGTTTCGTCCAGCAGACCAAGCGCTGCGGTACGCACCCGGGCATCCTGGTCATTCATTCCTTTTCGCATCAGGCCTTCCATATCCTGGTGACCAAGGTTACTCAGGCTCACGAGCATGGCTGCACGTACCTCCGGAGAGGGATGGCGTTCCATGATCCGGGCTAGTTTTTCATTGAAGGTGGTGACCTGAAGCTCACTGAGCATTACTCCGGCTGCCACAACCACCTCATTATGTTCGCTGTCCAGAAACTTCCCGGCCTGCTGACCCACACGGGCACGCACCTCGGAAGGATCGCGGCTGATCTCACCACGGTACCTGCCATCCACACGGTCAAGTACCGATGGATTGGCCCAGGTCCCGAGGGCCGCCAGTGCCTCTGCCTTCAACGATGGGGACGCATTCGGTTGAGAGACAAAGTTCACTAACAGGTCAAGCTCCTTCTCACCCCCTACCCTCAGTGCGGCATTAATCGCCCGGCGAAGGAGGGCTTCCGAGGTGAACCGGGTCTCTGACAACGTGGCTGCCAGGGCCGGAAGTGCCGGTTCAATGGAGAAGTCATCATTGATGGCACGGGCTGCCTCCGTAACAATATATTCGTCCTCATCATCAAGGAAAAGAGCTACCTGCTCATTGCCCATGCGCCGCAGGACCAGCACGGCGGCTATCCTGAGCGGACGCCGCGGGTCATTCTCCAGGGAAGTCACCGCCTCCAGGTCCCCAATTCGGCTTAACGCCAGCACCCCGGCATGGCGCAGGTAAACATCCTCGTCATTATTGGCGGCAAGCATATCGATGATGGCCGGAACCGCTTTCTGATACTTCAGGCGACCCAGGGCCTCGGTGGCAAAAAACCGGACCCGCTCACCGGGATGGGAAAGAAGGCCGGTCAGCGCATCGGCGGCCGGGGCATATCTCACATCTCCCAGGATCTTGGCCGCCTGGGCCACGATTTCACTATCCGGGTCATCCAGCAGGGAAGCCACCGGGGCTATTCGTTCCTTTTCCTGCCGGCCCAGCTGCCCCAGGCCCCAGATCCCATGGATACGGGCCAGCTGGTTATCGGTCTGCTCAATCGCCTTTTCAAATTGTTCGGCCCCGTCGGATGCACGCTCCGCAAGCTCAAACTGCGCTTTCTGACGAACACGCATATCCTCATGGAACAGCAGCTCAAAAAGGCGGTCGTCTTTCTGATCGCTGTAATCCAGCCCGATGAGTTGTTCGGTTTCCTTTCTTTTGGCGGCCAGGTCGTTCCGGTCATTCGTGACATCGATCTTCCACACCCGCCCGTAATTCTTGGTGTCCCAGCCATTTATCCAGTCCGCTGCGTAGAGTGCACCGTCCGGACCAAACCGGATACCGGTAGGCAATATACCTGTAACGACCTTCTTTTCCTGCTCGAGTTCAAAAGACGCCCCCTTCGGTCTGAGGGTAAATGCCCAGATCGGCGAACGGCTGGGATTTCCCACGAATTCCACCAGGAAAAAGTGATCCTGCCAAACAGATCCGAGGGCAGTACCCGGGTTGAAGACCATGCCCGTCGGGCCATTGTGGTAGTTCATGATAGGTGGGAGAATATAGGCCGCCTGTCCGTCCCACTGCGGCTCAAACAATCGCTCGTCCATCCACACCTTATAGTCATTATTCCTGGGGTCGGTGTACTTGCCATACTGCCAGTTGGAACGCCAGCCGGCATCATGACCCTGTACCAGGTAGACCAGGCGCTCACTTTCTCCCGGGTGGTCTCCGTCGTTATCCGAACTGATTATGTTCCCGTATTTATCAAATACGAATTCATGGGTATTCCTTAGGCCGGCCGCGAATACCTCAAAGTTGCTTCCATCCGGTTCTGACCGCACCAACACACCCTGATTCGGATAACGGTATGTATTTCCTTCCTTGTCGGTCAGGTTTGCCCCGATATCCCCGATGCCCCAGTATATCCGGCCATCAGGTCCTTCCACGGCACCGGACATCCCATGACCTCCAAAGCCGATATGGACGGCATACCCGTGGCTGATCGATTCCTTTTTGTCCAGGACCCCGTCTTCGTTGGTGTCCCACAGGCGCCACATATCCGGACCGATCCCCACAAATACATCGTGTTCACGGACCAGCAGGGCCCCGGCCACATCGCTCACTTCATCGTGAAAGTCCGACAATATCCGCCTGGATACATCCGCAATACCGTCCCCGTCCTCATCGGTGAGCTTCCATACCTCGTCCTCTTCCACCGCCAGGTCCTTCCAGTCGTGGCTGCCGTCATTATTCAGGTCGGGAAGCCATTCATTTTCCTCACTTTTCTCCGGGGCGAACGTCTCATGCAAAAAGGCACGGCGGTCTTCCACGGTCTGAAGGGCAATGGAAGCAGTCATCCAGTCCCGGTGCCCCCTGATGTCAAACTCCGAATTCTTTTGCCGGTTGGTACGGGTGAGATAGATGTTGCCCTCATCATCGATTGACATGGCAATCGGGTCAGGGGCAAGCGAATCACTGGCCCAGAGTGTCATTTTCAGACCGTCGTAAAGTTCAAGGGAAGTGTTATCCTCTATTTCTTTCGCCCGTTGAGCGGCCGTATTCTGGTCCTCCCGGATAGTGAGCGGGGTCTCCACAGGAGCCTGTTCACCGCAGGCTGAAAAGAACAAGCTGATGACAAATAACGACAGGGCGGGTTGGTATTTTCGATAATTCATGGCTGGATCAGGATGAACCGGGAAAGTAAAATTTTAGGCCATTTTTACCAAACCGTTCGTCACGAATGATAAAAAAAAGAGACTACCCCTATATTGGCAGTCTCTTTTTACCACTACTAAATAATGCATTTCACTCCAGGCAGGGAATGCGCAGGGTAAACGTAGTTCCTTTTCCGGGCTGACTCGAAACAGTCAGGTCCCCCCCTGTTTGCCGTGCATTTTGCCGGGAAAGGTGCAGCCCGAGGCCGTGGCCCTCTGCTTCGGTATTCACCTGGTACCGGCGGTCAAATATTTTCCGCTGCTGTTCGGTAGTCAGTCCCTGCCCGTTGTCCATTACCTTGATCACCATCCGGTCACGGTGCTTGTATATCGTCACCAGGATGGACGAATCGCCACCCTCACGGTGTCCGTATTTAATGGCATTCTCCAGCAGATTCTGGAGAATGGACTTCAGTCGCACTAAATCCGTCCTGATCCCATCTCCAATCCGGTTACGCAGAAAAAACGTAATATCATCCACCTCATAGGATTTGGAAAGGCTCATCCAGATATCCATGATCAGCTTCTCGGGGTCAACCTCTGTCTTGCTTTCGTCCGGCGTGTTCATCTGAAGCATTTCATGGACCCGCCTGGCCAGGTTGGAATTGGCCTGCAACGCCATGGCAAGCAACCCGGCCACCTCATCATCCTGGTTAAGCCGGCAGGCAATATCCAGCAGTCCGGCTACCTGGTTCAAAGGCGATTTTATATCATGGGCCATGGTGTAAATCGCCAGATCGGGTTTGTAGTTTTCCGACGGCGTCCCGAAGAGCACAGCCGGCGAAGTGGATTTTCGCTGTGCCTTGTTATATCTTTCTTGTTCCTGTTTCATCTGCGCGGGTCTGGTTTACCTTCAACCGTTGCGCAAACCGTTTGCCACAATGCAACCGGCTGTTTTTTACGGGGTCTTACGGACGTATCGGGGAGAATCATCTTCACAAATGGGCAATAGTCTGGGGAATTTCATTCCTGCCACGGGCCCATATGATGGCAATGGCCGGATACCCCCATGTAAAAGACTGAACAGTTAAGCGGCACGAAGGGCACACGAAAACCGGAAAATTCTCCCGGCCTGAGCCGGTGTGTTTAATTAGTACAGACGATCATATAAGGTCCATTTCACGGCAGAATCGCTGCGCCACTTCCGGGCGCCGAAACATGACTACGGGTATATTTTCTTTCATCATGCCACTGTATTCCCTGATCTGGGCCTCCACCCGCCGATTACGCCGGCGGTTGGCCACCTGCCGGATAAGAATCGCTTTGATCCGGTCAGGATACGCGGTGAGCAGGCGAAGATAGATTTCCGTATCGGCTTCCCCGGCATCACCGATCATCACAAAGGGCAGATCAGGGATATGCCGGAGAATGAATTCAATCCGGTCCTTTTTTTCATGGGCCTGGTATCCTTCTGTCCGGTGGGCCCGGCGTCCGAAATCACGAAGCATGATCACCCCCTCAGGATACGTATACCTGACCAGGAACGCTTCGATGTAGTTATACATATTCCACGGACTGTTGGATACATAAAAGAAAGGGTTCGCCGCCCCGGGCGCCTTTCCTGCCGACAATGCCTGGTATAACGAACTGCCACCCTCAAATGACTTTCGTCTCCCGGTCCTGGTAAGCAGGGAATTGACCAGAAGCTTCCACTTCAGCGGGGTGCTTACCCCGGTTTCCAGGATGGTGTCATCAATGTCGCTGATCACGCCGTATTCGGCCGTGGATGACGGATGTACCAGGGAATCAGATATGTGAAAAGATTCCTCCTGACCGGACCTGATTTCATAAGCAATGGATTCCCTGTTCGCCGGCGATTCCTCCACCGGCAGGTCACGGGCAATCTCCACATATCCTTCCTCGTCAGACGTCAGCGTCATCCGTTGCCCGCGGGCAAGCACCTCAACCTCCACATCCGGGTGTTCATCCGTTTCGAAACGTTTATATGAGTTCCATAAGGTGGTAAGAAAATTTCCGTTGTGCCGTTCTCTTATTCCTTCCTGCTCCAGGACCCGGGCCAGGGCAAATACCTTGTCACGGGTGGTGAACCCGCCGTATGGGTGGATAATGATTTTATCCTTTGCCCGCAGTACATTCTTCAAGCCTTGAAAATTCACATGGTGTAAAACTTCAAACAGAATGCCAGAGGTACCCCGGAAACCGGAGAGTCCTATGCGTTCATGCCATACCGGATGAAAGCCTTGACTGCAGACCATTGCCCAGGAGGCTGCGGGAAATTTTGGACGCTATATCGTGGAATAATTTCCCGGCACAGGGAAAACAAAATGCAGAATTCTCAAGGATTTTCGCGAAATATATTCTGGTACAGGATTCTCATATAGGATGCTGTAAAACATTAAGAATTCATGGCTACCTTTCAATATTCTCATACAATGAACCCCTCCAGGATACGTCAGTTTGGTACTGTACTGATCAAGGGACTGGTGGTGCTCCTCCCCCTGGCCGTTGTCACAGCGTTATTTGTGATTGCCTTTAATTTCATCTTTGACCTGATCGCCCCGCTAAGTGATATCCTGACACCGGGCTCCCGGGAGCCCCATTGGGTAATACATGTCGTGTCAGCACTGATTATCCTTTGTATCCTGCTTGGAGTGGGTCTGACGATTCAGACCCGCCTGGGCAAAACGATCATTACCAGGTTCGAAAACAAATACCTGCGGAGAATCCCGCTGTATTCTCCCGTTTGCGACCTGGTTTACCAGTTTTCCGGGATGAAGGATCTTCCCTTTTCCCGTGTGGTATTGATCGATCCTTATTCCAACGGAGTGCTTATGACCGGGTTTGTGGCTGACGAATCGAAAGACGGAATGCTTACCGTCTTCGTGCCTACCGCACCGAATCCGACCAACGGAAATATCTTTCATGTGCCGGAAGTCAAGGCGCAGGCGCTGGATATCACCCCACAGACTGCCATGCAGACCATCGTGGGTATGGGAACGGGTTCCCGGAAACTGATGGACCTGAGGATGAAGTAAAAAAAAGAGCCCGGTTTCCCGGGCTCTTCGTATGATGTATTGTCTGGTATTCTATTCCACGATCCGGAAAAGTCCGCGCTGATCCTCGCTCGCCGAGATCAGGGTCCAGCCCGTTTGAGAATTCTGATCGTTCTTGCTGGCATATATTCTCCAGCGATAAACCTTACCTACCTGCAGGGCCGCATCGGCCGTGCCGTCGCTGTTAAACTGGATGGAGGTCTGATTGCTGGGAATCACAATATTTTTAGAAGGCAGCGCACCGCTCTTATCAATTCCACCCCAGATTACCGTTCCGGTACTCGCATCGGTCACCTCAATCACATAGTCGCTGGTCGAAGAATAAGCCGTCCAGGTAAATGTAGGTGTCGTGGAGGTAAGCTCCACGGGTGCGGTAGTCCCGGCTTCATTGGTCGGTGTGGACAGGGTCACGGAATTGGTGATGTCAAAATCTATCGTCTGACTTCCTCCGGCCATAGTCACTTCGGGCTCGCCGAACTTAAAGATCCGGTCGGGATCCATTACCCGAACATCGTTTTCGAATGTGGCCCGGGCAATGTAATTGCCATTCGGTATCCCGGTAATGGTGTAGGCCTGACTGGTCGTGCGTCCGGTGAGTCCGGGTATGGTCTCACGGGTGAGCGGGTGGATCAGTGCCACATCCACATCCTTGTTTTCAGCCGCAATGTTTCTCACCTGCCCGCTAAGGGTGCCTGATGCACTACCTGTCAGGGTAAGGTTAACCTGTGCGGTCTCCGTGCTTTCGGTTACGGTAGCACCGGTTGAAGTTGAAGTATATCCGGCCGACCATCCTGTTACGGTATACGATCCTGATTCCACATTGTAAATACGGTAATTTCCATCGGCGTCCGACACGGAAGAATAACCTTCCGACCCGTTTTCAGCAACCACCAAAATGCCGGCTACGCCTGCACCTGCTTCGGTTACACGTCCGCTGATCAGTCCGATCGAGGTTTTCCCCGAGGCAAACATGCTCACGTCCTTTTCATAGGTTTGTCCCGCGGTAATGGTAAATGGGACCGCGGTAATTCCGGCAGGCGGCACGCTCAGGTATCCCTGCCGAACCGCTTTTACAAAATAATTGCCTGGTGGAAGATCTGTGGTAAATGTCCCGTCTTCGGCCGTAGTAAGGGTGACCACAGGGGCATTGTCATTGGCATTGAAAACGATAATTCCGGCGTCTCCAAGCGGACTGTCATCCGATCCGTCCAATACGATACCTGAAAGTTGTCCGGTGACCGGTTCGCCATCATCGTCCTTTCCGCATCCTGTTATAACGAGCATGGCAGCAGCCAGTATAAAAAATCCTCGATTAAAAAAGTGTGTCATGGTTAATACGTTGGTTATGCCTTATATCGGCGTATATTACGTGTCGTAACCCCCGAATCGGGCCCTTAAAAACGCTCATGTACAATAAAAAAGGGATAACCTGCTCGGAAAGAACAGGTTAGAAATTTTGCTTATGTAATATTGACTGCGGGATTAATGAAGTGCCTCCCGGCCGCAATTCACCTCCACCACCATGAGTGGTCGGTGGTTTTAAAAAAGTGACGCGTCTCAAACTGCAGCTCATTGATCTCAGCCTCTAAACTGTCGATGCGGCGATCCAGCCAGATGATACTGTCCCGGTCCTGCGGCCTGAGTTTATTACACGTGAGAAGTAACTCCCGTAACCTCTCAGTATTATTTTCCATTTTATGATGGAACAGGTTGGTCATCCCCACATACTGGTAATCGGTTTGCTGGTCAAACCGGATTAGCTTGATGTCCGTTGTGTCCATGTAATTATCAAACCGGTCAGTCAGCCAGACAAGCTCGGCCCGCAGGGAATCAACCCCGGCGTAGGAGACTGTATCCTGGGAGTATTTACAGCTGGAGAATGACAGCAAACACACTATTAAAGCGGCAACCTGACCTGGTATGTGGAACTGTTTCTTCATCTTCTAGTCCGTTTCCTGTGTGATGCGCTCAGGCAATTCGAACCCCCATCGCTCACCATTCTCCCAGGCACCCGGAATATTACCGTAGGCCGGATAGCCGTTTGCGCCTGATAAAATCCGGGCAAGGTGAAGCATGTTATAGATCATAAATGTGAGGTTCTGATTGGTAAAATCATTTTCCTGTGCGTCCGATTCCTCGTCGAGGTAGCTGGGCCCCGGCCCTGCCTCGCCCACCCAGCCGGCATCGGCCTGGGGAGGTATGGTGTAGCCGAGGTGCTGAAGGGCGTAAAGGACGCTCTGGGCACAATGTTTCATTCCGTCTTCATTGCCCGAGATAATGGCTCCGGCCACTTTACCATAAAAAATGTACTGCCCCTTGTCGTTTTCTTTGGAACTCATGGCATACATGCGTTCGATGAATCTCGAACACACGGATGACCTTTCGCCAAGCCAGATGGGTGTGCCTACGATCAGTATGTCGTAATCAATGATCTTCTCAAACAATTCCGGCCAGTCGTCCTTCTCGTAGCCCTCTTCCCTCATATCCGGCAAAATCCCCGGTGGCAGGGTATAATCAGCCACCCGCAGGGAGTCACAGGGTACGTTCTCATTGCGGCAAATGGTTTCCACAATCTTCCAGAGCCCGTCCGTATTGCTCGTACGTCCTGATTTTTTCAAGGTGCAGTTTACAAAAAGCACGCGTGGTGTTTGTTCTGATTTTTCCATAGGATAGCAGGTTTGATGTTCCGGGATAAAGGACCCCGGCCTACCATTTTGATGTGCGAATATTGTTCCGATCATTCCCTGTACACAGGGCACAGGTTTACCATGCATTAACTGGGTATATTGATTCCCTGCTGGGGACAGATATACTCAAAGGCGCGACTCCAGGATGCCCTGAATCAAAAAAAAAGCCGCATCCTTTCTGGTACAGTTTTTCGGTTATGATTACCACCTAACCTAAATGCTATGTACCAGGAAGAATTACTCATCGTTGATTTCCGCGAAATCATGTGGAAATTGATACAGACCATAAAAACCTATCGCAATGCGGCAAACTGTCACTCCTGGCAATACTCCCGCATGTTCATAGAACGAAGCCAGAAATACTGCCTTTTTGCTTTGGCCCTTGAAAAGAAAATGAAGGTACTTGACCAGGACCCGGATGAAATTCTCAGCACTGACGACCATCCGGTGAACCTGTCCAATTCCGAAATCAGTATGGATGATTTTCTGTCATTGATCCAGCGTTGTAAGCAGTCGGAATACGAACTTCTCGACAAGTACAATATCATGTATTACAAATCCTATATCGGGGGTTCATTGCGCGATCTCATCACCGAGCAACGCGACGCGATCCGGTCCAATCTTATGAAATGGACGCAATACGAAGCGGAAGTTGCCCAGATTGCCTCATAAATTATGAATGATAAATCAAGCGATGACGGGAACATCATTGTAAGGACGCTGATACGGGGTGCCCTGGGACTCCTGCCCCTCGTCATCGTAGGCCTTTTGTTTTACCTGGTCTTTGATTTTCTGTTCGGTATCCTTCAGCCAATCAGTGAATTTCTTGATCCCGGCAGCGATAACCCACACTGGCTGGTACATGTGTTATCCGCGCTGATCCTGTTCTTTATTATCCTTGGTCTTGGTACCATCCTGCGTACGCGAACCGGTAAGAAGGTCCTGGAAAAAATTGAGATGCATATTCTCCAGCGCATACCCCTGTACGCCCAGATCAGCGACATTGTCTATCAGTTTGCCGGCGTAAAGGATATGCCGTTCAAGCAGGTAGCGCTGATCGATCCTTTCGGTACAGGGGCAAAAATGACGGGCTTTATTGCTGAAAAAAATGAACAGGATTATTACACGGTATTTGTACCAACGGCTCCCAATCCTACCAATGGCAATATTTTTCATCTCCCGAAAGATCAGGTAACACTGATTGATCTGCCTCCCCAGACCGCCATGCAAACCGTGGTGGGCATGGGCACCGGCTCGGAGAAACTGTTTCTTGAAGCCGAGCAGGAAGCGTCTGAAAAGGGTAAGAAATAAGAAAAGAGTCAATCTGTCGAAAGATCCGGAATCTTTCGACAGACTCCTCTCTTCACCACTACTGTATTATGAAATTTTTCAGGGGGTGAACTGTCCGTTTAATTTCCCCGTTCCGTGCGAACGGTCTGAAAACGTCAGTGTAAACGTTGACCCTTCGCCGAAGGTACTCTCCACCTCCAGGTTACCTCCCAGCTGAACCGCATTCTGACGGGACAGGTATAATCCCAATCCATGTCCGTTCTTTTCCTGATCAGACTGGAAACGGGCCTGGAAAACCTTACCGGTTTCATCCGGCCTGATCCCGATACCATTGTCACTTACCTTGACGATTACCTGGCCGTCGTTCTGAAAACAATTCACTACGACGGACGGGTCTGAGCGGTCACGGTCGCGGTACTTGATGGCGTTTTCCAGCAGGTTCTGGAGAATGGACTTCAGGCGTGGCATATTGGTGAGCACTTTGTCTTCCAGGCTGCAGTGCAATATCATGTGCACCCCGGCTTCATCTGCCTGGAGCTTCAGGCTCTGCCAGATGTTCTGTACCATTACCTCAAGATCGATTGGCTTGACCTCAAAATCCCTGAGGTTCATGTCCAGCAATTCATTCACCTTGCCGGATAATTTTTTGTTGGATTCCAGCGCCATCCGCAACAGGTCATCGAGCTCTTCGCAGGCATTCATTCTCCGGGCAATCACGAGCAATCCGCGAACCTGGTTAATGGGTGATTTAATATCATGAGCCAGTGTATAGAGAACGGTATTGTCAGTCGCCGTCTTATTCGGACTGACATCTTGTTTTGGAGCTTGATTCATAGTGTTGATGAAGGTTGGGACATAAATGATTAAAGGAATATTACTATTTTATTACTGTTCCCTACTATAGATACAAAGATACTGCCATGTACAGGATGAGGGTCAGGAGACCGTACGAGTGATTTGAATGTAGAAGTGAATTCCCGAAAAGTCCCCGTTCCTGTGGAACAACATGGGCGGCACAGCCTCAATGCGGCAGCACAGGGAACCCGGGTGACAAATCATACCTTCCTGATAATGCATCCAGCCCCAAACGAGTTCTTTTACCGTTTAGTGAGCACGTAAAAAGCATGAATTACCCCCGGGATATACCCAAGCAAAGTCAGCAACAGGTTAATCCAGAAGGCTGAAGATAATCCACTGTGCAGTGCTACGGCAACAGGTGGAAGAAAAATGGCGAGTATGATTTCAATAATGGTCATAGGTTCTTTTTTAGTAATACCGGGTCAAAAAAGGTGCAAACGCCTCAGAGCTTCCTGAACCGCCTTCCTGGAAGAAGGGTTGTAGACCACTTTGCCCACGCTGTGAGGATTTTGACGCATCCGTCGGGTGATCCGGGCGCCTGTTCAACTGCCAAAACAAGCTCCGTGGCATGGCACGATATTGATGGTATGATAAATAGATGTTAACCAAATCAACCCGATAATGAGTAATACGATATTTGATGAAATCCGGAAAGACCATGAAAAACAACGTACGCTTCTGTCCCTGCTAACCAAGACCAAAGGGGATAGTGAAGGGCGCGAGGAACTATTTGAAAAGGTTAAAACCGAACTGACCAGGCATGCTGAGGCTGAGGAAAAATTTTTCTATGTACCGCTGATCAAAGACGGTGATACAAGGGACAAGGCCCGGCACAGTATCCATGAGCATCATGAAATAGACGAACAGCTGGAAAAGCTTGAAGAAACGGATTTTTCATCCAGCCAGTGGATTCGTGAAGCCGAAAAGCTGGAAGAACTGGTCATCCATCACCTTGACGAGGAAGAACACGAAGTCTTTCAGCAAGCAGGCAAAATTTTATCGGAAACCGAAAAAGAAGAACTTGCCCTGCGTATGCGAGGCCTTCGCAATGAAATGAAAAAGGACGATTGATCAGTGCTGCTCGGGTAGCTCTCCGCCGGCATCCTGCCATTTCTGCCCGATAAACCGGGCAGTCCCAAATTTAATGATGGTACTGACGATGCCGGTTATCCCTGCTACTATCACCGCCGTTCCAAGGTGTGCATTGGGCAGCCTCGGATGAGAGGGCGGATCCTCTTTTTTGATCGTTTTCCAGGCACCCTGGACAAGGCGTGCAGCAATGTAGCTGCTGGCAACCACAATAGCTCCTGATAATACTTTCCATTTTGTAGCATCCATTTTCATAAAATAAGGTTTTTTAGGACTGTAGGCACCAAAACCATACCACCGGCCTCAGGCGGTGCAGCAGGGGAGATTTACAGAAAATGCGGATTTTTCGTAGCAAAAATGAGGTAATCCCTACCCGGATAATGCGATGAAAAGTCAGGGGAATATTTTCTATTAGGTTAATTAATGCTCCTGATAATCTTGCTGATATGTCCCTTTCAAGAATCGCTCTGAGTTTTATTCTTTTCGCTTTGTTAACGGGCTGTACCATTCTGAACCCGGAACAGGCCACCACCCCAGCCCGGATCCTCTATCACGGGGGCGACATACTGACCATGGCGGGTGAGTCACCCGATTATGTGGAAGCAGTGGTTACAGAGAACGGCAGGATCTTATTTGCCGGTCGGCTGGATGATGCGCGAAGCAGGTATGGTGACTTTGCCGAAGAAAGAGATCTTGGAGGAATGACAATGCTTCCCGGGTTTATCGACGGACATGGCCATCTTTATAATGTAGGCCTGCAGGCTATGTCTGCCAACATGCTGCCGGCTCCTGACGGGAACGGGAACAGCATGGATGCCCTGGTCACCACCGCCCGGGAGTGGAACACCCAGCCTCAGGAGCTAAAAAACAAATGGGGCTGGATTGTAGGTTTCGGGTATGATGATTCCCAACTCATGGAGAAAAGGCACCCGACAGCTTCCGACCTGGACCGGATCAGTACAGACGACCCGGTGGTGCTGATCCATCAGTCTGGCCACCTGGCCGTCATCAACCACAAAGCGATGGATTTGCTGGGCATCGACGCGTCGGTGGAGGACCCGCCCGGCGGCAAATACCGGCGCGATGCAGACGGAACGCCCACGGGGGTTTTGGAAGAAACCGCCTTTTTTAAAACGCTGGAGGTACTCATTTCACGCACCGACGCCGAATTACAGCAGCTGTTTATCGAAAAAGGACAGCAACTTTATGCTCAGAACGGGTATACCACCGCCCAGGATGGCAGAACGTTTCCCGATGGCACCGCCGCCTTTGCAAGGGCTTCGGCGGACAGCACCTTATTCCTGGATGTGGTGTCCTACCCCGATATAATTACCAACCGGCAAGCCGCAGACAGTGAGTTCTACGGCAGGGATTACACCAACCGCTACCGTATTGGTGGGTTAAAGCTGAGCCTGGACGGCTCGCCCCAGGGAAAAACGGCCTGGCTGACCCAGTGTTATCATGTCAACCCGGAAGGCGTGGAGGGCTGTTATACCGGGTATCCTGCACTTCAAGATGAGCAGGCGACCGCTTATGTTCGTGATGCTTTTACCAACAATATCCAACTGATTTGCCATGTGAACGGGGATGCGGCTATTGATCAACTGATCGGGGCAGTCCGGACTGTGACCAACGAATTGGGTAATACAAACCGCCGGGCAGTGGCCATCCTCATAGGGCCGGATGAACGCGTTCCTGTTTATATTGCCCTGAAGTCATTAACTGAATGGGCCGCTTACCAGCACTTCGAGGAAGATACCAAAGGAACCATTGAAGCGGGGAAGTGGGCTGATTTTGTCCTGATCGATAAAAACCCTCTGGAAGTCATTAAAACTGACCTCGACAATCTCAAGGTAATGGAGACTATCTCCCATGGAAGCTCAGTGTACCGAAAAACAAATTAATAGCGATCTGAATGATCCCCTTCTGTGGCCCCACCCATTCCATGATCAGCTAATTCACAGGCCCCGGGTCATCCGGGGAAACAGGCCATCAGTTCGGCATAAAACTGTTTCGCCCGCTGAATGTCGGCCACCGCATTTTGTTCGTCGGGCATATGGGCCATCCGTGAATCCCCCGGGCCAAACCCGATGGTGGGAATTCCCATTCCTACGGGGGCGACGGCATTGGTACTGAAGTCCCAGAATTCAAAAAAATCGGGGGCTGCGCCAAACACCTTTTCCCAGGCCCGCGCGCAGGCTTCGCTAAGCGGCTCCTCCCGGCCGATCATCCAGGGTTCATGGAAGGGCTCATACCGGATCGGATAGCCGGTATAGCTTTTCGTCTCCAGGATGCCCCGTTCCCAGGCGGCATCAAGTCCGGCTACCAGTCCGTCCATCTCCCTTTCCACCGCCTCCAGTGATTCGCCCGGTACCAGTCTGCGGTCCAGGGAAACCGTACACGACGAAGGCACCGCATTCAGCGAAGCACTTTCGCTGCGTATGTCAGACAAGACCAGGGTGGGCTTGCCTTCCCGGGTGTTGGAGAATGACTTGCTGAGGTCTTCCACGCGGCGGATAACCGGACCCATCAGGTAGACGGCATTAATACCCCTTTCCGGATTCGCCCCGTGGGCCGATTTCCCGTGGGTGATTATCCGCACCTGGGCCTTGCCGCGGTGCCCCAGGGCGATCCGGTTGCCAGACGGTTCACAGATAACAACCTGACCGGGACGCTGCTCCATATTCTCCAGGAGAAATTTAAGCCCCTCCCCGTCACAATCCTCTTCATTCACGGTACAGGAGACATATACGGTCCTGCCATTGAGCCATCCCTTATCAGCCGCCATGGCTGCTGCGTACACCGAGGCGGCGATGGATGCCTTCATATCGACCGCCCCCCGGCCGCAGATCATGCCGCCGCGGATCTCCCCGCCAAACGGGGGAAAGGACCAGTCACCTTCATCGTTCACCGCCACCGTGTCGGCATGTGAGTCAAAAAGTATTGAGGCCGGACCAGACCCCACCCGCCCGAGCAGGTTGCCCATCGGATCGATGGAAACTTCCTCGAAGTTGAGACGCCTCATCTCTTCGGCTACCAGCCGGACTACTTCACCTTCACCACTGGAAAACCCCTGGCACCGGATCAGTTGTTGCAGAAATTCGATCATCGGGTCATTCATTCAGCGTACGCATTATGTTCAATAATAAATCGGATTACAGAAAACCGGATCACCTTCCGGCTTCGTAGATAAAAGTACATTTTTTAAGCATAAGGTGGTTAGGAGCCCTGCGGTCATACGGACGGCAGGGCTTTTCCTTGTTTCATTTATCAGGCAAGACCGGGCCGCGGCACCAGGGCAGGGAATACCCAATTTTGTGGGGAGATGTCCTTGACTTGACACAGCCGGTCACGCCGGGAATCCGTTATTTCAAACTGACGGCGGATGGCACATCATTTGGTGTATCTAAGTAAAACCAATGCAACCATATTGATGTATAATACAGGAAACACAGCCTTAGTCCTGATAAACAATTTCGAGGTCCACAACGGCCATTCCCCGGTTGTCAATTATGAAGAAGTGAGTGAGAAAATACGGTCGCTGTATCTTGCCTTTCAGGCAGTCCAGCTTACCATATTTTCTGTCAGTGACAGTTATTTTTCTCAGTACGAATACAAAATCCCGCATAAGGCCCCGGCCTATGAGGACAAAAGCATGGAAATAATCCTGGGCAAACAATGCCAGAGCTGCTTCAGCGATCCGGGCTTTCTGAACCGGCTTCGCGAATTACATATTGAGGAGGTGATCATCACCGGTTATTCCACCGATAAAAGTATTGCGGCTTCGGTGATGGGCGGACTAGAAAAGGAATTCCGCATAACACTGGCAAGCGATGCCCACTCCACCGTGTATTCAAACCTGGGGGGCAAAAACACCATCGAAGCGTATAACCATATCTGGCGGGACATGAGCCGGAAAAACAGCCGGCTGTCCTTGTTGCCGACGGAAGATCTACTGGAACGCTTTTAGGCTTTGGTGATTACTCATTCCTTACGGCGCAGGAGATACGCAATCTCCCCAGACGCGGCCAGTACAGGAAGCAGCATTCGTGCCTGATGGGTAATGACCTGTGAGACACTCTTTTCTCCGCTGAGGGGATCCACGCGGATAACCTCATAGGAAGCCTCAGGAATAAACAACTCGAGCTGGGCCCGGGTGCGGCCGGTCATCTGAATGAATACTGCAACGACGGACTTATCCTCAGTGGCCAGAACATAGGGTATCATGCCCGGAGAGGCACCTACCATGTCACGGGCAGGTTTCATTTCGGGTAACGGGAGAAGGTCCATAAATTCATGTAAATAACCCAGCTGCTGCCTAAGCGTTGATCCTCCCCCACCCGGCGCTTCATTCTCCAGGTCACCTTTTTCATGTCCCACGGCAAATGAATAATCAAGATTGTTAAACAATGCACCTCCGCTGACCATAAACCGCCAGGCCTGCCGGCGATATACCTTGTCACCCGAACCCGCAAACCCTGATTCATCAAAGCCTATCGGCTTGTCGTAATGATAGTTCCACCAGACCGCCTCAGGCCATGCGTAATGAAAATTGAGGATATCCACTTCCTCATTTACGCCGGGCAATGAAACCCTGAAATTGGTATAGTTCTGGGCAATCAGATGGCGGTTGGGCAGGTTCTCCTCTTCGTCCCGGATGACGGAGACCATGTGGTCCTGCCAGGCCATGGCCATGGAATCGGCAAGGTCCGATTTGTTGGTCCAGTCATTCTCCTCCAGCGCCTCCTTGTTGACAATGTTATAGACCGGGAGCGGACGATCGGACCAGGGTTCATTCTGAATTTCAAAAAATACATTGGCGTATGGGTTGAGTTCCCGCACGAGTTTTCGCACGTAGGCCTCCTGGAATTTAAGCAACCGGCCATTCTCCAGGGTATGCACCAGGCGACGGTCAGGTGTACCCTCCAGGTTGGGCGTGTTTGCCGGATTCTGTGGATTGATATCCCAGTGGGCATCGGTATAAACGGAAGAAAATAATGTCACCTCCACAATGATGTCCTTTTGGGCAGCAAGCTTTACAAATGCATGCAGGCGGTTGAAATACGTTTCATTCCATTCGTCCAGGTAATATGTCGTTTTCCCATTCTCCCTGGCGGACTTCCAGGGTACGACCACGCTGCCGGGATCCGGGGCAAGGGTATTATTCTTTATTCCGAAACTGGTACCCGGGATTTCGAAATAGCTCCCGGCGAAAATCCGGGTGTAATTCATCTTATCGGTGGCCAGGGTATTCAGATACGTGATATAGTCAAAATCCCCGTTCAGAACGGCACCATAGTGTTCGGCCGAGGTGATCAGCACCACCGGATCTTCCTTATAGATGAAGTAATGAGGGTTTTCGGGATGCAGGGCAATCGGCGACTGGGCGAAGGAAAGGGAGGACAGAAAAAACAGGGGAAGCAGGTATTTCATGGGGTCATACTTTAAGAATAAAAATAAGTAATTGTTGCCAGCCCCGGGCGCAAAATACCAGGAAAGAGTGAGGCGAATATGTGTTTTATTTGGTTTCTTGAAAAGAAAAATGCCATTCTACGATAATCCCTTTCTGCGAAATAACCCGTTTGTGATTGACCGTCTGCTGGCCTTGCGGCAGGGTTTGTATGAGAATATCCCGACGCGCAACCTGCGGGACTCCCTCCTGCTGGCATCCTGGAATATCCGGGATTTTGACAAGAAGGCCTACGGGTACCGAGGGCAGGAGCCGTTGCATTATATCGCCGAGATCATCAGCCATTTTGACCTGGTGGCGGTCCAGGAGGTAAACCGAGACCTCAAGGCGCTGGACAAGGTGATGCGCCTGCTGGGCAGCGACTGGAAGTATATCTTTACAGATACCACGGAGGGCACTGCCGGGAATGATGAGCGACTGGCCTTTCTGTATGATTCGCGGAAAGTGCGTTTCGCCGGACTGGCCGGGGAGATTGTGATCCCGCCTTTCAGAATAAACGGTAAGGATGTAGCCTCCACCCAGATTGTTCGCACACCCTACCTGGCCGGTTTTCGGGCCGGCTGGACTGATTTCATCCTGACAACCGTACATATCCTGTACGGAAGTTCGTCTGGCACCGACCCGATACGTAAGGCAGAGATCGTGAGCCTGGCTAAGTTCCTGGCGAAACGGGCGGCCGACCCCAAGAGCTGGAGCCGGAACATTATCATGCTGGGTGATTTCAATATTTTTCACCGCAACGATGAGGTGTACCAGGCGCTGCTGAATCACAGTACCTTTCACATCCCTGAGGAATTGCAGTCTATCCCCGGTTCAAATGTCCCGCAAAATAAATTTTATGACCAGATCGCCTTTAAGGGCAAATTCAAATTATACGATGCCGGCGTCTTTGACTTCTATCAGTATGTCTACCGGATGGAAGACGAAGCACATTATGCTGCGGAAATGGGTGAATCCTATACAACGACCAGCAGCGGGGAGCCGCGGGAGAACCCCGGCCGATACTACAAGACCTACTGGCGCACACACCAGATGTCGGATCATCTTCCCATGTGGGTCGAACTGGGCATCAACAATACCGACGACTACCTGAATTCGCTTAAGACATAAAAAAGCCGCTCCCTGAGGGAGCGGCTCCTTCCTGTAAACGTGTATGGGTTACAACGTAGGAAGTAATACCTGATCGATGACATGCGCCACGCCATTATTGGCCTGGATATTCAGCATACCTGTATTAAGCGGAACACTGCGTCCGTTCACATCCGTGATGGCGGGGGCTCCGGTCAGGTCGAATGTAATATTCTCTCCGTTGGCCATTTCCACGCTGAGGCCCTCGGATAAGTCTGAGGAGTAAACTCTTCCACTCAGCACATGATACAGCAGCACCTGGTCAAGATTGGGAAGAGCCAGAAGTTGTTCGGCCGTTAAACCGAGTTCGCCGAGCAGCAAACCGAAGGCATCATTGGTAGGCGCGAATACGGTGAAGTTTGCTTCCGGATCATCGAGTGTTTCAACCAGCCCGGCTGTTTCTATCGCCAGCTGCAGTGTGGAGAATGTGTCATTTCCTTCCACGATTCCCCAGAGGGTTTCCATCGGTGGCATGAGTACCTGGTCGATGACATGGATGACACCGTTGAGGGCGCGCACATCGGCTTTGATCACTTCGGAGTCGTTGACAAAGACGCCGCCGTCCAGGGAAATTTCCACTGCCGCTCCGTTAAGTGTGGGGACATAGCCCTCACTCAGGTCACCGGAATATACTTCACCGGCCACGACATGATAGAGGAGGATTTCCGTAAGTCCGGGTACCTCACCCACGTTGTCGGGATTAATGCCCAGTGCGGCGAATGCATCGTCCGTGGGAGCGAATACGGTAAGTTTATTTTTGGCCACTGTGGTGAAGAGTCCGGCTTCCTTGAGCGCCGTACGAAGCGTAAAAAAAGTAGGTTTTTTGGTCACTTCAGCCGCCTTGGTGAGGCCCTTGCCCGGGCGTGCGCCGGAATTGTCCTTATAAATGTTGTAAGTGATTTCCTGGTCAAAGGAGGCGAGTCGTTGAACGATATTCTCCAGGTCCTGGTCGGGGGCCATGTTGCTTTCTTCCTCGCAGCCCGCTGCAAAAAGCGAAAAGACGAGGGCAACCGCCAGCGTTGAAAATAATTTTAATGATTTCATAGTGATTTTTTGTTTGGTTCTTACGCTGGAGAAACACGCGTCGCATAAATCAGTTAGGGACTTAAAGAGTGAACGGAGCGAAAACAGGAGTGAATTGCACCAGAATGCGGATCAAATGAAAAAGCCCTCCGAAGTTTCGGAAGGCTTTGGTGTGATAAAACTGTGGAGGTTACAAATCAGGCATGGGCTTTTTGAACAACTTCCATCCCCATATCCTGGAGGAAGCCTAATTCGTCAAACACCTCAGTTTCGGAGTAGATTTTTCCATCTTTGAATTCAATAAATGCCATCAGTTGCACCGTTACCTGGTTTTGGGTCGGTTGGATATCATTATATGCCCCGGTATGTCGCCCGGTTAATTGGCCGTAGCAGGCGACCTGATCATTTTCCTCCACCAGCTTGTGCACGACCATCTTACTGTCTGTCACGATATTCATATACTGACTGATTAGTTCGACGTACTCCTTTTTCCCCTCAACAGTCATTCTTGGTCCCTGGTAGGACATCTCCTCATGGAGAAGATCTTTGGCACTTTCCATATCGCGCTGATTCCAGACAAGGTCTGTGAATTTGCGGACTAGTTCTTTATTGGGTGAATTGCTCATGTGATAGTGGTTAATTGGTAAGTAAGAACTGGGAATCTTTTTGACCTGATTGTCAAGATGTTACCCTGTGTATAAGGTAGAATAATTCCGGACCGCATCCTACATAAACGATGATTTAATTACCAGGAATGACCAAAAGGTTATGACGGTAGTGATAAAATATTTCTTCCACAGGTATGAGTAGTGAATAATTCTTTTACCTTTGTGCCCTGATTGAATCGGGGCGTAGCGCAGTCCGGTTAGCGTACCTGCTTTGGGAGCAGGGGGTCGCAGGTTCGAATCCTGCCGCCCCGACCATGAATCAGAAGGTCACTGACAAAGTCAGTGGCCTTTTTTGTTGGTATTGAGCGGAACGTGTTCCAGCGAAAATGCACGCAAAAAAGGCCAGCCGAAGGCGTGACCTTCGATTCATGGCACGCCCTCCACTCAGGATCGCCGACTGGAGCGTTAGCGACATGTCGGCAATCCTTTTCAACTGACATGCCTTTGTTTATTGTACACCGCACTCAGGATCGCCGACTGGAGCGTATGCGACAAGTCGGCAATCCTGAATTATCAACTCAGCGCCTGGCAGGCTTTTGATCTGGACTCCCACCTACCAGAATTGCCGAGTCGCTTTAGGCGGAGAGGCAATCCCGATTTTTAGAAACCCAAAAACTAATCCGTAAAACGTTCAAAAAAGGCTTCAGTATCCCGAATATCCTCCAGGCCGAGAATCCAGCAGACCTCCGCCAGATCGGAAAAGTCAAGTCCGCCCGACGCCACCGCCTCATTGTTATACCTTCCCTCCTGGCCGTTATAACGGTTACCGACTTCCACAGCCAGCTCCCAGATCTTCAGCAAATGCGGATCCTTCACCATTTTCCCCCAGTTATCATAACCCGGAGTCCGGAATCCTGGCGTACCATTACCCACCGCATTACCGTCCGGAATCTTGTGATAATCCGCGCGCATTTTCACATAGGCCAGGGCCTCCGGTGAGGTCACCTCCTCGTTCCAATCGCTGTGCTGAACAACATGGATTCGCTCCTTCACGTTCAATCCGCTCAATTCTTCAGAAACCCGCCGGATAACCATCGCTGAAAAATCGGATTGTCCTGCATCGGCGATCCAGATGTCACCGCCTGCAGCCAGGACTTCTTTTACCAATCCACTGACCCTTGTCACCGCTGCCTCCCGGTCCGTATGTGCATCTGTCCAGTTATCCTCAAAAGCCATCTCAAATACTTCATTCGCCGGCACATAGAGCCCCTCCTGGATACCGTAAGTGCCTGCCACCGCGTGGTAATCGATATCCTTAAATTCCGGCGATGAAAGCAGGGTTGCCAGCGCTGCGGCTGAATGCACATCATCCACGTCTGTCTTGCAGTCAAACTGCATGAGCAGCAGATCCCTATCTAAGTTGAAGCTTCCGGGCTGGGCCCGCATTACCGGGATGAATCCTGATACAAGTATGGCGGTGATTATTACTTTTTTCATGATTGAAATGCGTTATTGCGGAATTTCATCTAAGGACGTGATCCCCGAATGAAAAAGCAAATATCAGGATACTACTTCAGGAAGCACATCCTGTTTCTAAGTCTGGACATCGGTACTTGCTCCATCAAAGCCTGGGTAATCCGCACGCAAGGCCATCAGTAATGGCCTCGGCCTAAACCCGGATACGGAGGTTTTAATTTTTGGCTGTTCATAAATGACTCTCATGCGTACAAAATTTGACGATATGAACAACTTTCCAAAGGAATGAAATTGAGAATTGTATACGTTACAATTGCCTGGTTTGTATTGGCGGTAGTAGTCCCACTGACCCTGGCCATTCTTGAGTTCAATTTTAGAATTAGCTTAAGTAAAATCTGTTAAGGTTAAAATCTTCCTAATTTTCAACGATGATCCTGCACGGTTTTCACATACGTAATTTGCAATAGGCACCTCAATTGATCTTATAAATTTCAGGGGAGTAAAATCCTCAAACCCTAAACCTTTACCTCACTAATT
>CAZLZD010000036.1:0-45322 GCA_964563925.1 uncultured Roseivirgaceae bacterium | reverse complement strand
GGGTTCCGGCGGCATTGTTCCCTTTTTCATAGAACTTCTCGAAGTCAGATTCCAATGACATAACCAGATCTTTAATTTCATTAAATCTTTTCATGCTTGATTAATTTTTGAGGTTTTATTAATAATATTCTTGTTGTGAATTGATGTGGCAATATACTTAAAATGTTTTTAAATCAACGAAAATCAACGTTTTTTTAAAATTTTATCGAGTTATTGTCACAAGTTCCTCCCGCTGATATACTCCGGAGTCGAGCTTGTGCTTAACGGCAGCAAAAGCTTCGATGGTTTCCTTCACATCATCGAGGGTATGGACGGCGGTCGGAATGAGCCTCAGCATGATAACATCCTTAGGTACAACCGGATAAATCACCATCGAACAGAAGATGTTATAATTCTCCCGCAGGTCCATGGCCATATTGGCCCCTTCCCCTACTCCTCCCTTAAACAAGACCGGAGTAACCGGAGACTGGGTGGTTCCTATGTCAAATCCTTCTTTTTTCAGCCCGGATTGCAGGGAATGCACCACTTTCCAGAGATTATCCTTCAGCTCAGGATTATTTTTTAGTAACTCCAGTCGTTTCAGGGCGCCGATCACCAGGGCCATAGGCAGCGACTTCGCGAATATCTGCGAACGGACCGTGTGGCGAAGGTATTCGATAACCCCTTTGGTTCCTCCTACGAATGCACCAATACTTGCCATTGACTTCGCGAAGGTGGAGAAATAAAGGTCGATCCCATCCTGGACGCCCTGGGCCTCACCGGTACCGGCGCCTGTTTTGCCCATGGTCCCGAATCCGTGTGCATCATCCACAAGCAAACGGAACTGGTATTTTTCCTTAAGCGCCACCACGTCTTTCAGGTTACCCATGTTTCCGGACATGCCGAATACACCTTCGGTAATAACAAGAATGCCACCGCCGGTTTCTTCCGTGATTTTACGGGCCCGCTGAAGTTGCTTTTCAAGATTTTCAATATTGTTGTGCGGATAGACAAATCGTTTACCCATGTGAAGGCGAACACCATCAATAATACAGGCATGGGATTCGGCATCGTAAACGATCACATCCTTCCTGTCCACTACCGCATCAATGATGGAAAGTACACCCTGGTAGCCGTAATTCAGCAGCATAACCGCTTCCTTATCGATAAATTCAGCCAGCTTCTCTTCCAGTTCAATATGATGCACAGAGTTTCCTGACATCATACGTGCTCCCATCGGATATGCCAGTCCCCATTTTGCCGCAGCATCAGCATCCACTTTTCTAATGTCCGGGTGGTTTGCAAGGCCTAAATAATTATTCAGGCTCCAGGTCAGCACTTCACGGCCATTGAATTTCATTCTCGGAGCAATTTCACCCTCCAGTTTGGGGAACATGAAATAGTCTTTGGGTAAGTGATGAAATTGCCCCAGATCTCCGTGCTCAACTCTTAATTTGTCAAATAAATCCACTAGGTGTTGTTTTAATCTGTATGGTTTTTTTCAAAAATCACACAAATCTACTACTAATAATCGTCTTGTCAAATTGCCCAAAGCTTTAAAACGGCCGGTATTTCGTAATTTTTAATTAATTGAGTAGCATTGTACTTCGACCAGAATCCCACCTGTATGACAGAAATTAAAAAAATATTAGTAGCCAACCGGGGCGAGATCGCCCTCCGTATTATCCGCACTGCCCGGGAAATGGGTCTTACGACGGTGGCGGTGTTTTCCGAAGCCGACCGGGATGCCCTGCACGTACGCATGGCTCACGAGGCGGTCTGTATTGGAAAGGCATCTTCCGCGGAGTCGTACCTGCAGATGGACCGTATAATTAAGGTATGCAAAGACCTGAACGTCGATGCGATCCATCCGGGTTACGGATTTTTATCGGAGAATGCGGTATTTGCAGAGAAGGTGCAAGAGGCCGGGCTGGTATTTGTCGGGCCTTCCGCAGAGGCTATCCGGATAATGGGAAGTAAACTGGAAGCGAAACGGGCGGTTGATGCCTACGATGTTCCGCTGATTCCGGGTACCTCAGACCCCATTGAGGATGTGGCTGAGGCTATGAAAATAGCTACTGACATCGGGTATCCTGTGTTGATAAAGGCAAGTGCGGGAGGCGGTGGCAAAGGCATGCGGGTGGTTGACCGCCAGGAGGACTTTGAAGAACAGATGCAACGGGCGGTCAGTGAAGCCACTTCGGCATTCGGAGACGGAACGGTCTTTATTGAAAAATTCATCACCTCCCCCCGGCATATTGAATTCCAGATTCTGGGTGACCAGCACGGAAATATCGTACACCTGTTTGAGCGCGAATGTTCGGTGCAGCGCCGGCATCAGAAGGTTATCGAGGAAGCGCCGTCCGCGATCATGACGCCGGAGCTGCGTCAAAGGATGGGTGAAGCAGCTATTGGCGTGGCACGGGCCTGTAATTACGTGGGAGCGGGCACGGTGGAATTTATCGTGGATGAGAATCTTGACTTTTATTTTCTGGAAATGAATACACGCCTGCAGGTTGAACATCCGGTTACTGAATGTATAACCGGACTTGACCTGGTACGCGAACAAATAAATATTGCAGAAGGCCATGAACTTCGGTTCCGCCAGGAGGATCTGCGAATTCAGGGGCACGCGGTGGAGCTGCGCGTATACGCCGAAGACCCCGCGAATAACTTTCTTCCGGATATCGGGACCCTTGCCACTTACCGCCGTCCGAATGGTCCGGGGGTCCGGGTTGATGACGGGTTCGAGGAAGGAATGACCATCCCCATTCATTATGACCCGATGATTGCCAAGCTGGTGGTCTTTGCCGAAGACCGCCATCAGGCCCTCGACCGCCTGTCGCGTGCCATCGATGAATATATCATTTCGGGGGTACAAACTACCTTGTCTTTCGGAAAGTTTGTAATTCATCATCCTGCCTTCAGGGAAGGTGATTTCGATACGCGGTTTGTTGAAAAATATTTTACACCGAAGGAATTGCAGCAAGCCCCTGACAGGGAAACGGAAGAGATTGCCGCCACGGCCGCGGTGCTGAGTATTATGCGTTCAAAAAATGGTAAAGCGGCCTCGAACGGCGCAGCGACCAGTAAGGAAAGTGCCTGGCGTAAACGGGCCTGGAAGGCGTAATATGGCCCACATTCTCCCTTTACGCGCCTGGCGATACCATCCGGCCCTGACCCCGGCCATGGAATCACTCACCTCCCCGCTGTTCGATGTCGTTTCAGAGAAACAACGGGAGAACCTGTACCGGAACCCGCATAACAGTATTCACCTTTCTGTTCCCAAGGGACCACAGGCGGCAAGAAGTGCTCGCAGAAAACTTGAATCCTGGAAAAAGGATCAAATCATTCTCCAGGACCACCTCCCTTCCATCTATGTGTACTACCAGGAATTCTCCCTGCCGGGCACCCAGAAAGTCTTTCGGCGCAAGGGTTTTATTTGCAATATTTTCGCATATGACTGGGAAGACCAGGTCATTCTCAGGCATGAAAACACCATTCCCCATGCGGTAAATGACCGGATTGAAATCCTGGAAGCCACTCAGCTGAATGTCTCTCCCACTCACGGGCTGTATACGGATCCCGAATTCACCCTGGAAGGTTTCATGGATGAGGCGATGAAGGCTCCGGTCTATGATAATGAGGACTACCAGGGAGTACGCGATATGCTTGCCATTATCCAGGATCAACGGATCATTCGTAAATTCATGGAGGTACTCCGGGACAAGCAGGTAATACTTGCCGACGGGCACCACCGGTATGAGGGATCGCTTCGTTACCGGAAGCGTATGACGAAGGAAAATCCCCGCCACTCGGGTACGGAGGGGTACAATTACCATCTGATGTTTCTTACCAATACCGAAGCGCATGACCTGAGGATTCTGCCCACCCACCGGGTGGTCAGTGGGCTGCCATCGTTCAACAAGGAGGAGATCATCTCCATTCTCCAGGAAGACTTTATTTTCAAGCCGGTGGAAGAAGCCCATATGCTGCCTGATATCATGGCGGGTAAGGAGTTCGCATTCGGACTGCTTTTTGAGGATGTGGCCTGGAAACTCCGTCTGAAACCGGACCGCTGGGAATCGATCCCCTGGAAATTCCCGGATGAGGTGAAACGACTTGATCTCACTGTCCTGCACTATTTTATCATTGACAAGGCCCTGGGCATCCCTGGCAGGGATCAGCGTAAATCTCCTTATATTTCCTTTGACCGGAGTTTTCCCGATTGCCTGGCACAGGTAATCAGAAAGGAGGCTCAGATGGCCATTATCACCAATGAGATTTCCATGGAAGAAGTAAAGGAGGTTTGTTACAGTGGCTACACCATGCCGCAAAAATCCACGTATTTTTATCCCAAGGTTATTTGTGGTTATCTTTTCAGTTCAATAAAACATGGAGAATTCCAGCATTCATCTGACCCTTGCCTCTAGTTCGCCCCGTCGGCGGCAACTCCTTGAAGAAGCGGGGTTCCGGGTAAGGGTGATCGCCAATCGGGCCGATGAGTCTTATCCGGCGACGATGGACCCGGCCCGCGTGGCCGAATACCTGGCCAGGAAAAAGGCGGATCAGCTGAGCGGAATGGGTGATGAACTGGTGCTTACAGCCGACACCATTGTGAAAGTGGACAATGACATCCTGGGTAAGCCTGCCAATTATGATGAGGGGGTAAAGCTCCTGCAACGACTCTCTGGCAGAAGCCACGAGGTAATCACCGGGGTCTGTATCCGGAAGGGAGACAAAATGATAAGCTTTGACGATCTTACGCGGGTATATTTCAAAGCCTTATCCACCGCAGAGATTGATTACTACCTGTCGGGTTTTTCTCCCTACGACAAAGCCGGTGGCTATGGGATCCAGGAATGGTTGGGGATGGTTGCAGTGGAACGGATCGAAGGCTCCTATTTCACGGTGGTTGGTCTTCCCGTACACAAGGTATACCAGGCACTCAGGGAGCATTTCTTTAATTAGATGTATTTTTGCCCCGGATGACTGCCAAACCACAAAAAATACTCCTGATCCAGACTGCATTTCTCGGGGATGTCGTCCTCGCCACCTCGGCCGTGGAGTCTGTCCGGGCGGCACATCCCGGGGCGGAGATTCATTTTCTGCTCCGTAAGGGCAATGAATCATTACTGTCGGGCAACCCTCAGCTTTCCCGGGTATGGGTGCTGGATAAATCAAAAAAGTGGCGTAACGTCCGAAACATGATCTCCTCCATCCGGAAAGAGAAATTTGATCTGGTCATAAATTTTCAGCGGTTTGCGACGTCGGGGATTCTTACCGCATTTTCAGGCGGAAGAGAGCTGCGTGGTTTTCGCAAGAACCCAATGTCCTTCCTGTTCACCAGCAGGTATTCGCACGTAATAAACCCGGAAGGCTCACTTCATGAGATTGAGCGTAACCATGCATTGTTTTCCGATCTTGCGCCTGAGTTGAAAAGACCCCGTCTGTACCCGCAAAAATCACATTACGATGAATTGCCGGATAAGGAAGGTCCGTATATCTGTGTGGCTCCTGCCTCGGTGTGGTTTACCAAGCAATGGCCAGCTGAAAAATGGAGTGAATTCCTGAATGCGATTGATAAGCCCTTTACGGTCTATCTGCTCGGGGCTCCCGGTGATAAGGCCGTGGCAGAAAAAGTTATG
Source organism: uncultured Roseivirgaceae bacterium (assembly GCA_964563925.1). GTDB lineage: Bacteria > Bacteroidota > Bacteroidia > Cytophagales > Cyclobacteriaceae > JAUILA01. Next base: position 39,695 of record CAZLZD010000036.1, on the reverse strand, counting down.
GCGGGGGTGAATAACAAGCTGATCAGGATGCATGACCTGACCGGAAAATTGTCCCTGCTTGGATCAGCCGCGTTGATGGAAAATGCCCGGATGAATTATGTCAACGACTCGGCTCCGCTGCATCTTGCTTCCGCGATGAATGCCCCGGTAACCGCGGTATTCTGTTCGACAGTGCCCGGATTTGGCTTTACCCCTTTATCAGACCAGTCCCGGGTTGTGGAAATTTCCGAGCCACTCGACTGCCGTCCGTGCGGGTTACATGGCCATGCAGCCTGTCCGGAAGGACATTTCAAGTGCGCCCTGAAGATTGAAACCAGACAATTAATGCATTCCCTGGCATGAGTAACCCTATCCAGATTTCCGCCGTGGTAATTACCTATAACGAACAAAAGAATATACGTCGTTGCCTGTCCTCGCTGATGCCCGTTGCCGACGAGATCCTAGTCGTGGATTCCTTCAGTACGGATGATACACGTGCTATCTGTGAGGAGTTTAAGGTCCGGTTTATCACGCATCCCTTCGAAGGTCATATCCAGCAAAAGAATTATGCCGTGGATCAGGCACGGTTTCATCATATACTTTCGCTGGATGCGGATGAGGAACTGACTGCTGAATTGCAGGAGTCGATTCTTCTGCTTAAGAGTGACTGGCAGCATGATGCCTGGAAAATAAGCAGGCTCACCTCCTACTGCGGTCAGTGGATCCATCACTGCGGATGGTATCCGGGGCGCAAGATCAGGCTGTGGGACCGAAGAAAGGGGCGCTGGGGAGGCACTAATCCCCATGATACGGTTGTGCTTAGCGAGGATGTCAGCCCGAAAAATTTGCAGGGTGACCTGCTGCATTACACCTATCACACGATCGGTGAGCATCTGACCCAGATGAATAAATTTTCTGATATTGCTGCACGTGAAGCACATAAAAAAGGAAAGAAAGTCATTCCTTTCTGGCATTTATTCCTTTATCCGGCCTTCACCTTTTTTCGTAATTACATTATCAAGCTGGGGATTCTGGATGGTTATTACGGATTCATTGTATGCAAGAACAGCGGGTACTATCGCTTTCTGAAATACAGCAAGCTGGCCGAATTAAGAAAAGGGAAGGAAATATGACCAGGGTGCTACACATCAGCTCCGAACGCACCTGGAGGGGCGGTGAACAGCAAATTGCGTATCTCATCAGGGGAACCAATGAGGTAAAACATTATGTGTTCTGCCGACGGGGTTCTGCGTTTGAATCGTATTGCAGGCAGGAAAATATTCCATTTGAGGCCGCTTCCTTTTCAGCACCGGCACTGGTCCCGGCAGCCCTTCGGCTCAGGCAGTATTGCAGGGAATTTTCCATTGACCTGGTCCATTGTCATACCGGCAAGGCACACGTGCTTGCCTGGGCATCCCTCACGCTGGGTTTGGGATTGCCGGTAGTGGTAAGCCGGCGCGTAGCGGTAATGCCTTCGGGAAATATCCTGACTCGCCGGAGGTATAACCACCCGCAGGTGCGCCGGATAATCTGTGTGTCTGATTATATCCGGAAGGTCATGCAGGATTACCTTTCGGAGCCGGAGAAAGCGGTCACCATTCACAGCGGTATTGATCCGGGAAAGGTCATAAGACCTTCCTTTGACCTGAGGGCGGAATTGTCTGTGCCGGAGAATCACAGGGTCGTGGGTATAATTGCGGCACTTTCACCGGAAAAGGATATTGACACATTTCTGAATGCGGCGAAGATATGTCTGTCTGAGGCCAGCGACCTGAAGTTCGTGATTGTTGGTGACGGCCCCTTGCGCGGATCGCTTGAAAAACGTACTGATCAATTGGGTATCCGGCCCCATGTTTCCTTTACGGGGCACGTACATCATCCCCTGGAGTACCTTCAGCAATTTGACTTGTTCGCCTTTACCTCCCTGCAGGAAGGACTGGGTACCTCAGTGCTGGATGCCTTTGCCTGTAAAACCGGGGTTGTTGCTTCCAGAACAGGAGGAATACCTGAAATGATAGATCACGGCAGGACAGGCAGGCTGGTTAGTCCGGGTGACGCGACGGGATTTGCCCGCGAGATAATGCATGCCCTGAATCACCCGGAAGAGACGCGCCGCATGGTAGAGGCAGCCAGGCACACACTGGCCCGCTTTGATTACCATACAATGGCACGTCAGACGGCGGAATGTTATAAGGAAATTAGTTAATCGTCAGCTTCCTCCTCATCTCCATTGTCATTTCTTCCCCTCGGGCCAGCTTTGGACACCGGGTCACCGTCCTTCAAACGCTTTGATACGATGAGGAACGGTCCGCTGATGATTGTTTCGCCTTCCGAAACACCACTCAGGACCTCAATATTATCGAAATCACTGATTCCTGTTTCTACTTCACGCAATGAAGCCACCCCGTTTTCCATAACGAATACCACCTCACGGCGATCTTCCGAGACCACCAGGGATCCACCCTCATTTTCTTCACCTCCCTGATCCTCTTCGCGTGTGGTAACAGCTGCCAGGGGTACTGAGAGTACACCATCTTTCTGCTGGGTGATAATATCCACACTCGCAGTCATGCCCGGCCGGAAAGGAAAGCGGTTACCCTGATTGACAAGGTCCTGGTAGGAAGAATTGAGAATACGGATCTTCACCTGGAATTCCGTAACCGCATCCGCTGTGGCCTTGTCATTTGCTGTATTGGCAATGGAAGTTACCACACCTTTAAATTCTTTGTCGAGGTGAGAATAGGCATCCACATCAATAACCGCTGTATCACCCATTGAGACCCGGATTATATCGTTTTCATTTACATCCACCCTCACTTCCATTTGATCAAGGTCTGCAATGCGCATAATCTCCGTACCCTGGAATTGCTGGGTACCCAAAACCGTTTCACCCTGTTCAACATTTAGTTTGGATACAGTGCCGCTCATGGGAGATGTCACGGTTGTCCGGCGCAGATTTTCCTGTGCCTGGGACAGGGAAGCCCTGCTGCTTTTCACAATATAATTGGCGGCCTCCACCGATTGCCTGGCGGACTTAAGGTCGTTCTGCGCAATCTGATAATTCTGCTGGGCAAGCTCCCATTCCGCATCGGAGATGACCTTCTCCTGATACAGCTTCTTTTGCCGGTTGTATTCCAGTTCCGCCCGCTGAAAGGTGGCCTCTGCCCGGGCAAGTGCAGCCTGCGAAGAAAGCTGATTGGCTTTCTGCTGATTCAGGGATGCCTGGGCCTGCTCAAGGGCAGCAATAAAATTGTCCGGCCTCACTTTGGCCAGCATCTGCCCTTCCACTACGGAGTCGCCTTCTTCGACATTCAGCTCAATAAGCTCACCCGAAACTTCCGGGCTGAGTTTTACTTCAATGACCGGCTGAACCATTCCCGATGCACTTACTGTTTCGGTAATGGAGACCTTCCTGGCCTCGGTAAGCTCTACTTCCAGGGTACGTTTTGCGCCTATCCAACCCTGTGACCGGGCTACAAACAAGAAGACGATGAGGAGAAGCAGTACCCCTAATACATAATAAAGCCACTTATTTGAATTGCGTTTCTTTGCCATAACTATAGTTCCAGGGGTTTGCCCTGATAAAAGTCCAGAATTTTTTGTTTGAAAATCAGATCATACTTGGAACGCACCAGGTCAGACTGCGCCTGAAAGTATTGCGTTTCGGATACCTGGTAATCCACAAAGTTAACGGCGCCGATCTCATACCGCCGGGAAATGACCCGAAAGGCCTCTTCCCTTGCTTCAACCTGTACGAGTGAGGCCGTGTATGATTTTGCCGCCGCCTCCACATCGTTGTAAGCCTGCTGAATGGTTTGCCAAAGCAGGTATTTTGTTTCGCGTTCGGTGATGAGTGCCTGCTGATTGGAAATCTTGGCCCGTTCAATGTCGTAGCGCGTAGCAAACCGGTTAAATATGGGTATGCTTACTCCAAGTGATACCGTGGTACTCAGGTTTTCATTGAACTGTTCCGGAAAGCCAAAGGGCTCAGTGGAGGTATTGGGAACTTCCACCGTGGCCACGACAGCTTCTCCGGTAGACTGCACAACCCCGATCTGCTGGGTTACCGGTGTGGTCGTTCCATCCGGAATAATCCGCTGATCCCGGATGTTCGAATAGTTGGTGAACATATTGGCCGACAATCCCAGTGTCGGGTACAGGTTGCCTTTTGCTACTTTAATACCCATTTCCGAACTCGAGACATCATATTCAGCCGCTTTTACCTCGGGCATATTGTTCAGGGCAATTTGGTAAATCTCGTAGGCGGTAAGCTCAAGCACCGGATCAGCCGTCACGTCAATTTCAGGAACTTCGATATCCACATTCGCCTCCGGAGGCAGCTGCATGGCAAGCTTAAGCTGAAGCTTTGCCTGCTGGTATTCATTTTGCCGGCTTACCAGGTTAAATTCATTGGTTGCCTTCTGTGCCTGAATCTCCAGGAGGTCTGCCCGGGGAAGCGCCCCCGATTCGACCTGTATCCGGGTCCGGGATTCCTGCTGCTCGGATGTGTTAAGCTGCTTCCGTGCATTTTCCATTAATTCACGTGCAAACAGGACGTTGGTATAAAAACCTATGATGTTGAGAATGACATCGTTTTCGGAGGCCTTAAAATTCATTTCACTGGCCCGGTACGCATATTCATTTTGTTTGAGGGTATTCTGCCGGGTAAACCCACCGAATATGGGCAGGCTCGCAGAACCGCTCATATTTGCTGAATTAATTTGCTGGTTAACAAATAAGTTGGACGTGGGATCAATGGAACGCCCCCAGTTCCGGCCAACAGATCCCTGGGCATTCAGGCTCGGAAGAAATGCCATCTGCGACTGTTTGTAGTTTATTTCGGATGAACTTACGTTCAGCTCACTACGCTCAAGGTTGAGGTTATTTTCAAGGGCATAGGTTATGCATTCCTGCAACGTCCAGATGGAATCCTGCTGCTGGCCCATAAGCCGGAACCCGGACAAAATCAGGAGTGTACAGATCAGAAGGTATTTCATATTTATTGCCACTTATAAGTCAATGTCTGGTATATAGATAATTTCCTGCACCCAATCCAGGCTTCGCAAATACTCCAGGGTTATAGGCCTTAGGCCGGAATCCATTTCAATCACCAGGCAGGCCAGGTCATGCTTGCCCTTTCTGGATACACTCATGGTCGCGATGTTGCAATGGTCATTGGCGAGGATGTTTGAGATATAGGCAATGCTGCCCTGTACATCGCGCGCCTTGATAATAATGGTATGCATACTGGCGGAGAATCCTGCCTTGAACCCGTCCACTTCCTCAATGCTGATCACGCCCCCGCCACGGCTTTCCCCGACCACAACCGCAGAACGGGAAGCACCCGTCAGTTCCAGCTTAATTGTATTTGGATGGAGGGTGGATGCATTTCCAACCGATCGGAAACGGTAGTTCAGGTTTTTATGGCCGGCATGTGTAAAGGCCTCCCGGATTCGTGCATCATCGGCCTTAAAATCAAGGAGCCCGGCTATGATCGCGCGGTCACTGCCGTGTCCCTCATAGGTACGGGCGAACGAATTGTAAAAGGTAATGACCGCTTCCGCAGGAGCTTCACCCAGTATGCGAATGGCAGCGCGTGCAATCCTGACGACACCCGCAGTGTGCGAACTCGAAGGTCCGATCATTACCGGTCCGATCATATCAAAAATTCCACTTTTTTCTGCCATCTTTAGGTACGTTCAAAGCAATATTAACTATTATTCGAAGGCCTTCTTAGGGAATCATTCTGAGTGGTTCATTTCCCTTGTAAGGTGGCATTTTACCTTGACGAAATAAATTGATAAATGATGAAAGTACTCTTTAATGGCAACCTGATCGACGAACCCATCCCCTGGTCGTCGCATGACCGCGCATTTCAATACGGAGATGGCTTTTTTGAGACTATGCTGTGGACTGAAGGCAATATTCCGCTGCTCGAAAACCACCTGGAGCGGGTAATGCGTTCGGCATCTGCCTTTCACTTTGACCTTCCGGAAAATGAGCTTCGCTTCATTGAGGAAAATGCGGATACACTGATCCAGCTCAATGAGATTGAATCCCCGCAGGTAAAGGTTAAGCTGATGATCTGGAGGCGTGCCGGACAACCGGGTGGTTATCGCACCCGGGAGCGGCATGTAAACTGGGCTGTGACCGTTACCGCTTCCGACCGGCCCTCGCTGAAAACGGGTATTCGCCTGGATGTGTCCAAAACAGTCAGGATCGCTGTCTTCCCCTGGTCCGGAGCCAAATCAATGAGTGCCCAGCCCTATGTGATGGCATCCTTTGAATGCGGAGAGCGCGGACTGGATGACCTGATTATTTGTAATACCGAAGGTATGATTGCCGAATGCATTGAGAGCAACATTTTTTGGCGGGAGAATGATACATGGTATACCCCTTCGGTTGAAAGTGGTTGTGTCAGGGGTGTAATGCGTGATCATATTACCGAAGTCATCAGGGCTGAAGGAAAAAGTGTGAACGAGGTGCTGGCCATTCCCGACGAGGTCTCGCCGGATGAGGCATTCACCTGCAATGCGCTGCACCTGGGCAGTATCTCGGAATGGTGCGGTAAAAAGCTGACGGAGAATACTGATCGCCTGGATGCCTGGTTTAGCGAAATAAAAAACCCTGTGACTTGACGGCCACAGGGTTAACAGATCGGTGTGCTTTATTTATTTTACTTTATTCACAATAGCTTCAAAGGCCTGGGGGTGATTCATGGCGAGGTCTGCCAGCACCTTCCGGTTCAGGTCAATATTCGCTTTCTTCAGGTTACCCATTAATTGTGAATAGGACATTCCGTGTGCACGTGCACCGGCGTTGATACGCTGAATCCAGAGTTTTCTGAAATCGCGCTTCTTCGCCTTGCGATCGCGGTATGCATACTGATATCCTTTTTCAACCGCGTTTTTGGCAACGGTCCATACGTTTTTTCTTCTCCCGAAATAACCCTTCGCGGCTTTCAGGATTTTTTTCCTGCGTGCTTTTGACGCAACATGATTTACTGATCTTGGCATTTTCTTTTTCGTTTTTGGTTACAGGTGATTCTGCTGAATTCTTGAACCCGTACCCTGGTATAACATAAATAAACCTGGGGCGATTGCTTAAAGGTTAAGCATCGCCTTGACATTCGGCTCATCAGCTTTGTGAACCAGTGTCATTTTTGTAAGATTTCGCTTCTGCTTGGTTTCTTTCTTGGTCAGGATGTGGCTTTTAAACGCATGCTTGCGCTTAATTTTGCCGGTCCCGGTAAGCTTGAAACGCTTCTTAGCTCCTGCTTTGGTCTTTACTTTTGGCATAATATATCTGTTTTCCGATCTGTTTTACTTTTTCTTTGTCTTGGGCTTTGGAGAAATGAACATGGTCATCCGTTTTCCTTCCAGCTTAGGCATCTGCTCCACTTTACCATACTCTTCAAGGGCCTGGGCGAATTTCAAAAGGAGAATTTCCCCGCGTTCCTTGAATACAATAGTCCGTCCTACAAAATGCACGTATGCCTTTACCTTGGCCCCGTCCTCCAGGAAATTCATCGCATGCTTTAATTTAAAATTAAAATCATGCTCCTCGGTGTTAGGCCCGAAACGGATCTCCTTGATTACCGTTTTCTGGGCGTTAGCCTTAATCTCCTTCTGCTTTTTCTTTTGCTCGTACTTAAACTTGGAGTAATCAATAATCTTACAAACAGGCGGATCCGCTTTGGGCGATATTTCCACCAGGTCAAGATTCTGTTCTTTGGCCATTTTAAGGGCTTGCTCCAGTGGATATATGTCCACTTTCACATTATCTCCAACGACCCGCACCTGGGGAGCCTTTATCCTTTCATTTACCCGATAGGGCTCTTCAACCCGTCCCCGGTAGCCCCTTCTGTAATTCCGCTGTTTACTAATTGTTACCTCCTTAATTTAAGTTCGAAAAACAAGTTGCAAATATCGTGATATATTTTTGATATTTCAAATGATATGCTGTTTTAAGGCATCTTATCCCTGGGGAGCGTTTCCTATGTGTCTTTCCTCATTGAAGAATGACACAAAATCATCAAGGCCCATACTTCCCTGGTCTCCTTTTCCATGCTGCCTGACTGAGACTTTGCCTTCGTTCATTTCCTTTTCGCCGACGATGAGCATGAAGGGAACCTTCTGAACCTCGGCATCCCTGATTTTCCGTCCGATCTTTTCATCCCGGTTATCGACAAAGCCACGTACGTCCTCTTCTGAGAGCTGCGTAAACACCTCCTGTGCATAATCATGGAATTTCTCGGAAATAGGCAATACGGCTATCTGGTCAGGTGCCAGCCACAGCGGGAAATTACCTGCGCAATGTTCGATCAGCACTGCCACAAACCGCTCCATGGAGCCAAACGGGGCCCTGTGGATCATCACGGGGCGGTGTTTTTTATTGTCTGATCCGGTATATTCCAGTTCAAATCGTTCCGGAAGTGTATAATCGACCTGGATAGTTCCCAGCTGCCAGCTTCTCCCGAGTGCGTCTTTGACCATGAAATCGAGTTTGGGCCCATAGAAAGCGGCCTCTCCCTTGACGGAAACTGTACGCAACCCCCGTTCATCGGCCGCCTCCTGGATTTCCTGTTCGGCCCGGTCCCACAATTCATCGGCACCAATGTATTTTTCCTTGTTGTCAGGATCCCTGAGCGATACCTGGGCGGTATAATCCTCAAACCCGAGTGCTTTGAACACGTAAAGAACCAGGTCAATCACCTTCACGAATTCCTGCTTTACCTGGTCAGGACGGCAGAATATATGGGCGTCATCCTGGGTAAAACCCCTGACACGCGTCAATCCATGCAATTCACCGCTTTGTTCGTAGCGGTACACCGTTCCGAATTCGGCCAGGCGCACCGGCAGGTCTTTGTAGGACCGCGGTTTGGCGTTGTAAATCTCACAGTGATGCGGACAGTTCATCGGCTTCAACAGGAACTCTTCTCCCTCATGCGGGGTATGAATGGGCTGGAAGCTGTCCTCTCCGTATTTATCATAGTGACCGGAGGTGACATATAATTGCTTGGAACCGATATGCGGAGTAACCACGGGGTCATAACCGGCCCTTACCTGGGCCCGCCGCATAAAATTCTCCAGGCGCTCCCTGAGAATCGTGCCTTTTGGAAGCCATAGCGGCAACCCCATTCCAACCTTTTCGGAAAACGTGAACAGTTCGAGTTCCTTGCCCAGTTTCCGATGATCCCGTTTTTTGGCTTCTTCAAGGCGTTCCAGGTATTCACCGAGCTCTTTTTGCTTGGGGAAAGTAATCCCGTAAATGCGTGTCAGCTGTTTCCTCTTTTCGTCCCCGCGCCAGTAGGCTCCTGCCACATTCAGCAGCTTAACCGCTTTAATAAAGCCGGTGTGCGGGATATGCGGACCCCGGCAAAGGTCTGTGAAATTCCCCTGGTTGTAGAAGGTGATCGTACCGTCTTCAAGATCATTGATCAGTTCGATTTTATATTCATCCCCCTTTTGCTGGTAATACGCCAGCGCATCGTTTTTGGAGATCTCTTTCCTGGAGAATTCGTTTTTTTCGCGGGCCAGCTCGATCATTTTCTTCTCCACCGCGGCCAGGTCATCTTCACCAAATTCCCGGTCACCCAGGTCTATGTCATAATAGAAGCCATTTTCTATCGGAGGACCGATCCCGAATTTTACACCCGGATAAAGTGACTCAAGCGCCTCTGCGAGCAGGTGGGCCGAAGAATGCCAGAACGTAGTTTTACCACCCTCATCGTTCCAGGTTAATAATTTCACTGTCGCATCAGCTGGGATTGGCCTGAAGGAGTCCCATATCTGGCCATTGACCTCTACAGCCAGTACATTCCTGGCGAGACCTTCACTGATATCCAGGGCGATCTCATGCCCGGTGACTGGTTTGTCATATTGCCTGACGGAGCCATCCGGTAGGGTGATATTGATCATAAAAGAATTGATTTCCTTAAAATTTTACTACAGGGCAAAGATGCATAATTAATGGAAAATAGTAGAATGCAGGCCGGTTGTTTTAGCCTCGGGTACTTAATTATTGGGAGTAATCGGGGTGAGGTCTGGCATCGGCATTTCCTGCTTTTTCTGCTCCTGCTGCCGCAGGTAGCGCAAGTAGTTTTCCCGCCTGATGATCCGGTCATATCCTTCCCTGGCAGCCACGATCGAGGAATCTGAAGCCAGCAAGCGTGCATACACGTCCCTTGCCTCGTCAAATAATCGCTGGTTCTCAAGCGACTCCGCCACGATCACTCTGGTGGCCACATCGTTTTCATCGAGTACCAGCGCTCTTCGGGCCTGGATCAATGCAGAATCGTACCGGCCCTCCAGGAAATAGGCTTTGCTGTGTTGCTGGAGGTAAAACGGATTACGGGGCTCAAGCTGCATGAGCGTATCGAACACTACCCTGGCACGGGCATAGTTGTTCTGCTGCATAAGCAATGTACCCTTTCGCGAAAGCATCTCCAGGTCGGCGGGATACCGGGAAAGATACCGGTCGATTAATATTCGGGCGGGAGCTGTTTGTTTACGGGTCAGGTAGACATTTAGTAGTTCATGATAATTGGTGACCAATGATGAATCCTTGCCCATGGATTGTGTAAAATATTCCACAGCACGCGCGGTGTCTCCGAGGGACAACAATACGGTTCCCTTAAGGCTTTCATTTTCCGGGGTCTGGTCCAGGGTGAGCAGCCTTTCCGTCGTGGCCAGGGCACGGCTGTTAAAGCCCAGCTGCATGTAGGTGTTAGCCAGCAAACGGAATAGCTCCGGTTGGTTAAAACCCAGCTCCAGGGCGTCCCTGAGATGTTTTTGAGCCTGGGTATAGTTGCCCTGCAGGTAACTCACCTTGCCGAGAAGAAACGAGTATCGTGCATCCACACTTCGCTGCATGACTTCATTTGTCAGCTCCCGGTGGGCATTCTCCAACTCCCCCAGCTCAAGGAATGCACGGGCCCTCAGGTAGTGCGTTTCGGCGGATCTGCCGGTGACATTGGCCAGAACATAACGCGCTGAATTCTCCCCGTCAACCCTGGTGTTTTCAATAGGGTCATTGGATACCTGTACACAGCTGATAAACAGGCACATAAACACATAATAGTAATATTTAAAAACCTTTTTCTTCAAAATACATTATAGTAATTAGGGAGTTGGCATAAATTTGGACGTAAATCTTTTATAACCGGAAACGAAACATACCTGTGGATTATTACCTTTTTGCAGGGTTACGTTTTCATAGTGTAAAAGTATATATAACGATTAAAAACCAATAAAAAATATCATCAATGTTTAGCTCTTGGAAAAACACGCGTAAAATAATCAATCTTGCCCTTACAGGAGGGGTATTGGGAATGTTTCTGCTCATCAGTTCCTGTGGCAGTGATGACGACGGAGGAGACCCTACTCCTGTGGTGGATGTAAGTGCACTGAAGCAATCCGCGGTAATTGATTTTTCAGATCCTTCTGAACTTAACCTGGTGGGAGTAACCAGCTTCTCGACCGGACTGGGTACAGGATATACTTTTGATGAGAGTGCCTCCACTCCTGATTGCGGTGTAAGCTCAAGCTATATTGGCGCACCAGATACAGGAGCAATCTGGGGGGAAGGTTTCTCGGTTGCAGGATGGGTCAATTTCAATGAGAACCGTAAATTTGAGCGGATCATTGACCTGGGTAAGGACATGGAAAGCGGAATTGGACAGAATATCGGTGACAACGGAGCCCTGAATGTTACGTTTTCCAGGCTGGACGAAACCAATGACCTTGCCCTGACAAGCTGGATCGATGACGATCGGCCGCTGAATACCACAACCGGCCGGCTGACGGCGAGCAATGCCATCGTAAACGGTTCAACCCACTTTTATGTTGCGACCATATCACCGGGGGGTGAAATGGCCATTTATGTGGACGGAGCCCTTGCAGCAAGTAAATCGGACGGACATCCGGTCGTGAATGAGGCCCGGACCAGTAATTTTATTGGCCGTTCCAACTATTGCTATTTTGACCTGGATTTCAAGGGTTCAATGAGCGCGTTGTGGGTATTCAATAAAGTACTGACGACACAGGAGATCACCGCACTGTATGAGGACGGTGAATCGAAGCTGTAAGATATTCAATGAATTAATGAAACCCTGCCGGTAAACGGCGGGGTTTTTTTATGTCTGCTGCGTTACAGAATAAACTGGAAGCTGATCTTAACGCCGAAGTTGTCCACGTCAGGATTGTCCAGGTAGGTCATTCGGTGGAAAAAATCAACGCGCAACACTTTGAAGATATTCTCCACCCCATAGCCCAGTTCGACATACGGATCCCGTTCCAGCGCACCGAAGGGAAGTGTGGGGGTGCCGTCAGGCATGGCTGGTGGCAGTAACTCAAGATTTTCTTCCGACAACCTTCCGTACAGAATGCTTGCTGTGGCCAGCAATCGCCACTTCAGTTTTTTCATAAGCGGGATGCGGTTCAGCAGGAAACCCTCAAAATGATGGTTGTACCGAAACGCGAGGTATTCGTCACTGACAAACTCAGAATAGTTCATCAGGTTATAAGCCGCGGAAGTATAGAACAACGATTCATTTCCGATATGATTCGCCAGCAAAGGATAAGGGACCGGCTCAAAGATCTTCTCCGCAGTGAGGGAAAAAGTGCTGGTGCCGAGCAGCCCCATATTGATATCGTTTGAAATATTGATACCCAGCTTATTGTAGCTGAAATCACCGCCCAGGAAGCTGTTGATTCCACGAACGTACCGGATCGTGAATACCGGCCATTTCTGTGTCCCCAGGGAGATCCGTTGATTCTCGTCCTGAATATGAAGCTCATCCTTGGCAAAGCGGAGCTGGGCAATTGCTTCGGTGGTCTGAAAATCAGTTCTCAGGTTCTCCTCTGATATGGCGTTGTCCTCGTAATAGGCAAACTCGAAAATCGGATCATATTGCCGGTGCCGGAGAGAAATGGACGGGGTGATCCCTTTAAATACTTCCCGCTGAAACGTAAAGGCGGTAGTGGTATGGTAATACGGTCGGTTCAGGTCGCCAAAGCGGGTGGCAGTGAGGAAAACGATGTTGTTCAGCAGGTTTTCCACTTCAAGCCCGACCTGGTCAATGTCTTTGGTGTGCTCCAGCCTGAAGGTTGTCCACCGGTACCGGTCAAAAATATATTCGGCAAAGGCACGGTACTTGAATTCAGTATCCTTGAACCCGTAGCCAACATAGCCGCCAAGAATCCATTTATTGCTAAAGTGGATATTGGTGCGACCCCCTACCGTCAGCCTGTTGCCTTCCACGGAGTTATTGGAGTACAGGGTGAGATACGGCCCCAGGTCAAACTTTCCTATTCGCTTGTAGCCGTTTACCACTACCTTCAGAATGTCGGTATAAGTTCGCACCACCGGGATGTTGTTTAGTGTGTCAATCATTTGATAGACACTCATTTCTGTCGGTGTAAGGGGTTCATGCCGGCGTGAGCTCCAGAAGGAATCATCTGAACCGATCATAAAGTCTTCCGATACCTCTATCGGACGAACATAGAACTTAAGGTCTTTTGGCTGGTTGACTACCACATCCTTGTTGGAGGTATAAAATTTAGCCAGCAGTCCTGCCATCCCCTTGGTAATTTCCCCGATATCCAGCAGTACCCTGTTTTTTACAGGAATCCAGGGGCCCGCATCGGTAGGTGCCAGTTCCTGTTGTATTTTGATTTTTTCAATATAGTTAAGGTTGGCCGTTCGGGCTACGGTAGCATCAATCTGCTTGACGGCGTACTCCTTCTGAGTGATCCACATACTCCCGGCAAAAGCCAGGTCCTGTTCACTTCGGGGAAAGAAATCAAGCCGGTAGCAATAGTCCCCTTCCACGTAGGCGCTGTCTACAAGGTCGTAGTCATAATAAAGCCGCCATCCGTCGGCAATGGGGGAAACGAATTCCTTACCTACTATATTCAACCAGTTCTCGTAGAAGTTGTATTGCTGAAAGGACGATCCTATGAACTGGGAAACCAGCGTGCCGTCTTCAACACCCACGCCCTGGATCCGTGTTTTTAATATTTTCTCATGCTGTGAACGCGGTGTCTGCCGGAAATAAAATTTTGAAATGGACTCTGAAATGAACATGGGGAGAATTGGCTTGCCATCTTCTCCTGCGATCTGGTCCACACTGTCCATTACCCTGGTTATCTTCTGCATGAATTTCTTCTGCCTGAAATTCTCCGAGATATTATCCACATCCACTTCGATCTTGGTGTAGGTCTCGTATTCATAGGCATCAAGCCTGCGTTTGTCGTTATATTGTTTCCGGTCTATTACCCGTCTCATGATCGGGTAGGCAGGATTTTCCCCGGCGACGAAGACAACTTCGTCAAGACTGATGACATTCTCCTCCAGCTGAAAGTTAAGCACCACGCTGGTACCAGCCGGCAGCACTTTCGTTCGTGTTACATACCCGATGTAGGAGGCGGACAGAGAGTCGCCCGGATCGGAAGTCCGGAGCTCATAATACCCTTCGAAAGAGGTGGTGGTACCTATGCTTGTTCCCGGAAAATAAACGTTTACAAAAGGAATCGGGTCCCCGGTATTGGCATCGGTGACTTTTCCGGTAATCGTTACCGATTGCGCATGGACAGCACATGGCCCCGAAATAAAGGCTAGCAGCAACAGGGCGCGGTATTTGAAAAAAATTGACTTCACAGCCTCGATAACGAAAGAGTTATACTGAATTTATCAGGACAAGGTTTCCTTTTTTCCTAAAAATTTTGGTTCCCGGTGTATCAGGTATAAATCCCAGACGGCCAGGGTCCGGGCAAGATATTCCCTGAAAAGAACCTTTATTTTACCGGTCGACGTGGCCGGGGCCACATAGGCCCATGCCTTAAGGTGGTAATAGTCCGATATGAACAAAGCGCGATAAGAATGAAAAGATTGCGTAACGATGATCACTTCATTTTGCCCGAATACCTTCTTACACCGCACAATCGAGTCAAGCGTTCTGAAGCCTGCATAATCCAGTGTGATGGATTCGGCCGGTATCCCATGGTTGTTCATCAGCGCTTTCTTCATCCGTTCGGGCTCATTGTAAAAGGGTGATCCATTGTCACCACTTACGAGTATGTGGCTCACCTTACCCTGCTTATACAACTCGGCCGCGGCTTTCATTCGTGCTGCAAAATAAGGATTCGTGCCGCCGGTAACGGTATTCGGACTCGTACCGAGGACGAGGGCAACCCTCGCATTCGGCAAACTATCCGTATCACTCATCACTCGTTCCTTCGTGCTGATGTAGATCCAGATGTTACAAAAAAGAATCATGACCACACCCGCCGTCATCAACCACCCCGCTATCGTTACTAGTCTTTTCAAATAAAGTCAGCTATAGTAGTCAATATTATTCATTCCCTGAGGTTTTTCATAAACTCACGCTCCAAAATATCCGAACGACTCACAGAATGTCTGTACCATTTCAGCCTGATTTCATCTTTTTCCTCTGCTGTAAGTTGCCAGGACAACGGGGATTCTTCCAGTTTTTCCCGGAGAATGCTGAGCACGAGAGAAGCCGATACCGACAGGTTAAGGCTTTCTGTGAAG
This sequence comes from uncultured Roseivirgaceae bacterium, assembly GCA_964563925.1. Lineage (GTDB taxonomy): Bacteria > Bacteroidota > Bacteroidia > Cytophagales > Cyclobacteriaceae > JAUILA01. The sequence goes on along the minus strand of CAZLZD010000036.1, from coordinate 24,161 downwards.
CCAAACATCGGGATGGTCACCGCCTGATCTGCCATTGAAAATGCTGTTTTGGTGAGCCCGGTCTTCTCGGTGCCGAACAGGACAGCGGCAGGTTGATCCAGCGAATAATCATATACATGCATTGCAGACGGGTCAGGTGTGGTGGCAAGTATACGATATCCTTTTTCACGTAATAAACGGATACATTCTTCCGTATTTGCGCCGTGCCCTGAATACCGGTACAGGTCAACCCATTTGGATGCCCCGTGAACAACGTTAGGATTTATGTGAAACTGATTATTATTTTCAATCACATGCAGGTCCTGAATCCCGAAACAGTCACAGGTGCGGATCACAGCACTGGCATTTTGCGGCTGGTAAATGTCTTCCAGGACCACAGTAAGCATCCTGGTTCTCTTTGTAAGCACCTTCTCGATCAGCTCCTTTCGGCTCCCGGTAACAAATTCTCCCATATACGCGAGCAGCCGGGAATCCATCAGAAGTCAAATTCTATTGTTTCACCGGGGTTATATCCCGATTTTCCTCCCTTTCGGCCCTGCTCTTCCTTGTCAGAGGCTTTGGCAGATGGCTTGTCCGGTTCGTTTTTTGTCTCGGGCTTCTTCTCCCGGGTTTCTTTCTTGTCTTGAGGTTCTTCTCCCCCGTTTGTCTTTTCTTCTCCCCCGCCTGTCTTTTTTTCTTCCGCCGCCGATTCACCGCTGTCCTCTTTCTGATCCTTCTTCCTGTCTTTCTTTTCGGAATTTCCTGACGCCTCCTCATCAAGTTTCACTTTCTTCACCTGGTAACTGCTAAGCTTATTTCCTATTGCTTTCCAGCCCTTCACATCGATCAGATCATTCAGGTTGACGGTCTCGGTTTCATTTCCCTTGCCGCGTCCGCGGGTAAAGGTCACCTGGGCTACGACCTTGTCCATCGTGGACACAAGCATAAGTTTCGAACCGCTGGTTTCGCTGATAAAGGGGAAGCGCTTGTTCAGGGAGGAAGTTTCGATCTGAAAACGCTTGACATAATGTGTTTTGCTTTCTCCGTCATAATAAACTGCACTGATAACCTGATCCGGATCAAAGCGTTCTATCAGCTCAATTTTATTGTAGTCATACCGGTTGGTTAGCTCGTAAGAGGTCAGTTCGTAGGTGCCGTCCTTATAGATCACCAGGATATTGTCATCCCCGTTGAATTTCCCGATATGCTGTCCGCGGCCGTCCGTATTGAGCCTGCCAACCGAATCATCATACCAGATATCCAGGCCGCTCAGTGTGCTGACTCCCTCTGATTTGAGTTCGATCTTCCTTACCGGATATTTGGTAAGAATATTTCCTTTGGCTCCACGCCCCTTGATGTCCAGCTCGGCAAAGTCAAAATCGAATACCTTTTTACGGGCTTTGGCACCAGAAGTGAGCTTCACTGTGACCACTTCGGCCTCCCCGTTTGGATTGGCCGTCAGGTAATGTACTTTGGAGTTTTTGTGGTCGGTGGCCAGGCTATATTCTTTATCCCGGGTCACCGCGGTGATATTAAACCGCTTGATCATAGTCCGGCCCGATTTGCCATCCAGGTAGATGAGGTTGTAGGTCATACGTTCGTCGCCTTTCTTCCAGACATCCACATGCAGAATATCCTTTCCCATGAAAACCTTGTCGGAGATCCTGGAGACCATAAATTTCCCGTCCTTTCGAATGACGATAATGTCATCAATGTCGGAGCATTCACACACAAATTCGTCTTTCCGGAGTCCGTACCCAACAAATCCGTCCGCCCGGTTCACATAGAGCTTCTGATTATTTGCTGCGACGATGGTGGTGTCGATACTCTCCAGGGAGGTGATTTCTGTTTTGCGCTCCCTTCCCTTACCGTATTTCTCCAGCAATTTCTGGAAATAACTAATGGCATAATCGGTGATATTAGCCAGGTGGTGCTCGGTTTCTTCCAGCTCCTCTTCCAGCTTTCGAAGCAGCTCATCTGCCTTGAATGAATCGAAGCGCGAAATACGCTTGATCTTAATCTCGGTAAGCCGCACGATATCCTCTTCGGTGATTTCGCGGTAGAATTGCTTTTTGTATGGGTCCAGTCCCTTGTCAATCGTCTCAATCACCGCTTCCCAGGTTTCACATTCCTCAATGTCCCTGTAAATCCGGTTTTCGATAAAGATTCGTTCCAGGGAGGAGAACAGGATTTTCTCCTTGAGTTCGCCCCGGCGTATCTCCAGCTCCCGGGTCAGCAGCTCCACGGTCTGATCCGTATTGCGTTTCAGTATATCCGTGACGGGAAGAAAATGCGGTTTTTCCTCAATGATCACACAGGCATTGGGAGATATGGATATTTCACAATCGGTAAAGGCATACAGGGCATCGATCGTGATATCCGGTGACTGTCCTGAGGCCAGGGTGACCAGAATCTCCACATCCCTTGCGGTATTGTCTACCACCTGCTTGATCTTGATCTTTCCTTTGTCATTGGCCTTAATGATGGAATCAATAAGGCCGGTGGTCGTGGTTGAATAAGGAATATCCTTAATCACCAGGGTTTTCTTGTCATATTCCTCAATTCGGGCCCTGACCTTAATCTTTCCGCCGCGCAGGCCGTTATTATATTCTGAAAAATCCGCCATTCCCCCGGTAGGGAAATCCGGATAGATTTTAGGCTTTTTCCCTTTAAGAATATCAATGGAAGCCGTGATGAGTTCACAGAAATTGTGGGGCAGGATCTTGGTGGACAATCCCACGGCGATTCCCTCCACACCCTGCGCCAGTAATAACGGAAATTTGACCGGCAGCGTGACCGGTTCCTTCTTCCTGCCATCATAGGATAACTGCCAATCTGTGGTTTGCGGATTGTACACGACGTCCAGGGCAAATTTTGAGAGACGCGCCTCAATGTACCGCGGCGCCGCCGCGCTGTCACCGGTGCGGATATCCCCCCAGTTTCCCTGGGTTTCAATAAGAAGGTCCTTCTGACCGAGGTTTACGATCGCATCCCCGATGGATGCATCACCGTGCGGGTGGTATTGCATGGTGGAACCTATCACATTGGCCACTTTGTTGAACCGGCCGTCGTCCATTTCCTTCAGGGCGTGCATGATCCGGCGCTGAACCGGCTTGAACCCGTCTTCCACCGCCGGGACGGCACGTTCCAGGATCACATAGGATGCGTAATCCAGGAACCAGTCTTCATACATTCCCGAAACGGGTAATACATCGTGGATCTGATCTTCGTCCCCGTAATTTTCCGGAGTTTCCTCCTGGTTATTATTATCCTTTTCTTCCACTCAGTTATCGTTATATATTTAAAAGGTTTTGAAGTAATACCGTATACAAAATAGCGAGCGCTACGGAAATTAGATTACCTACCAGGTAATAGTCATTGGAAATGCGCTCATCGTCCTTGATCCGGGTCCCTATCTTTAGTGCAGCAAAAAAAGTCAGCGCCTGCGGATAACCGGTAAGCAGTGCAAAAACGATGAATGCCCGTTCAAACAGTCCTTTGAAGATGCTCCCGGCATTGACTGATTTTGACGATTTGCTGATCCGTGCAATGGCCGTAAACAAGGCAATGCTGAACAGCTCGGTTCCGATAATGATCGCAGCGGCGATCCAGCTAGTATTCATCGGCAAGTAATTTTAATAATTTCCTGGCGGTTTTAAACTCTTTTATTTTTAAGCTCCTCTCCTTTCGCCACATCGACGAATTATCCCGGTCATGTAGCGACGCCACTTTCTTGTAATCCTGGTAACGCAGAAAATCAAACACGGTCTGCCTGTCTTTCCTGTGCCAGTCATTATACAACGACCGGTACAGAAAGAAGGTCATGTTCATCCGTTCACTCATTTCCTCCGTCAACCCGCTCACCTGCACTTCCTGGCCGTCCTTTTTCATATGCTCCAGGGATGCCCTGGCCTTTGTCAATCCTTCCCCCAGCATGCCATGCGCCTTGCTGCGGTTAACCGGTGTGGCAATTTCACCGTAGTGAAGCACATACCGAAGATAATAAGGCTCCCTGACCTTCAGCAATTCCTCATCCAGGGAGAAAATGATCTCGATGCCCTCGGTGAGCCCGGTTACCACCCCCTGGAATTCATCACCCAGCGTGATGGTTAGTGGCGACAGCAGCGAACCACTATACTGCTCATTGATGCCATCCACTATTCCTGAGAATGATTCCATCAGGTTTTCCGGCTCCTTTTCGGAGCTTCTGATCACATCAGCCATCAGGATAAACTGTTTCATATTGTAATAATACTGCAAAATTATATATATTGCAATTAAATTACAATTATAACATTTTTGTATTAAACGGACAATTCCTCCACCAGGTCTTTTTCAATCCTCAGGTTATCCACAATAAAATCCTGGCGCTGTGGCGTATTTTTGCCCATGTAGAAAGACAGCAATTGTTTGATGGTGGTATCCTTCTTCATGATGATGGGGTTGAGCCGGATATTTTCTCCGATAAACGTTTCAAACTCCTGCGGTGAGATTTCCCCCAACCCCTTGAAGCGGGTGATTTCCGGGTTCTTTCCCAGTTTCTCCATCGCCTGTTTCTTTTCCTCCTCCGAATAACAATAGATTGTTTCTTTTTTGTTTCTCACCCTGAACAGCGGGGTATCCAGGATAAACACATGTCCCTGCTTTACCAGGTCCGGAAAGAACTGAAGGAAAAAGGTCATCAGCAGCAACCGGATGTGCATGCCATCCACATCCGCATCCGTGGCAATAATGATCTTCCGGTAGCGCAGCCCTTCGATGCCATCTTCGATATTGAGGGCATGCTGAAGTAAATTGAATTCCTCATTCTCATAGACCACTTTCTTGCTCAGGTTGTAACAATTAAGCGGTTTTCCCCGCAAGCTGAATACCGCCTGTGTCTGCACATCCCTCGACTTGGTGATGGAGCCGCTGGCCGAGTCTCCCTCGGTAATAAAGATCATGGTCTCTTCGGCCCTTTCAGCCTTTTTGTCGTTATAATGGATACGGCAGTCCCGGAGCTTTTTATTATGCAGGTTGGCTTTTTTGGCGCGCTCATTGGCCAGTTTCTTTATGCCTGCCATCTCCTTGCGTTCTCTTTCCGACTGGAGAATGCGTTTCAGCAGGGCATTGGCGATTTCCTGGTTGCGGTGCAGGTAGTTGTCCAGCTCGGTTTTCACAAAGTCATTGACAAACGTTCGCAGTGTGGGACCGTCGGGACCGACATTCTGAGAGCCCAGCTTTGTTTTGGTCTGGGATTCGAAGACCGGTTCCTGCACCCGTACTGCAATGGCACCGACAATGCTGGCCCGCACATCAGTGGCGTCAAAGTCCTTCTTAAAATAATCCCTTACCGTTTTTACAATGGCTTCGCGGAAAGCCGCCAGGTGAGTTCCTCCCTGGGTGGTATATTGTCCGTTCACAAAGGAATAGTATTCCTCGCCATACTGGTTTCCGTGCGTCAGGGCCATTTCAATGTCATTGCCGCGCAGGTGAATGATGGGGTACCGAATGTTATCCGGATCTGTCTTACGCTCCAGCAGGTCTTTAAGCCCGTTTTCACTGTGAAATTTCTGACCGTTAAAATTGATGGTCAGTCCGGCGTTCAGAAAGACATAATTCCAGATCAGGTCATTCAGGTACTCCGGGATAAACCGGAAATTCCTGAATATCGTGCCGTCGGGCTCAAAGGCAACCAGGGTGCCGTTTCTTCCGCTTGATTTCTGCACCTTCTGATCATTGAGAATATTTCCCTGCTGAAACTCCGCCAGCTTTGTTTCCCCTTCGCGGAACGACTGCACCTTGAAGTAATTGGACAGGGCATTCACGGCTTTGGTACCCACTCCGTTCAATCCGACCGACTTCTGGAATGCCCCGGAATCATATTTTCCACCGGTATTGATTTTGGATACACAGTCAATCACCTTCCCAAGCGGAATTCCTCGTCCGTAATCCCTTACCTCTACCCGGTGGTCCGTGATCTTCACATCAATGGTGCGGCCATGGCCCATCATATGCTCATCGATGCAGTTATCAATCACCTCCTTCACCAACACATATATTCCGTCGTCCTGCGCCGAGCCGTCACCGAGCTTGCCAATATACATTCCCGGACGAAGTCTGATGTGCTCTTTCCAGTCAAGGGATTTGATACTGTCTTCGGTGTAGGCTGTACTCTTTGATTCTGCCATACAAAAAAAATTAGGGGCTGATAGTCTTCGGGCGAATAAACGCTAATTCACGCACTTAATCAAGCACTGTCCGGAGTTTGAAATGGATTAATTTCTAAAGCATCAGATGAGCTAAAATGTCTTATCAGGCTATAATACAGGCATTTAAATTAACCTACTTCGACAATTTACCATTTCCCCGGTTCCGGATAATAACAACGGGCAGGGCCAGTATCCACAGGCCCACCAGCGTCAGGGCTACATAAATCAGATATCCGAAATTACTGTAATTAAACCGCTCGCCGGAATTGAAAAGCATGATAAACAGGGCGGCGGTAATAAAGAAGAAATTGAGCACAGCCGCAAAACCAAGCTGCCAGCTGATCAGCCCCTGCTTGAGGCTGCCATTCTGCATGTGCATGTTCCGGGAAAGGGCGTAGAAGCTGAAGTTAAATATGACAAGAATGGCAAGGCCTGCGTAGAAGTAGGCTTCCCGTGTGAAGGAAGCCGGACCGGAAGCATCGGCACTCAGGGAGATCACCTCGCCCAGGGACGCATAGGTATAAAGCAGTACCGCAAGACCTGAAACCAAAGAAATGATCCAAATGAATTTAATTATCCTCCCCATATTCGTTATTTTTATCGCTGCGAAGATAAAAGTTTATTGATAAACTTTGCTGCGTCAAACGGAGTTTCCGGAATATGGACTTTAATCCCATTATATTATCCATACCTGTCTATTTCCTGCTCATAGGAATTGAGCTGGTGGTCCAGTTTGTTGCCGACCGGAAATTATACAGGCTGCCGGATGCCCTGACCAATATTAGCTGCGGCATCACCCAGCAGCTTTCCGGGATATTTTTGAAAGTGCTGGGAGTCGGGGCCTACACCTATTTGTTCACCTATTTCAGCCTGACGGAGATTCCTGTGGTGTGGTGGAGCTGGATCCTCCTGTTTGTGGCCGCAGACTTTTGCTACTACTGGGCACACCGCATGAGCCATGAAATCAACCTTTTCTGGGGCGGCCATGTCGTACATCATCAGAGTGAAGACTATAATTTCAGCGTGGCACTGCGCCAGGGCTCATTTCAGATCATATGGACCTTTGGTTTTTACCTGCCGCTGGCCATCATTGGTTTTGACCCGGTACAGTTTGTCATAGCCTCAGCCCTGGTCACCGTGTATCAATTCTGGATCCACACCGAAACCATCGGTAAACTCGGCTGGATAGAATACATCTTAAACACCCCCTCCCACCATCGTGTGCATCACGGCCGCGACCCTAAATACATTGACCGGAACCACGCGGGTGTTTTTATTGTCTGGGACCGCATGTTCGGCACCTTCCAGGAAGAAGAGGAGAAACCTGTGTACGGCATCACCTCACCTTCCAAAAGCTGGAACCCGGTCTGGCTTAACCTGGAGCATTATTATAAAATGGCCGTGGATATGCGCCGGATGCGCACATGGCCCGACCGTATCAAATTCCTGGTGAAAAAGCCGGGGTGGTACCCGGAATACCTGGGCGGGTACCAGGCGCCGCAGCGTGTTGACCGTCGGTTGCACAAGAAATTTGACACTCCGTTTTCCCGCCCCCAGGGGTTTTATATTCTCATGAATTACCTTGTCATACTTGGGGTGACGGCTTTCTTTCTGTTCAGCCTGAATGATTTCTCCACCCTGGCCATTGTGGTGACCAGCCTGGTCATAATCTGGACGGTGGTAAACTGCGGGGGGCTCCTGGAGCAAAAAACCTGGGCTGTACTTTCAGAATATCTCCGGCATATTCTGATCATAGTGGCCGCCTCAGCCAGTCTTTACTGGGGGGTCACAAACTTCTGGCTGCTGCTGACCCTCCCGGTGATCAGCCTGGCGGGCCTGTTCTGGATGACCCGGATTTACCGGCGTCCTTCCTATTTTAAACCATCAACCCCTTGAAGATAATCTGTAGCATACTTCTGGTAGCCGGACTGGTTGCCTGCGGAGGTCCGGATAAAAACCTGCCCGGACTCAATGAGAACGCCTGGAAGAAAGACAAAAACGGCTGCATGAACGAACGATCCGGGATGGTGGATGCCCTGCAATCCTCTCTTGATGTTATCAGGGGTATGTCGGAGAATGAGATTCTGCACTTGCTGGGCCAGCCTGATCACAATGAGCTGTATACGCGAAACCAGAAATTCTATATCTATTATATTACGCCTTCCCTGGATTGCGGGACAACCGGGCAGGAAAGGCAGTTGTTTCTCGAAATAAGGTTCTCCGCCACCAATATGGCCCGCGAAGTTACCATTAAGGAGTCCGGGAGATAGTCTGGCAACAGGCGTCGGGCCTGCTTTAGTCAACTTCCTTTGCCGCGATATTTCAGGTATTCAGGTGAATGCCATTCTCCGATAAAGAGACTTTCCGCGATTTATACAACCCTCCAAGCGCCTTTTTGAAGGCCTTCTTGCTCATGCCCAGCGTTTCACGGATCTCTTCGGGATCTGATTTGTCAGTCAGCGGCAGGAAGCCTTCATTATCCAGCAAGGCCTGCTCCAGCCGGCCCACCTGTTTGTCGATACCGGCTTTTCCTTCCGGGTTTAGTACGACATCCAGCTTGCCATCCTCGCGGACCGTCCGGATATAACCGGTGCGCACATCGCCGATCTTCAGATGTTCATGTATGTCGGAGGCAAAGATCAACCCGAGGCAGGTCCGGTCGACAATGACCTTCATCCCCAGCTCGCTTCGGTCGTACATGATCACCTCGACCTGGTCTCCCTCCTTGTATAAGTCTGAGCCGTCTTTTTTCAAAAAGGCCTGGAGCTTGGAAGTGCCCAGCAACCGGTCGGTGGCATGATCCACGGCAATCCGGACAGGTACATTCATGCCTGCGCGGAACGGGACGTGCTGTTCGGCCTTTGGAACAAAAAGATCTTTTTCCAGTCCCCAGTCCATGAAGGCCCCGTGGGCCATGGTATCCTTCACATGCAATACGACCAGGTCACCCACTTCCCCGTAAGGTTTGAGGGTCGTGGCCAGGAGGCGGTCTTCAGAATCCCGGTGAACGAAAACAGCCACAGAATCACCGATTTTCGTGTTTTCAGGTATATATTTTTTCGGCAAAAGAATCTCTCCTTTCTCCGAATCGAGATATACCCCAAAATCCACTTCGCGATTGACCCTGAGGCTGTAGGTGTGCCCTATTTCCATAGGGCGAAGGTACATAATATTTACAGGAATTTACTGGTTCTTGAGCAGGTCACGGATTTCCATGAGCAGCTTCTCCTGGTTACTGGGTGCCGGCGGTTCGGCAGGTGCAGGTGACGCTTCCTTTTTCTTCAGGAAATTATTGTACGCCTTCACAACCAAAAAAACGGCGAACCCGACGATGATAAAGGTAATGATCGTGTTGATAAACGTGCCGTAATTAATTGTCACTGCTTCAATGGTGCCGTCTTCGAGCGTCTTTTCCCCGATGGCAAGTTTCAGCTCAGAAAAATCCACCCCTGCAATCATCTGGCCGATCGGGGGCATGATTATGTCGTCAACGAAGGATTTTACAATGGCTCCAAAATAGGTTGCAAGTATCAAACCTACGGCAAGTTCGAGGACATTCCCCCGTGCAATGAAGTCTTTGAATTCTTTAATCATTTTTTGCTCTTTTTAAGTTAAAACAGGCTTAATATAAGACAGTTGCAGAAATAATCCGACACCCCGATCTGAATTCTCAAAAAAGAGGCAAATAATGTATCTTTGATTCGATTCACTAAACAAATTCAAACTAGTCATATGAAGCAAATTGCCGTAATAGGATCCGGAACCATGGGTAACGGCATCGCCCATGTTTTTGCACAAAACGGATACCAGGTGTCACTCATCGATATTTCACAGGAAGCACTGGATAAGGGACTTGCCACCATTGGAAAGAACCTGGACCGCCAGGTTAACAAAGAGCTCATCACCGGGGCTGACAAAGAATCCACGCTGAAGAATATCCAAACATTCACCTCGATGGAAGAAGGTGTAAAGGGATGCCAGCTGGTGGTAGAGGCCGCAACGGAAAATGTTGACCTGAAACTCCGCATTTTTGAGGACCTGGATAAATTTTGTGGGGAGGAAGTGATCCTTGCCACAAACACCTCATCCATTTCCATTACCCGCATTGCCTCCCGCACTGGGCGCCCGGGGCAGGTGATCGGCATGCATTTTATGAATCCCGTTCCGGTAATGAAGCTGGTGGAGATCATCCGCGGATATGATACCACGGATGAAGTGACGGCGACGATCATGGAGATTTCCGAAAAACTGGGCAAAGATCCGGTTGAAGTTAATGACTACCCGGGATTTGTGGCAAACCGTATACTGATGCCCATGATCAACGAGGCGATCAGTTCGCTTTACGAAGGCGTGGCCGGTGTACGTGAAATCGATACGGTTATGAAGCTCGGAATGGCGCATCCTATGGGACCGCTGCAGCTGGCTGATTTCATTGGCCTGGATGTATGCCTGTCCATTCTGCGGGTTCTACATGACGGGTTTGGCAATCCTAAATATGCCCCCTGTCCCCTGCTGGTCAATATGGTCACGGCCGGTCACAAAGGCGTGAAATCAGGATCCGGATTTTACGACTGGTCACACGGCACCAAGGAACTTGTCGTATCCCCACGGTTTAAATAAAATATTCTCCATGTCGCAGCACGAAGCCTTTTCCTCATTAATTCAAACTTCCTATACATTCAAGGGACCGGATATTACCATCGGTGCAGCCATGCTGGACGGGCAGGCGCTTGCCGGGGCGATCATTAAGGCCCCGCTCAAAACAATGAACCGGCACGGACTGATTGCCGGTGCCACCGGTACGGGCAAGACCAAAACCCTGCAGGTTATGGCAGAAGGACTGGCTGACGCCGGGGTTCCGGTGCTTCTTATGGATATAAAGGGGGATCTGAGCGGACTGGGGAGGTCAAGTCCCGGCCATCCGAAGATTGATGAACGACACGATGCCATCGGCATTCCGCATTCCCCCTCGGCGTATACCATCGAGCCATTAACGATTTCGGAAGATATGGGGGTGCGCATGCGGGCGACGGTTTCGGAATTCGGACCGGTTTTGCTGTCCAAGATGCTCGGACTCAACGATACCCAGTCCGGCATCCTGTCCATGATCTTCAAGTATTGCGACGACAAGAAAATGCCACTACTGGACCTGAAAGACCTGAAAAAGGTGCTCCAGCATGTGATGGATGACGGCAAGGAGGATATGGAAAAGGAATACGGGCGGATTTCTTCCGCATCCATCGGGACGATCAACCGGAAGATCATTGAACTTGAACAGCAGGGCGCCGCAGAGTTCTTTGGGGAAAAGTCGTTTGATACGGCCGATTTATTGAGGCAGGACGACCAGGGACGGGGTATAATAAGCATTCTCCGGCTCACCGATATACAGGACAAGCCAAAACTATTCTCCACCTTTATGCTGTGCCTGCTGGCCGAGATCTATTCCACCTTCCCGGAACAGGGGGATCAGGACAAGCCAAGGCTGGTGATTTTCATTGATGAGGCCCACCTGATCTTCAAGGAAGCATCTTCCGCACTTCTTTCCCAGCTTGATGCGGTGGTAAAGCTGATCCGGTCGAAAGGGGTCGGACTCTATTTCTGTACACAGGTTCCTTCCGACATTCCCGAGAATATCCTGAGTCAGCTTGGATTCAGGATTCAGCATGCCCTGCGGGCGTTTACGGCGAAGGACCGCAAAAAGATCAAGCTGGTCGCGGAGAATTTTCCGCCGACCGACTATTACGATGTGGATGAACAGCTCACTTCACTTGGCATTGGCGAGGCGCTTGTAACGGTGTTAAATGAAAAAGGCATTCCGACCCCACTGGCTGCTACTTTGCTGGTCGCACCCCGGTCAAGGATGGATGTACTCAGCGAAGAGGAGCTGAAAGGTATACTACGGTCAAGTGAAATTGCTGCGGAGTATAATGAACGGATAGACCGGGAAAGCGCCTATGAAATGCTTGAAAAAAAGCTTGAACTGGCCGAAGAAAAGGCAAAAGCCCCGGAAGTAAGAAAACAACGGGAGGAAGAAGCCTCGGTACTGGAAGAATTATCAAAGAACACGATGGTACGGCAACTCGGGCGTACATTGATGCGGGAGCTAACCCGCGGTCTGCTGGGGACACTTGGCGTAAAGCCGCGCTCAAAAAGAAGAAGCTCGTCAATTTTCTGACGAGCTTCTGAAAGACTATAATCCGGATCAGGTCAGTGTGTGATAACCGGTTCCAGTGACTTGGCACCCTCAATATATGCTTCTACCTGAGAAAGGCTGGGTACCTGGCGGACCAGTTTTTTGGACTCATTCACTTCCACCATTTTCGCGTGGAGATTCGCCGCATTCCGGTTTCTGAGTTCCTTAACCGTATCCACTCCCGCAGCTTCAAGCAGTTCAGAATACTCACTTCCTACCCCCTTGATCCGGTACAGGTCTGCAAAGTTTGCAAACTTGAGGATTTTAGACTCTTCAATTCCGGTTTGTTCGGCGATCTGTTTCCTGCCCTTTTTATCGCAGCAGGCTTTCAGGAGTCCCTCGGTTGTTTTGATGCCGGCTGCATGAAATTTCTTTTCAAGGGCCGGACCGATACCTTCAATATCAGTAATTGTTGCCATAATGTTTAACTAAGTTTATTATTAAAATAAGAAGGGTTCACTGCCTTCCATTGAGTCACCTGGATCGGTGAACTTCTTAGGTAAAACTATTCAACAACTGCTTAATAATCAACAGGATCTACATCAAGATTAGGTTAAAAAATTGTGTTATTCGCAGTATTTCTTCAATAATTCATCCGCACCGCCGGCTCCGAGATTCCGTGCCATCTGGAAATCGCTGCATGCCCTGGACGACTGTTTCAGATACAGGCGAAGAGAACCCCTGGCTATATAGGCATCTGCATACCGGTCATTCACACTGATCGCATCATTATAGGCCTCCATGGCTTCAGAAAGCTTCCCCAGTTTTTGGTAGGCTTTCCCCTTAATGTTGTAGGCAACTTCACTGTTCGCATCGATTTTCAATACCTTGTCGGCATAAAAAATAGCATTCTCATAATCTTTCTGACGATAGTAGAAGTCATTGGCCAGGCTTAGCAAGGCATTGATATTATTGGGGTCTTCCTTGATCACGGCATTGAAATCGGCCAGTGCCTTCTCGTATTGTTCCAGCTCCTGGTAAGCCCTGCCGCGGTTATACAGTGATTTTATGTGGGTAGGCTCGAGCCTGAGGTATTCCGAGTAGGCCTCTATCGCCTCTTCATAATTGCCACTTTTATAGTACGAGTCACCGACATTCGAGCTCTCGTCGCCACATCCGGCAAGTAAGCACGCTGAGATACCGATGATCGCCAGTATATTCTTCATCTCTCTAATTCTCTTTGTTAAAAAAATAAGTGGCCAAATGCCACTTGGTGCAAAGATACAGTTTTTACGTTTGTTCAGATACCATCAAGGAAGGTTTTCACCGCTTTCCAGTATTCGCGGGAATCAGGAAACTTGGACCATAGTGCCCTGGAGCCATGGTTGCCGGTGGAAGACGGCCAAAAATACGTTTTCCTGGATCCTGAGATTGCTACATACATTCCCCACCAGTTACTCTTTTCATTGTGCGCCGAGGTAATGAATACGGGCTGCGTGAGTTTGTGCATATCCGACGTGATATAATCCCGGGGCTTGCCCTGCGAGGTAAAATATTCTCCAGGTGAAAAAGCAAGCACCGCATCCACCCGGTCAGGCATGTCTGCCGCGGTTTTCAGCACCAGCGAGGAAGAATAAGAACTGCCCCACAGGATAAGCTTGCCTTCGGCAAGGTGCTTGTCGGCGTAATTAACCGCCGCTACCACATCCGGCAGGGCATCTATATATTCTGTTCCCTTCAGTTTTGCCAGGGCAGCATTTTTGGTTTGATTAGGCACATTGTTGATCGTTCCGCCCGAACGCAGGTCGACGGCCAGGCAGTTATATCCCATCTCGTTTAGTTTCGGGGCAATCTCCATATATTCACCCCGGCTCCAGTTGGCCTGGTGAAAGAGAATGATGAACGGAGCCTCTTTGCCATGCGGGGCATAAAGATCAGCGGTTATCATCACTCCGTCAGCCGACGGAAAGGTAATGACTTCCGTTCCCTGTTGCCACGTTACAGCGGCGATGATAAGCCAGAGATACATATGCGAGTATAACAAATTCCTGCCAGTTAATCAGGATAATCTTATACCGATATCTTACATCCTGGATTCCAGTGGATTCCGTAAGCGGTCATAATCTTTCAGCTCTATAGATGTGGAGCCAATGAACATTTTTGCCTTGATCAGCAGGGGAATATGGTTCCGGTCATCGGAAATCCATACGTGCACAGAGCGCTTGCCGTCAAACAGATCACCGTCGGGCATGATCGGCGTGAGCTTGATAGCCCTGAACTTCCCGGCTTTGGTCTTCACCTTCTCTTTTCCTTCATAGACGAGGTCCATATGATAAACCGTATCTTCGAGGAACCCCTTTATCTGAAAGGAATCACCGGGTTTCATCTGGCTGTAGTCCTGACTCCTCATATAAAGGAACCCGGCCAGTAAATCCCGTATATCCCTTGGCGTTTCATAGACTTCTGGTTCTTTGTATTTGCCTGTTTTCTGGTCCAGGGTCTTTGTCTCGGCCACCCCTGAGATGTGATCAAATCGCGTAACCTCATTCTTCCGATAGTTACCCTCCTTTATATTACGATAGCTCACATGCGGTACCAGGGCAGCCGTATCTATTACAGCCCCCCAGTGATCATCCACCTTAGCCAGCCAGTCCACCATACCTGTGGTCTTTCCGTACACATCGATTTTATAAGACGGACGCCCATTCACATATTTCAGCTTTTCATCGATAAGCGTCTCTGCATCACCCACGGAAAACCAGCCAAAATTTACCTGGTATCCGAGGCGTTCGCCACGCGAAAAACTGTCCTGACGCACCGGTATAAATGAACTGATAATGTATCCTGACATCAGCAGTGTACCGGTAATTAGGGTTAAAATGATAGGAATGCGCATGATTTACCTTGTTTTTCTATTAGAATAACAAAGAAAATGCCAGATATATTATACCGCTACATCATTTTGACGCAATGCATCGTTCAATGATGTTTTCTTATCGGTAGATTCCTTGCGCTGACCGATGATCAGGGCACAGGGTACCTGGTATTCTCCCGCAGGAAATTTCTTCGGCATCGTACCTGGGATCACCACAGAACGCGGGGGCACATATCCCTTGTATTCGACGGGCTTGTCCTGGGTTACATCAATAATACGCGAACTTGCCGTCAGGGTCACATTGGCTCCCAGCACTGCTTCGCTACCAATCCTTACTCCTTCCACGACAATACACCGGCTTCCGATAAAGGCGTTATCTTCCACGATGACCGGGGCAGCCTGTACGGGTTCCAGGACCCCTCCTATGCCGACTCCACCGCTCAGGTGTACATTTTTACCGATCTGCGCACAGCTTCCGACCGTTGCCCAGGTATCCACCATGGTACCTGAATCGACGTAGGCACCGATATTCACGTACGAAGGCATCATAACCACCCCTGAACTAAGGTATGCCCCGTAGCGCGCAATCGCATGCGGAACGACACGAACCCCCAGCTTATCGTAATTCTGTTTCAGGCCTATTTTGTCATGGAACTGAAATGGCCCCACTTCAATCAGCTGCATCTTACGAAGGGGAAAATAGAGAATAACTGCTTTTTTGATCCATTCATTCACTTTCCAATTCTCACCATCCGGTTCGGCTACACGCCTTGTCCCGGCATCAAGATCACTGATGATCGTTTTAATGGCGATCTGCACTTCTTTTTCCTTGAGTCTTTCCCGGTTGTCCCAGGCTGATTCGATAATTTCCTTGAGGTCCATTCCTTAATTTTGCTATTTATAAAGTAAACTTACTGCCATGAAACGGCCCGTTATCGCTATCCTCTCCATCCTTAAGCCCCTGGACGATACGCGGTTATACGAAAAAATCGGACTGTCTTTAGGTGAATCAACTAAATATGAGGTTAATATCATAGGATTCCCCGCAAATAAACCGCAGGATGCGCCCAATATCAACTTTTTTCCCCTTCCTTTTTTCCGGAGGCAATCGTGGAGACGTTTTATGATACCGTGGAAAATACTGGACATTCTCCAAAAAATCCGTCCGGACCTGATCATCTCCTCCACACCCGAACTGATTCCCGCCCTGCTCTGGTACCACCGGCAACACTCCTTCCGATGGATTTATGATGTGCAGGAGAATTACCGACTGAACCTGACTTCCCAGCGACACTACCCGTGGGGCATCCGTCACCTTCTGGCCGGCATGGTCACCTTGCTCGAAAAACTGGCCCGGCCGCACACAGACCATTATTTACTGGCTGAAAGCATTTATGCCGAACAGCTGCAGGGGCTGGACGGCCGGTTTACCGTACTGGAGAATAAATACATGGGCAATCCCGGAATACCCAGGAATCGAACGAGACGAAAACTCGTGTTCAGCGGTACCCTGGCCCCGCACACCGGCGTTCTTAAGGCGGTTGAAGTGGCCAGGGATCTGCACGATGTGGATGAAGCGGTTTGTCTGCATATCATCGGATTCGCACCCGATGCCGGGTTCCGTGATCACCTTCAGGACCTGGTCGCAGATTGCCCCTGGGTAACCCTGACCAGTGGTGAGAAACCAGTGGCTCATGATGACATCCTGCGGGCACTTGACCTGGCAGATGCAGGAATCATCTGGTACGGGGGTCATCTGAGTACGACGGGTAAAATACCTACCAAGCTATATGAATACCTGGCATTGGGCCTGCCCTTCTTCCTGGAGCCCCGAACCGACTGGGTGCGCCTTGCCGGAACCTATGATGCAGCCATCCCCCTTACGGATCAGGATCCGAATTCCCTGCTGAAAGAATGGAAATCGAAGGTCTTCTATACACGTAACCCGGGCATCGAGCTCACCTGGGAAGAAGAAAAGCATATACTCATGAAGGTGGTAAAAAGTACCTTATCGTTCCAATAAAAGCCTTTATGTGGCATTACTTTACTCAGGTAAAGATATTTTTACCGATACGGATCAATGATTTTTCGAGGGTGAATAAAAATATTTTTAGATTAATCTAAATTATTTATCTTTACACCATGCAAAAGATCCGCCTGAGCTTTGTAGAGGAAAATTACCTGAAGGCCATATATCATTTAATGACGGAAAGTGACGGCGCCGTCACCACCAATGCCATCGCCGAGAGCATGAATACCAGGGCTGCCTCGGTGACAGATATGCTGAAGAAATTATCGGCCAAAAAGCTGATTGACTACAAAAAATATTATGGCGTAAGCATGACGCAGCATGGAGAGAAAGCTGCGCTGGAGGTGATCAGGAAACATCGTTTGTGGGAGACCTTCCTGGTAGAGAAGCTGAATTTCGCCTGGGACCAGGTACACGAGGTCGCCGAACAACTGGAGCATATCCATTCTCCCCTGCTCATTCAGCGAATAGATGCCTTACTGGGATATCCTACTCACGACCCGCACGGAGACCCGATTCCCAGCGAACAGGGTGAGATCACCGAACAATCCCACATCCTGCTGTCAGAGCTTAAATCAGGTTCGTCAGCCCATATTGTGGCTGTAAATGATTCGTCGCCTGACTTTCTTCGCTACCTGGACCGTATCGGAATTTCGATCGGCTCTTCTGTAAGAATACTGGAAAAGGTTTCCTTCGACGCATCACTGGAGCTGGAGATCGGCCCGGAGCGTAAAAGTGTGTTTGTTTCTAAAGAAGTATCTGACAATCTATGGGTTACAAAGGCTTAGTTCTGTTTTTACTTTCGGTACTTGCAGCCTTCGGTTGTGGTACCAGCGAGCCCGGGGACGACTCAGGCCTCCCCTATATTGTCACCACAACGGGCATGATTGCCGATGCGGTCAAAAATATTGGCGGCGATTCACTGCGTGTGGAAGCGCTCATGGGTCCCGGAGTGGACCCTCACCTGTACAAGGCTACACAAGGTGATCTGTCCAGGCTGACCACCGCAGATATTGTCTTTTATAACGGATTGCACCTGGAAGGAAAAATGGGGGAAGTTCTCGAAAAACTGGCAAGGCAGAAGACCGTAGCCGCGGTGGCGGAACAAATCCCCGGAGACAGGCTTCACCAGGATCCTGCCTATAACAATAATTACGATCCGCATATCTGGTTTGATGTTTCACTCTGGAAGATGGCGGTTAAACAAGTCTCTGAGGTCCTGAGGGAAAAATACCCGGAAAACGCCGAATACTTTGCCGGCAATACCACGGCCTACCTGGACAGCCTCGAAACACTACACCAGTGGGTCAAACAGGAGATTGCCACTATCCCTGCGCAGCGGCGTATCCTGATCACCGCCCATGACGCATTCGGGTATTTCGGCACCGCCTATGATATTGAGGTCAGGGGATTGCAGGGTATATCCACCCTGTCAGAATTCGGATTGCGTGATGTGACTGCCCTGGTGGAATACATCGTGGAGAATGAGGTGAAAGCGGTATTTGTCGAGACCTCAGTACCGCCAAGGGCCATTGAGGCCGTGGTCACAGGGGTACAGGAGCGCGGCTTTGATGTAAAGATCGGGGGCAACCTTTTCTCGGATGCAATGGGTGCGGAAGGCACTCCCGAAGGAACGTACCCCGGCATGGTCCGGGCCAATGTAAACACAATTGTCAGTTCACTGAAATAATTATGGCATCGGAAAAAATACCCTTTGAGAATATTGAAACCGAACCGGTACTGGAGGTGCACGACCTTACCGTTTCCTATGACCGCAAGCCGGTGTTGTGGAACGTAGACCTCGCCCTGCCCCAGGGTAAGCTGATTGGCATCGTCGGTCCCAACGGAGCAGGAAAGTCCACGCTTATCAAGGCCGTGATGGGCCTGGTGAGCCATAACAGCGGGTACGTGAAGGTATTTGGTAAGCCGCTCGACGAGGTAAGGGAGCGGGTGAGTTATGTTCCGCAACGGGAGTCGGTGGACTGGGATTTTCCGGCCTCGGTACGGGATGTGGTCATGATGGGCCGGTATGGATCGCTCGGGCTGTTTAAACGACCGCGGAAAGCCGATGAGGAGGTGGTCATGGACTGCCTGCGAAAGGTGGGGATGGAGAATTATGTGTCGAGGCAGATCTCGCAATTGTCGGGCGGACAGCAGCAACGTGTCTTCCTGGCCCGGGCACTTGCCCAGAATGCGGACTTTTACCTGATGGACGAGCCGTTTTCCGGGGTGGATGCTGCCACCGAGAAAGCTATTGTGACCCTGTTGCGTGAGATGTCGGCCCGCGGCAAAACGGTGGTTGTGGTCCATCATGACCTGCAGTCGGTCACCCAGTACTTTGACTGGGTGGTATTGCTGAATTTACGCCTCATGGCCTACGGTCCGACCGAAACCACTTTCACCACCAAGCTCCTCCAGGAAACCTACGGGGGTAAACTCACGCTCCTGAGCGATGTGGGTGACCTGATGCGCCAGCGCCGCTATCCAAACCGTGAACAATCAGGCTCATGAACTGGTCAGACCTTACCGATTTCCTGAGCCTGGCAGACCCCAATGTCCGTTACGTGGTGCTGGGCTCCATCCTGCTCACGGCGAGTTCGGCGATCGTCGGAACCTTTACATTTTTACGAAAAAAAGCCCTGGTAGGTGATGCCGTGGCCCACAGTGTTCTTCCGGGCGTATGCCTGTCATTCATTCTCCAGGGAGAGAAAAACCCGCTTCTATTGCTATTAGGCGCTTTTCTTACCGGCTGGCTGTCACTTGTGCTGATTGACAGGATCACAGCCTCTTCCAAGATCAAGGAAGATACGGCCATTGGCCTGATCCTGTCTGTATTCTTCGGGATCGGCATTCTCATGCTGACCGTAATCCAGAAAACCGGCAATGCGGCCCAATCCGGCCTCGACCAGTTCCTTTTCGGCAAGGCGGCTTCCCTGGTGGGATCCGATCTGGTGGTCTTTGCCGTGACCGCGGCCGTACTGATTATCACGGTCTTTGTCCTGTTCAAGGAATTTACCATCATTTCCTTTGATGAGGATTACGCCAAATCCCTCGGGGTTCCGGTACGGCGCATCGAACTGGTGCTGACCACACTGACCGTACTGGCCGTGGTCATTGGCATACAGGCCGTGGGCGTGGTCCTGATGGCTGCCATGCTGATCACCCCCGCTGCGGCGGCGCGATTCTGGACCGACCGGATCCAGGTGATGGTTACCCTGGCGGCAATATTCGGTGCGTTCAGCGGGCTGGCCGGTGCATTCATCTCCTACACTGCGCCCTCGATGCCCACGGGGCCCTGGATTGTGGTGGTCATTTCGACCATCGCCTTTGTTTCTTTTTTCCTGGCTCCCAAAAAAGGAATCCTCAACCGGATGAGAAACCAGCGGAAAATCCGGCGGACCATGACCGAAGAAAATATTTTGAAGTCACTGTATCACCTGGGGGAATCAGACGGACGATTTGGCGAGGTTCGTTCAGAGGAAGAAATACAGGCGAAACGCGGATTTCTTCCCGGCGAACTTGCACGCGGACTGGAACGCCTGCGACGGTACGGGTTTGTGGCCCGTAAGGGGTCGGGCTGGAAATTCACTCCTGAAGGCGAACAAAAAGGAAGGCGCGTTGTACGCCTGCACCGGTTGTGGGAGTTGTACCTGACCCAGTACCTGCGAATTGCCCCTGACCATGTGCACGACGATGCGGAAACCATGGAACACATTCTGACCCCCGAAATGGAGGCCAGGCTGGAAAAGCTGCTGGACTACCCTACTGTAGACCCTCACCAATCTGAAATCCCCTACTGATGCAGGCACTGGAAATCATCATCGCCGGTTCGCTCGTGGCCATCTCCTGTAGCCTGCTGGGCTGTTACCTGATCCTCCGGAGAATGGCCATGGTGGGCGATGCCATCTCCCATGCCGTGCTGCCCGGCATCGTACTGGCCTTCATGCTCTCGGGCTCACGCGAGTCATTGCCCATGTTGCTGGGAGCCGGACTGTTGGGAGTACTCACGACATTTCTCATTGAATTTTTCCATCAGCGGGGCAAGCTGCAGACCGATGCCTCGATTGGTGTTACCTTTACCTGGCTGTTTGCGATCGGGGTAATCCTGATCTCGGTATTTGTCGAGGTGGACCTTGACCAGGAATGCGTACTCTACGGAGAGATCGCCTATGTCCCCATTGATGTGTGGATCACCGAAGCAGGAACCGTCATGGGTCCCCGGGTATTTTACATCAGCGGGAGCGTGTTGCTGATCCTGCTTGCCTTTATCGGGTTTGGCTATAAGGAGCTGTTTCTTACGACCTTCGATCCGGGTTATGCGGCTTCGATCGGTGTAAGTACCGCGGTCTGGCACTACCTGCTGATGGGTGCTGTGTCTTTAACGACGGTTGCTTCCTTTGAAACAGTAGGCGCCATCCTTGTGGTGGCCTTTTTGATCGGTCCGCCTGCCACCGCCTACCTCCTGACTGAAGATTTCCGCAAGATGCTCTGGATCTCGGCAGGGATCGGGGTGTTGGTGTCGGTCTCAGGATATTACCTGGGCAGCTGGCTGGACGGCAGTATTGCGGGCGCCATGGCGACAATGGTGGGTCTGTTTTTCGGAATAGCATTTATATACCAGTATATAGCCCGGCGCCGGGCTCAGAATGCACTGGTTACTGAGGACCACCAAGTCTGATTTGTCTTTCTGCCAGGAGGTGCCAATTACTTTAATCTTTCAAGGTAACCGGGAATTATCAGTATTCTTTGTACCATAATGGCTGGTTACAGAAATCTCAGCGATGTCGTCTGTGCCTGTATATGGCCAGACCGCCAAGCATAGTGGCAGCCAGCATCAGCCACTCCTCCCCTTGCAGCGGGACCGGATTATTGCCGCACCACGGGGGCGGATTCGGCTGATCGCAGGCACAGGATGCCGGAGGATTCGGGCTGTCACAGGGCGGTCCGTTCCCATTACCCGGACCATTTCCGTTTCCCGGCTGAGCAAAAACACCTGATGACATGAGGAGGATAATGATGATGGTGGTAGTCCTCATTGCTCGACAATAGCTTCCTCAATATGGGGATTTTTACGGTTATTTCCTGCCAGGGACCTACTTTTTTCGGGTGTTATACGCTTCTGATCAACTACTTATCCGGGACCAGGTGCTATATTGAACCCAATCAGATATATGTTCATGACTCAATGCTGCCGCTTAACAGGGCTAAGGTGATAATTCGTAATATCAGGTTATATTTCAGACTTCTTACAATTGCCGTTACCTTTGCGCTATGATAAAGGATACGATCATTGCTTTGTCCACCCCCCCTGGCGTCGGCGCCATCGGCGTTCTACGACTGAGTGGTCCGGATGCCATCTCCATCACCAACAGCGTCTTTCATGGTACGGACCTGTCGGATAAGCCATCGCATACCATTCACTTCGGCACAATCCGTGATGGTGAAAAAGTTATTGACGAGGTACTGGTCAGCCTGTTTATTGCACCGAGGTCTTTTACGAAGGAGAATGTGGTGGAGATATCCTGTCACGGCTCGCCTTACATCATCCGTCAGCTGATCCAGTTACTGCTAAGCAGGGGTGCAAGGCTGGCGAAAGCCGGGGAATTCACCCAGCGGGCGTTCCTGAACGGACAATTTGACCTGGCCCAGGCGGAAGCGGTGGCCGACCTGATCAATGCCGACAGCGAAGCGGCACACCGCGCGGCGATGCAGCAGATGCGCGGGGGATTCTCAGAGCAGATCAAAGCGTTGCGGGAGGAGCTTATCCATTTTGCCTCCATGATTGAGCTCGAACTGGATTTTGGCGAAGAGGATGTGGAGTTTGCCGACCGCGATGATTTGAAGGAGCTGATAAACAGTTTGCTTAAAGCGATAAATCCGCTGATCGACAGCTTTCAGCTCGGGAACGTGATCAAGAACGGCATCCCGACCGTGATTGCCGGAAAGCCCAATGCCGGTAAATCCACTCTGCTGAACGCGCTACTCAACGAGGAGAAAGCGATCGTGTCGAATATCCCGGGCACGACGCGTGATTTCATCGAGGACGAGATCAATATTGGCGGGGTGGTGTTCCGCTTTATCGATACGGCCGGCTTGCGGGAGACCGAGGATGCGATAGAGAAGATCGGCGTGGCCCGGACGGAGGAACAGATGAAAAAGGCTTCACTGATCCTGTATCTGGTTGACCTGGAGAATGATACGGTGGTCGAGATGAACCGGGCATTGAACCGGCTGGAGAATATGGGCATCCCGTTCCTGCTGATCGGCAACAAGGAAGATGTGGCAAAAGAGGATCTGCGTGAGGGATTAAAACGGATCCCCGGGAGCATTGTGATCTCTGCGGACAAAAAGGAGAACCTGGACGGGTTGAAGGACCGGATCCTGGAGGTGGTGCATTACGAGGACTTTAAGACGGGCGACACGGTAGTGACCAACGTGCGGCATTACGATAACCTGTTTAAAACGAAGCAGGCCTTGCAGGACGTGCTCACCGGGCTGGACAACAACGTGACCGGGGATTTCCTGGCCATGGACATCCGCCAGGCACTGCATTACCTGGGCGAGATCACCGGCCAGATCACGACCGATGATCTTTTGGCGAATATTTTTTCGAAGTTTTGTATTGGGAAATGACCCGCCATGGCGGGTCAGACTAAGACTAAGACTAGGACTAGGACTAGGAGTAAATAGTTCGTCATCCTGAAAAACCTGCGGGCTTGACCCGCAGTCGCTTCAGGACCTAAGGAAACATCAGACCGAGAGAGAAGAAGCATTTCCCCGCGTAGTTGGTGATCTGTCTGGGATAAAGAGTAAATGGAACAACGTCACTGCCCGAGCTATTGGGGGATAGCATCCCATTTAGAATGTTGCTTTTATCATAGTTTTCATTCGTAATAAGCATTAATCGAGATAAGGAAAATAAATAAAGTGCAAAAAAACAATTATTTTTTGTAT
>CAZLZD010000035.1:21428-45820 GCA_964563925.1 uncultured Roseivirgaceae bacterium | reverse complement strand
CAGGCCCAGCGCCTCCCCTTTTAAGGCAATGCCGGGTCCGGATGAGCCGGTAGACGCCAGTCCGCCGGCAAACGAGGAACCAATGGCCGCACACACCGCCGCAATTTCATCCTCGGCCTGGAAGGTTTTCACCCCAAAATTCTTGTGCTTGCTCAGTTCATGGAGAATGTCTGAGGCAGGGGTGATCGGGTAGCTGGCATAGAACAGGTCGAGCCCATTATGCTTAGCCGCGGCAATGAGTCCGAGTGCCACCGCCTGATTTCCGTTAATATTCCGGTACCGCCCCTTTGGTAATTTGGCGGCTTCCACCTGGAATCGGCTGGTAAAGGTTTCACTGGTATCCCCGAAGTGGTACCCTTTCTTGAGCACCTCGATATTGGCTTCCGCGATCTCGGGCTTCTTTTTGAACTTCTCCCGGATGAAGCGGATGGTATTGTCGGGATTCTGGCTGAACATCCAGTAAACGAATCCCAGCACAAACATATTCTTGCACCGGTCTATCTCCTTCATCCCGAGCGAGGTATCCTTCAGGGCTTCCCTGGTAAGGCTGGTGATGTCGATGGCGTGTACCTCGTACCCGTCGAGGGAATGATCGGTGAGCGGGTTCTCGTCATCAATGTATTTGGCCAGCTTGAGGTTTTTGGCATCAAAACCGCTCAGGTTGGCAATGATGATCCCCCCTTTTTTCAGGTTTGGAAGGTTAACCTTTAGTGCCGCGGCATTCATGACCACCAGGACATCGTACTTGTCGCCCGGGGTATAGACCTCCACACTTCCAAACTTCAGCTGAAAACCGGAAACACCGGAAAGGGTGCCGATCGGGGCCCGGATATCGGCCGGGAAATTCGGGAACGTACTGATGTCGTTTCCAAATAATTCAACAGTCTCGGTAAACTGTCCGCCGGTAAGCTGTATACCATCGCCACTGTCACCGGCAAACAGGATGACGACCTCGTCGGATTTTGTAATGGTAGTATTCACGGTCTTTGATTTGATACAGGATGAAAACTACGCATTTGATCTAAGCCGCGCCCCGACCTGTGTTCGTTTTTGTACTGATTTTAATCAGGTCTTCCGACCGCTCACATATTCACTGCAGGCTATTTCCCGTTCTTCATTGATTATTTTCCATTAGTTCGTAATTTGACTATTCGACACCTGCCCATGACGTACACCCAGCCATATTTTCTCCGCGGATCAGGAAAACCGCTCGTTTTTCAGCATGGCCTGGGGGCAAGTAATGCCCAGATCCAGGAATTACTCACCGAACTCAAAGGCGTACGGCTGCTTTCCGCGGATGTACCGGGCCATGGGAATCACCCGCTCGACAGATCCGCCACACCTTCTTTCGACATCTATACCGACGAGATCATCCGGATAATGGACCTGGCGGGAATTTACCGGGCGGTTGTCGGCGGTTTATCCATGGGTTCGGGAATTGCCGTCAATATGGCCTGCCGTTACCCGGAACGGGTAGCCGGACTCATCCTGCTTCGTCCGGCCTGGCACCTTTCCGCCATCCCTGAAAACCTCCGCATTTTACTGGATGTGGCCGATCATGTGGAAAATGGCGGCAGAAAGGCTTTCGAAGAAAATGCAACATTCCGCCAAATACAAAACGAAATACCGGCCGCGGCTGAATCCATCTTAGGCATGTTTGACCGCGACCAACCGGATTCAACTTCTGTTATCCTCCGGGCTATGGTCCGGGACCAGCCCTGTCCCGCTAAAACCCCTCCGTTAATAACCCTGCCCGCGCTTGTAATCGGAAACGGGGACGACCCGCTCCATCCCTGGGCCATGGCAGAAGCCTGGCATCGCCTGCTTCCCAACAGCCAGCTGGTCAGGGTACCGTCCCGTTACCTGGACAGGTCTGCCCATAAAGAAAAAGTCAATCATGCCATACAGGATTTCATGAATTACCTAACAATAAACTGAACGATCAATGAAGAGTTTATGGAACAATGAGGAAGCTGAAGAAATCGGTAATGACCCGCTTGCCCTGCGGGTATATACCTCCCGGCTGCTGGGTCAAAACCCTGACCTTGTCCTGCATGGGGGAGGAAATACATCGGTCAAAGTAACCCGGGAGAATATTTTCGGGGAGCCCGAAGAATTGCTGCTGGTCAAGGGCAGTGGGTGGGACCTGGCTACCATTGAAGCGCCGGGATTCGCCCCGGTCCGGATGGACCGCCTCCTGCAACTGGCAGGTCTCCCAGAGTTGTCGGACAGTGACATGGTTACCAACCAGCGAATCGCCATGACCGATCCGACCGCCCCCAACCCTTCAGTGGAAGCAATCCTTCACGCCATTATACCGTTCCGGTTTGTGGATCACACCCACGCAGATGCCGTGGTAACACTTTCAAATACTCCTGAGGGGGAAGCCATCATCAAGGAGGTCTATGGAGACCGGGTGCTGATCATCCCCTATGTTATGCCCGGATTTATCCTGGCTAAAAAGATTCATGAGATGACCCGCGGACTGGACTGGGATTCAATCGAAGGCATGGTTTTGCTTCATCATGGGGTGTTTACCTTCGCCAATGATGCGCGTGAGAGCTATGAGAAAATGATTGAACTGGTGACCATGGCCGAATCGTACCTGGAAGACAAGGGCATCGGAGAAGTGCCGGCAGCCGGGCCTGGAAAAGCTGATTCACTGGTGCTGGCCGGCATAAGGAAGAAGGTTTCTGAAGCAGCTGGAAAGGCCATGCTTTCGAGGCTTGAGGATAGTCCGACGGCCGCAGGATTCGCAAGCCTGGAGAATGTAAAAGACATTACCGACCGGGGGCCGCTTACACCTGACCACATCATACGCACCAAACGTATACCGGTTGTTATCGATGAAGATCCGGAGAATGCCATAGACACATTTAAAAAATCCTATGAAGGCTACTTTAACCGTCATCACCAGGGAGAAACCATGCTCGACCCGGCCCCGCGCTGGGGCATCCTGACCGGCACCGGTACGCTGGCCTTCGGGCCTTCTCCCAAACACCTGGACATCATCCACGATATTGCACGCCATACCCAAAAGGCGATCTATCAGGCAGAGCAGCTTGGTGGCTGGACGGCCCTCTCTGAAAAGGACCTGTTCGAGATGGAATACTGGGAACTTGAGCAGGCCAAACTTAAAAAGGCAGGCGCTGCCAGGGAAATGCAGGGCAGGATCGCCCTGGTCACCGGGGCCGCCAGCGGTATCGGTAAAGCCTGTGTACATGCACTGACAACCGCCGGTGCCTCAGTGGCAGCCCTTGATATAGACGCGTCGGTCGGGGAAATGTTTGAGGGGAAGGCTGTACTCGGACTGAAAACGGACATCACCGATCCGGAGGCCGTGGAAGGAGCACTTGACAAAATTATCCGGCACTTCGGCGGACTTGATATGCTGGTTTCCAATGCGGGATCTTTTCCGCCGAGTACCAAAATAGCCGACATGGATTCTGCCACATGGGAGAATAGCCTGAAGCTTAACCTGACCAGCCACCAGCAATTGTTTTCCCGGGCGCTGCCTTTTCTGAAGCTCGGGATTGACCCGGCGGTCGTGGTGGTAGGCTCTAAAAATGTCCCCGCCCCCGGACCGGGTGCCGCTGCCTATTCGGTGGCCAAGGCGGGACTGTCACAGCTGGTGAGAATAGCAGCCCTGGAATGGGGATCCCACGGTATCCGTGTCAATGCGGTCCATCCGAATGCAGTGTATGATACGGCTATCTGGACCGACGAGGTCCTTAAAGCAAGGGCGAGCCACTATGGCCTGACGGTGGAGGAATACAAGACCAACAACGTGCTGAAAAAGGAAGTTACTTCCGCCGACGTTGCCAGCCTGGTCCTGGCCATGCTCGGAAGCACCTTCTCAAAGGTAACCGGTGCCCAGGTACCCGTTGACGGTGGAAATGAACGTGTAATTTGATAAATTGAAGGAACCGATAAGATTAACAGTATGATAGTACCCAGAACATCCCGGGATGAAATTATGTCCGGACTCCGTAAGAAAGTCGAAAACCGCATCCCCATTTTCATTGCCAGTGCCGGCAGCGGCCTGGTAGCCAGTTTGCTTGAGAAAGCAGGGGCGGATTGCATTAACACCTTCTCGGGAGCGCGTCTCAGGGCGAATGGCATGGGTACCATGTCCATGTTGTGGCCAATCCTGGATTCGAACAAGCAGACGTTCGACTATACCCGGGAAGACATCATGCCTGCCATCCGCGGTGATGCCTTTATTTGTGCATGTATCAACGCCAATGACCCGCTTAAGGATATGCGTTGGTTCCTGGATGACCTTAAACGGATCGGGGTATTCTCTGTCTCCAATATTGGTCCGTCGATCAGCTATGTCGACAAGGACAGCGAGATCTATAAAGTACTTACCAAAAGTGGAATTACCCTGGATAATGAAATTGCAATGCTCAGGCTTGCGAAAGAAATGGACATGGTTTCCATCGGCCTCGCCTTTAACCTGGAAGACAGCCTCCGGATGGTGGAAGAAGCACAGCCGGATATATTCTGCTTTCATGCGGGGACGACCAAAGGCGGACTGAAAGGCTATGATTCAGGAGAAACTATTGAAGAGACCGCGGAGCGAACGGAAGAAGCCAATAAGGCGCTGCGTAAAATTAAGCCCGACCTGATGCTTATAGCACATGGCGCAGCGCTGGAAACCCCTGAAGATGCCCAACATATTCTGAACAGCACCAGTTGTGACGGAATATGGACAGGCTCTTCCACCGAACGGATACCTATCGAAAAAGCCGTATATAATACGGCCAAAGAATTTGCGGACCTCCGATTTCCAACCAAATAATCAGTCATGAATAAGACCATAGCCCTGTTGATCACCCTTGATACGAAAGATCAGGAAGCCGGATTTCTGAAGGAAGAAATTAAACGACATGGAAACATTCCATTGCTCATGGATATCGGGGTGGTGGGCGACCCGGGGATACCGGCTGATATATCCCGGGAGAAAATTGCGCGGGAGGGTGGCCGGCCACTTGAAGAACTACTGAAAAACCCGACCCGTGACGAAGCCGCACCTGTGATGGTGAAAGGCTGTATAAATATACTCAACCGAAAAATCGCTGACGGCGAGGTGGATGCTGTCCTGGGCCTGGGCGGCACGCAGGGGACATCCACCTGTACCCAGATCATGCAGGCCCTGCCCTACGGATTCCCGAAGATCATGGTTTCCACCATTGCGGCCGGGGACATGTCAGGTTTCGTCGGCATTAAAGACATCACCATGATGTTTTCGGTAAGCGATATTCTCAGACTGAACCCCTTTACCCGGAAAATCCTGGCCAATGCAGCTGCCGCCGCCAGTGGCATGGCCGGAGTGGAGGAAAAGTTCCTGATGGAACGCGGAGAAAAACCGTTGATCGGAATGACCAACCTTGGGGTCCTCACGCAAGGGGCGATTGAAGCAGTGAATTATATCGAGGAAAAGGGGTATGAAGTGATCGTTTTTCATGCGGTGGGTTCAGGGGGAAGAGCCATGGAACAAATGATGAAGGAAGGGATCATCGGGGCCGTCTTTGATTATGCTATGGGCGAGATCGCCGATGATGTCTGGCATGTGTTGCGTGCCGGCGGACCGGAGCGCCTTACCGTTGCAGGGAAACTTGGCATACCCCAGGTACTGTGTCCTGGAGGTGCGGAACACCTGGGCATACTCGTCGAAGAACATGTCGTCCCGGAAGAATGGAAAGATCACCAGATGGTCTTTCACAGCCCGGTTATTTTCGTCCCGCGCCTTAACAGTGAAGAAATGATCAGGGTAGCTGACGATATTCTGAAGCGTCTTCAGCATACCAGGGATAAAGCCTATTTTATGCTGCCCCTCCAGGGAGTGGGCCGCTATTCCATACCCGGTGGTGTATTGCATGACCCGCAGGCTGACCAAGCCTTTTTTGCCCATTTACGGGAACACCTTCCCGATAATATCGAAGTGGTGGAAATGGACACCCATGCCGAAGATCCGGTATTTGTGAAAAAAGCAGTGGATCTGCTGATCGATCTCATTGAAACGCGTAACTGATTGGTAACATAATGAATGCCGACATAACGTAACCAAATGGTTACACTAATTATTCTCCGCAGCTCAGGCCTTATGTTCCATCCTGATGTTCACTCAGGCGGTATATTGATTCCTCCTATACTCAGGTCATAATTGCACGAGGGCCACGGTTTCGTTACACTACCGCGTTTATATCATTTGACCGCGTGGATCAGGGTATCGGTCCTGACGGCGTGAGCACGCACCGCCTCCAGGGATATCCACGCCTCCCTGAGTTCTTTACGGGAAAACAAGGCCAGCTGGTCACCGACATGGGGAGATCCTTCCTGGGTAGCATTGCCATAACTAAGCAGCACCCGTGCCTTTGGCGAATCGCCAAATTCAATGACCCCCACCCACGAATCACCTCCGCCAACATACATGTGTTTTTCATCGGAACCACCGGGCCATGCGACGCGGAATACTCCTAACGAACCATCGATACCATTGGCCGGAAGATCAACATCCCGGTAACGGATCCTGTAATAATCCCCCCAGGGGATATCAAGGCTTCCGAATCCGGCCTTCACTTCTGCCGCAGCCTCCTCAAGCAGGCGGACCGCCCTGGCGGGGTCAGCCAGCCCGTCAGGCGTGGATACCGGCGCATCGGCACTCCATGCGGTTTCATAATTTGACGGGTTCCAGGGTTGAAATTTTCTCGCCCAGCTGAAGAACAGTACCATTCCTCGGCTATCGGTGTCTGCACTACGGTCCCAGTTTTCCAGAACGGTCATGGCCTCTTCCGCGGCTTCCGAACCCGACTGCTCCACCGCTTCTTTGAGGTCATCAAGTATGCGGTCGGCCAGCTCGAGCCGGGTGGAATGCTTGTAGGCCATCAGTTCATCGAAAGTGATCGACTCGTCATCCAGCAGCATGTGGGCCGCACGTTGCGGACGGAACGGCATACCCTGCGGTGCCATGTACGGGGGATAATCGCCCGGATCAAGCGTCATGGGAATCGTACTGGTCCAGGGCG
The DNA here is from genome assembly GCA_964563925.1 of uncultured Roseivirgaceae bacterium. Taxonomy (GTDB): domain Bacteria; phylum Bacteroidota; class Bacteroidia; order Cytophagales; family Cyclobacteriaceae; genus JAUILA01. Next base: position 38,789 of record CAZLZD010000035.1, on the reverse strand, counting down.
GATCGTTGGCATTCTGAAGCCAGCCGTTTTCCGGGTTTAGTACCTTCGGAAGATCATCATAGGAGTGTACCTCTTCCCAGATATCAGCTGATTTCCCGCCAGGAATAATCCGGTTCCAGTAATTCCAGTCACCCGAAGACCGTTTGGGAACAAGACCGTTAAACAGATAAAAGATATTTCCCTCCCGGTCGGCATACATTACATTCCAGAAAGGGATTTGTGCCATTCGTAAGGCACCTTCAAATTCTTCCAGCGAACGACTGTTAATCATTCTCCACCACTGAAGAAATGTATTAGCCCGGTCAAAACCAACCATTCGCAGGGCAAGTGCCTTGTCGTCTGTTTTCCGGATCACCGGTCCGTGTACCGTCCTGAGAAGTTCTATTTCCTGTTGTGCAAGCTGGCCGTCTTCCTGGAGCACCTGCAGGGTGGTCATGGATCTCTCAAATTCCTGTGGCTCCCCGTCAAGCAAATAGTTGCCGTCTTTTATTTCTACCTCGTAGGTGTCCGAGTTATCGAGTGTATTGTCCGTATGGCTCCAGCCCAGGGATTCATTGAACCCGATAGCAATACCCGGGAAGCCGAGCAGGTTAGCCCCGTACATACTCCTTCCACGCAGGTTCAGATGGGATTCGAAGAACAGGAATTCATTCATCCAGGGAAGGTGCGGGTTTTGAACCAGCATCGCGTTGCCAGAGGCAGATCGTGAGGGCGAAATGGCATAGGTATTTGAACCCCGGTCAGGCCAGCGCTGTGCCATACCGAGTTCGCTACCACCTATAAAACGGGTGAAAACGACAAACATCGAGTGCATATTTACATCCTGAACCGTTACGGGAAGCAGTTTTTTGTTTTCCTCCTTTACCGCTTCCGGATGCGAAGTAAGGTAAGCATTCATGCCTTCCACGAAGGAGTTAAGGATTCGCTGCAATTCAGGGTCTTGCCTGGAGGCCCATTCGCGGGCATGCTCCCTGAAACCCAGTGTATGCACCAGCAGGTCATTCTCCAGGTACTCAGGGCCCCAGTATTCAGCCGCCCTGCCGCGTGACCTGCCATATAGCCATAACAACTGGTTGGCGTGATTGTGCATCTGGGCCCAGCCTTGCGCATAAAATAGATCTTCCAGGGTGTCGGCATAGATGTGAGGCACACCCCATTCATCCCAGATAATATGACCTGGTTCCCCAGACTCCATGGTTTCAAGGGGTCCGCCTGATTTACAGGTGACAAATAAGGAAGCGATCAGAAATAAAGTGAACAGGCGCATAGCAATTGAGGTTATTAGATTTTCAATATAGTGAATAACACGCTACTCTCCGCATTACCTTTTTGCTGAATTAAGGCACACGACATCCAGGGATCAACGTGTTTGCTCTGCTGTCTTAGCTGTCATTAAACTCCCTGGAGACCATCACAACCATCCCGGAAACCGGCACATCCCGCAGTCAGTCGTTGCTCCTGACCTGAAAGGCATTTGGTTTAAGTTGCCTGCCGGACGATTCATCCGCCTGATATTCCGTTTCACAAAATTCTCCGTAAAAAAGACAACGTTGACTGCGTTTGATCGTGTTATATTTACACATTGAATTTTTAAAGAGCATTAAATGAACACAAGTAACAAAATGCGGGTTTGGCACCGGTACCTGGGATTCTTTCTTGCCGGTGTCATGGCCGTGTACGCGTTGTCGGGAATTGTGATGATCTTCCGGCAAACCGACTTCCTGAAACAGGAAAAACAAGCCGAACGTCAGCTTGAAGCCAACCTCAAGACAGAGCAACTTGGAGAAGCCCTGAGGATACGCAATTTCAGTGCGGATCGTACAGAAGGAAATATGGTTTATTTTGAGGGCGGTAGTTACGATGCCTCAACCGGCATGGCGGTGGTAACCGTGAAGGAGCTGCCTTTCATCCTGGACAAATTCACCAAGCTGCACAAAGCCACGACCAACAGTCCGCTCTACTACTTCAATATTTTATTTGGCCTGGGTTTGCTGTTTTTTGTGATTTCTGCTTTCTGGATGTTTATCCCCTCTAAAAGTATTTTGCGCAAGGGGATTTATTTCACGCTGGGCGGAATTCTGCTGGTGGTCCTTATGCTCTTTATCTGACCCTGAGACGACCTTCTCCCCGGTCTGATGGGGAAAACGTGTAACCCGTACCACGCTGAAGGTGGCTGAAACCGTGTTTCCGGACCGGAAGCCTGATGGCATGAATTTGGTCAAATTCTAACTCCCCGGATATTCTCATTTTCCGGGGCATCGTTTGATCATACATAAGCTTATGTCAATTCCCGCTCATCTGGAATATTTTACGGACGAAAATCCTGGCTTTAGCAGGAAACGGTGGGGCCGTGGGTTCAGGTATTTCGGACCCGACAAGAAACCCGTGGCCGATGAGATCCAGCTTAAGCGGATCAAAGCACTCGTAATTCCACCGGCCTGGAAAAAGGTCTGGATCAGTCCGAAAGTTAACAGTCACCTGCAGTGTACTGGATATGACATTAAGGACCGGAAGCAGTATATCTATCATGACGACTGGCTTTCATACCGGCAGGAGCAAAAATTTGAAAACCTGAAGGAATTCGGAATAATGCTGCCCGACATCCGCACCGCCTACCACAATGAGATGGAGAAAGCGGGATGGCACCGTGAGAAAGTCCTTTCCCTCATTTTATATATGCTGGACCATCATTATTTCCGCGTGGGAAACAAACAATACGCCCGCGAGAATGGTACATATGGGGTCACGACCCTGCGGCGGCGTCATGTGGAAAATAATGACCGGGAGCTGATTATTCATTATACCGCGAAGAGCGGTAAGGAGCGGGACGTGCATATCGATGATCCTGAGGTGGCCAGCCTGGTCAGGGAGATGTCTGAATTACCTGGCTATGAAATTTTCCGGTACCAGGACGAACGCGGAAAATATATTCCGGTCGATTCGGCCGATGTGAATGAATACCTGGTGGAATTGACCTCGCAACCGTTTACAGCCAAGAATTTCCGGACGTGGGGAGCGACCCGCCTTACCCTTGAAAAATACCCTGAAGCCATTCAGGCACTCAAAGACAATACAAGGCTGGAATTCGCCCCCACCCTGGTACGCCTTGTGGCCGAAGACCTTGGCAATACGGTTAGTGTGTGCCGGGAATATTATATCCACCCTGCCGTTCTCACATTTCTCAATGAACGGTACCCGGCACCGGTAAAGTCCCGCCCGGGTAAACGGGTGCACAAACTTCTGTCTGCCGAAGAGGAATGGTTGCTGCACATTCTTAAAGAAGCCTGATCCATCCTTTTCTGCTCAACGTGTGTCTTGACTAAAAACTCATTCTGTGTTGAAAAAACTTACCATTGCCATTATTTTTATTGCCGGTTCGCTGGCTTGTTCAGACAGCGAAAATTTTAATGAAGAATGCCAGATTTACAGGCGGACCAATAGTCTCAGGAATTAAGCAAGGTCAGGCCTTCGCCCGTTTCGGGGCGAGGTCGTTAAGGATCATGTACAGGCTGGGTACAATCAGCAGGATGATGGAAGTGGCAAAAACAATCCCGAACCCAAGTGAAATCGCCATGGGGATCAGGGTATTTGCCTGGTCGGATTGTTCCAGAATGATGGGGGTTAGTCCGCCAAAGGTAGTGAGCGTGGTGAGCATGATCGGACGAAAACGGCGTACGCCTGCATCATGGATGGCACTGAATACGGAATCCCCCTCCTTTCGGCGCTTATTGGCATAGTCTATCATGATCAGGGAGTCATTTACCACCACACCTGACAACGCGATGATACCCATCAGGCTTACCAGGGAAAGGTCGTACCCCAGGAAGATATGGCCGAGAACAGCACCCACGACCCCGAACGGGATCGCCGCCATGACAATAAGGGGCTGCACATAGCTTCCAAATGCAATGGCCAGCAACGAATAAATGATCATCATGGCCAGGATGAACCCACCCCAGAGCGACTGGGTGGATTCCCGCATCTCAGCCTGGCTCCCTTCAAAGCTCCAGGTAATGCCCGGAAAGTCGGCACGTAAGGCAGGCAGTACCTCCTGTTTCAGCGACTCAAGAACCTGGGTCACCGTGTTTGCCGGCTCTACGTCCATTCCCACCGTGACCACCCTGCGGCCGTTCCGGCGATTGATCGACGTAAATGCCTCACGTTCACTAACCGTGACAATATCAAGCAAAGGTACCTGCACACTGTCTGGCGTCCGGATGATAAAATCTTCCAGGTTATAGATATCCCTCCGTTCTTCCAGCGGCAGTTTGACCCGCACCTCCACTTCATTATTACCGCGCAGCTGGCGCATGGCCAGTGCACCGAAAAATGCATTACGAACCTGCATGCCTATTTCGCTGGACGTCAGCCCGAGGTTCCGCCCTTCCGGCAGCAGGTTAAAATCATACTGGAGCTTTCCCTTATTGTAATTATCATTCACATCCCGGGTATTATCAAAAGACTCCACTTGTTCAAAAAAGGCCTGACTGGCTGCTTCCAGTACCTCAATGTCCGAATGGCTCAGGTCTACACTGATATCCTGCTGATAACCGCCGGGTCCGCGTTCCGCTTCAAAGGTAATCTGGTCAACGCCTTCAATATCACCAATCTCATCACGCCACAACTCAATGACCTGCTGGGCCGTCATGTCCCGCTCCTCAACCGGCTTCATGACAATTTCCACGTCGATAAAATTCTGTCCGCGAACATTCGTCTTTACCCCTTCCGCCACCTCATACAGGTTATTTTCCTCAAACATGGCAATGGTGGATTCGGTAATATCCACGGCCACCTTTGCCGCCTGTTCCGGGGTGGTGCTCACCGGCAACCTGACCCCCGCCTCTATTTCATCAGCCGACACCTCAGGCATAAGAATAATGCCCATGTGGTCACTGTAGCCAAAGCCTCCCACAACCACCAGCAGGGCGATGGCTGAGCTCATGGTTACGTACCTGTTTTCAAGGCATTTCTCGAGGAAAGACCGGTAGTGCGTATTTACAAAATGATTAAACCGGCGCGCGATCTTCCCTTGCCATTTTTCGATCCACCTGCCCACTTTCAGCGGGTCTTTTTTCCCGGTATGCGCAAGGTGGGCGGGGAGAATGAACAGCGCCTCTCCCAGTGAAACAAAAAGTACGACAATCACCACAGCGGGCAGGGGCCACCAGAATTTACCGGTCGTTCCCGGAATAAACAGCAGTGGAATAAACGCTACCACCGTGGTGAATATGCTGAATATCACCGGCTTGGAAATATCCTTGGTCCCCTGGATTGCTGCCTGGGTGTAACTCAGCCCCTTTTGACGGTACTCATAGATATTCTCCCCCACCACCACCGCGTCATCCACGACAATACCCAGTACCACAAGAAAACCGAACATCGAGATCATGTTGATGCTCACACCGATCAGGGGGAGAAAGACAATGCCTCCGATAAAGGAAACAGCCATTCCCATCATCACCCAGAAGGCAAGACGGTATTCCAGGAAAAGGGCCAGTATTGTAAAAACGATCACAATCGCCATGATCCCGTTCTCTGTAAGCAGTGACATGCGTTCGGCATAATCATCTGCGATATTGGTATCAATGCGGTAGTTTATTCCCTGAGGGAGGGCAAAGTCCTGGAGAATGGCTTCCACGGCATCGGCGATCTCAAGCGGAGACTGGTCCCCGATGCGGAAAATGGATAAGTCCACGGTCGGCTGTTCGTTGAACTGACCATGAAACCCTTCTTCCTCAAATCCATCATCGATCGTAGCAATATCGGCGAGCGTGAGACGGGCTCCGGAGCCGGAGGAAAGAATCTCTATTTCTCCGTACTCTTCCGCCCATTGCTTTCGCTCCTTCATCCTGAGCAGGATTTCTCCTGAACTGGTTTCCACCGCCCCGGCGGGCACATCCTCGCTTGAATTGCGGATAATCTGGGCCACCTGTCCCAGGGTCAGGTTGTACCTCCTCAGCTGATCCCTGGATATTTCAATGTGCGTGACGTATTCGGGAACATTTCCTATTTCAACCTGGGTGATATTGGGGTCATTCAGCAGCCGGTCACGCAATCGTTCGGCCAGGATCCGAAGGGTCCAGATATCGGCATCACCGTAAAGTCCGATCTCCATCACATTACGCTGTCTCGACTGAAGCCGTACTTCCGGCACTTCAATCTCATCCGGAAACGTCCGGATTCTCGCCACGGCCTGGTCAATATCCTGAAAGGCCTTCATGCGGTCCATTCCGGCGACCAGTTCGATAGTCACCGTACCCGATCCTTCATTGGCCGTGGAGGATATCTCCCGTATACCCTGAACGCCGATCACGGCTTCTTCCACCGGCATGAGTATTCCCTGCTCCACTTCGGCAGGTGCGGCTCCGGGATATACCACACTTACTTCTACAATATCCAGCTGAAACTGGGGAAATACTTCCTTCTGAATATTATACATGGTCCAGAAGCCTCCGCCAAGCAATATGATCATCAGCAGGTTGGCCACCAGCGGGTGCCTGGCCATATAGGCGATGGCCCCTTTTTCATGCACTTCCCGGTGCTCTTCCTGATGTGATTCTTCCCCTTTCATTCCTGCGATTCTTTATCCGGCACTGCTGCGAGTTCATCTTCACCCTCCTCCTTTTGAATCCGAAGGGGTGCCCCTTCCGTCACCGTGGCCAGGTTCGTGGTTACCACCTGTTCACCGGCAGACAGGCCCTGGTCGATGTAGGCAAATTTCTTATCCCTGAATACCACATTAACATCACGAATCCGGAGTGAATCATTATCGGCAACCCACACCGTCTGGTCTTCCCGGACATAGGCCCGTTCCAGCCTGATCACTTCCGGAATGGTTTCGGCTTCAATTTCGGCTTCCACGAATGAATTAATGACCATGGGAGGAGCCCCGCTTGCTTTGCCAAGCGGATCAGCCACTTCTACGATCACCCGTGCCATTCGCGTTTGATTATCAAGGGCGCCAATCATTTTCTTTACGTAACCGGTACGGGATTCTCCCTGCTTCCAGGCTTTCCGGTCACGAATAACCACGGGTGAACCCTGCTCTCCTTCTTCCCCCGGAATCATAATCCGCCCCAGTTTGGAAAGCGGCACATTCAGGATCACCCAGTAACTTTCGGTGCCGACCAGATTTCCAAGGTTTGAATTAGGATTTACCTGCGAACCAACATTGGCATTCCTGGAAATGATGTGAGCGTCGAAAGGCGCCCTGATCGTCGTTCTTGCCAGGTCCAGCTTTGCCTGATCCACCGCGGCACGGGCCGCGGCCACCTGTGCTTTCACGGCATTTAATTGTGGCTCCCGCAGGACGAGGTCCATGTCTTCCATAGACAGTGATTCCTCGACCAGCTGGTAATCTTTCCGGGCCACATCCTGGCGGCCCTGCTCTATATCCAGATTGGCCAGGGCCTGGCTCAGGTCACTCTCTCTCAGGGCGAGGGTATTCCGGTAATCCGCCGGATCGATCTGAAGAAGCACCTCCCCTTTTCGAACGATGCCGCCGGGAACAAATGCATCGGACCGCCGGATGATTTCACCACTGACCCTCGGGCTCAGGGTGATCTGCTCGGCAGGACGCACGGTTCCCGTGACGATAATAACGGGTTGAAAATCTCCCCCTTCCACCTGGGTCACATTAACCAGCATGGCCGATTCCCTGGTCGCCCCGCTCCGCTGTGCTTCCGGTTCGGTCAGGAATATACTCAGGGTAACCACCGCGGCAATCACGAGGATAACACTACAAATCAGTATGGTTTTCTTTTTACTCATGGTTCAGGATTGTGTTTCACGCTCCATTTCAAATCCACCGGCCAGTGCCCTGTACAGGGCAATCCTGAATTCGATCAGGGTAATCCGGGCATTGACAAGGTCACGCTGCAGCTGCTGGACCGTGGTGAGTTCAGCCAGCACGGCGAGGTAGTCACTTAACCCGTTAAAATATTCTATGCGCAACTGTTCATACGCACGCGTACTCAGGTCCACCTGCTCTTCCAGGGAAGCGATCACCCGGAGCTGGTTCTGTTCCTGGATCAACGCATCTTCCACTTCCCTGAAGGCCGTCAACACGGTCTGCCCGTATTCATAAAGCCGCTGTTTCCTGAAGGCTTTGGCCCGATCCACCTCGGCACTCAGTCGTCCGCCGTAAAATAAGGGTGCAACGAGTCCGCCGGTCAGTGAGTAAGCCCATTGCGACCACAGGTCCTGGAAATTATTGGACCGCAGGGCATAGGTAGTGCTGATGTTGATCCGCGGATACTGGCTTGAAACCGCGGAAGCTACTTCCTGGTCGGAGGCCTCCAGCAGGCTGAACGACTGCCGTACGTCAGGACGCCGTGATACCAGTTCGCCGGGCAACCCGGTTTCCGGAACAGCCGGCAAACGGGGCAGTGAATCAGGCACATACGCCACAGAATCCTGGGGAGGCCTGCCCAGCAGTACGGACAGCTGATTCTCCAGCACCCCGATCTGGGATTCAAGCTGGTATTTACGTTGAAATGTGGCTTCCAGGAGCTGCTCCTGGCGGAGAATATCCACACCACGGATCTGTCCGATACCGAAGCGTGCACGGATCAACCGTATAATATCTTCATTGGTTTGGATTTGTTCCTCGGTCAGGTCCAGCAAACGCCAGGACGCCTGCAGCCTGTACCAGGTCAGGGCAATGTCGGCTGAAAGTGTGATCGCTGCGGTCTGGTATTCATAGAAGGTGGCCTCCGACCGGAATCGTTCTGCACGGACCGCCGAACGCAGACGTCCCCACAGGTCCACCTCATAAGATGCTGTGAGTCCCAGCCTGACATTCTCCCCCCCGACAAAATCAGGCTCAGGCCGGCTTAACCCGCTTTGGGCCGAGGCATCAAGCTGGGGCCAGAGGGAAGAGGTTTCGCGATCCACCACGGCATTCGCCACGCGCACGCGCTGCCAGGTTGAAAGTAACGTGAAATTGGAATCAAGGGCATCCCTTATAAGCAGGTTAAGCTGCTCATCTCCGAATGCCGTCCACCACTCCTCTTCCAACGGGATTTCGCCGGCAATGGAAAAGGCCTCAGGAGTATCTACAGGTAACCTGGAGTTAGATGTTTTCGGCGAACATCCGGTAAGAAGAACAACCGCAAACAGCAAGGACATAATTCTGTCGTTGAGTTTGATTGTTGCATTCATCGGCTTATAGTAACAACAGGGGCCTGCAAAGGGTTGTTCATATTTCAGTGACCGTATAGGTCGTTCCACACGGCGATCCGGTGGCTTCAGCCTGTTTAACCTCGTACCGAACTCCCATGATTCTTCCCGGAATGTGTAAGCACCTTCACACAGCATGGCCTGGGACATGCCTTCAGGGACCGTCAGGCAGATGGCATGGTATTCGATCCTTTCTAAACCTATGACATTCAAGGACAAGCTGACAGAGGCAGAACACTACCTCGATACCTATAAATTAAAAGTCAAGGAAAAACTGGGACTGTTCGAAACCTCCATAATTTATCCCTACCGCGGGTATGGAAATGATCAGAACGCCGTGCTGAAAGGACGGATACTGGAAAAGGAAAAAACCATTCATGAAGATGAAGCCCGTGACAAAGGCATACTCCATAATGCCCTGCGCTTCCTGAAGCGGTATGAAAGTGATGAGATCCCTGGGGTAACAATCCGCGGCAGCTTCGCCGGTTGCGAGCAGACCGTGACATCCAACGATGACGGCTATTTCCAGTTCAACTTTGAATACAGGGAAAAACCCCGCCCGGGCTGGCATGACGTGCAACTCCACGTGGTCGACACCGAATATGACGTACCGCTAAAGAAGGAGTGCACGGCAAAGATTTTTATCCCGGCAGAAAACCCTGAATTTGGCATAATCTCCGATGTGGACGACACGCTTATCGAATCCAACGCCACAAACCTGCTGGAACGGATAGTGACCATGATGAAGCATACCGCTCGTTCCCGGCCGGTATTCGAAGGGGTAAAAGACCTGTACGATGCACTGACCGCCGGGGGTAAAAATCCGCTCTGGTTTGTTTCCGGTAGCAGCTACAACCTGCACGACCTGCTGACCGAACTGGCTGATTTCAACAACCTGCCCATGGCGCCGTTCCTGCTGCGCGACCTGGGACTGAATGAATCGCAGTGGATCAAACAGGACACTACTCCCTATAAAATGAAGCACCTTACCCATCTTCTTGATATGTATCCCTCACTTAATTTTGTATTGATTGGCGACAGCGGACAGCAAGACCCGGAAATCTATTGCAAAGTCATCAATAATTATCCCGGACGGGTAAAAGCGGTTTATATAAGACATGTAGCCGGACAAAAACGAGCCGATGAGATAAAGGGTATGTCGGAGAATCTGGAACTGCCGATTACCCTTATTACTAAAAGTGAAGAAGCTATTTCCCATGCACACTCGAATAGCCTGATTTGATTACAGGTCCTGCCTTGAAACAACCTGGCCGGAATTCGACAGGACAGAGGTAAATCGACAGGTCCCGCCTGAAAACGTGGATTTTTTTTGAATATTTCCGGAGAAGTCCACGAAGCCAGCCATTCTGACACCTTTTAGGACTAAAATGGGCTCCTGGCATCCATTTTGGACGATTAAAGGTGTTACAACACCAAAAAAAGATACTATGATGACCTTGATAAAAAAATATATACTTGTTACCACTATACTGTCATTCATCATGATTTCTGCTGTTCAGGCGCAAACCGACGATGAATTTGCAGCATGGGACACAGACGATAATGAATTTGTAGATGACACCGAACTTAACACCGCACTGGACCAGCAGAAACTCTTTCTGTACTGGGATACGAATGAGGACGGCATACTGACAGAAGAAGAATGGAATACCGGTGTTGACCTTTATTACCCTGAGTATACCATGGACGACTATGGTACCTTCAACGACTGGGATGCCGATAATAATTCGACCCTGAACAACGATGAATGGTTTGAAAGCACTTTTGAACTTTGGGATGAGGACGAAAACGGGCTCATCGATGTGGATGAGTATTACACTATCTATGACAATGACTTGTATATCGAATAGTGGTCCTGGCAAAAAAGGCTGCTTAGCGGCAGCTTTTTTTGTATAGTCCGTCTCCGGTATGTAGAATCTTTCCCACAGTTTAGGTAATCGTGGTACTGCCTTCCGGTACCACGACCCCGTTTACCTTGAACAGGGCACTATCCCTGTGAATGGAATATTCTTTGCCCTGGTAATTAAAAAAATCATGGAATTAAGAGATAAAGTAGCCATAGTTACAGGAGCTTCCAGCGGGATCGGCCGGGCCATTGCCAGGGAAATGAACGATTCCGGGGTGAGGGTGGTGCTGGCTTCCAGGGAACGGGAATCGCTTGAAGAAGTGAAGGACCAATTAAACGGAGAATGCATGATCATGCCGACCGATGTGACGGATACTGATCAGGTTCAGGATCTGGCTGATGCCACCCTGAAGAAATACGGTCGTATTGATATCCTGATCAATAACGCCGGGATCATGCCTTTGAGTTATCTTAAAAACACGCACATTCATGAATGGCTGTCTATGGTGGATGTTAACATCCGTGGGGTCATGAACGGAACGTATGCTGTCCTCCCTGCGATGAAGAAGCAGCAAAGCGGCCATATCGTAAATATCGCATCCGTTGATGGCAAGGAACTCTACCCCGGGGGTGCCGTGTATGGTGCCACCAAAGCTGCCATCATAGCCTTTAGCCAGGGGATGCGGATGGAGCTCTCACCTGAATTCAATATTCGGGTCACCTGTGTGGAGCCCGGTACCGTCGATACGAATCTCAGACAGACCATAACCGACGAAGAATTACTTCAGGATAAGGACTATGACGATCCGGACGAACCAAAGCTCGAACCTGAAGACATTGCCCGAAGTGTATTGTTTGCTTTGTCCGAACCGGATGGAGTCAATATCAACGAACTTCTGATTAAGCCCACCCAAAAAGCGTAGCCATGGAATCCAAATTTGCTCCTGGATTTTACAGCCAGGAAAAAGAATTCTCACTGCGGGATATTGAGGTAAAAGGAGATATCCCAGACTGGTTATCCGGTGCATTGCTCCGGACCGGACCCGCTTTATTCTCCCTGGAACATCAGCAGTACAACCATTGGTACGACGGACTGGCCATGTTGTACAAATTTGCTTTCCATGACGGCAAGGTTGATTTCGCCTGCAAATACCTGCAGAGTGATGCCTACCTGAAAGCCCGGGAAACCGGACAGGTATGTTTTAAAGAATGGGCTACGGATCCCTGCCAGACAATTTTCGAGCAATTTAAAGCATTTGTCGTCGAGCCTGAACTGACCGATAACGGCAATATCAATATTATCCAGTACGGCGACGAATTACTCGCCACTTCGGAAACACCTCTTCCCCTCTGTTTTGATGAAGATTCACTGGAGACCAGGGAGCATGCACACTATACCGACTCCCTGGAAGGACAAATTGAACCGTCTCATCCACACTACGACCGGGAAGGGCGCGTGTACAGCTACCTGCTCAAATACGGGCTGTTCAGCAAATACCAGGTATACCGGATGGACCCAGACACCATGGAACGGGAAGTGATTGCATCCATCAGGGTGAGAACACCTGCCTACATGCACAGTTTTGCCATGACAGAGAATTATGCCGTGCTGGTTGAGTTCCCCTTTATTGTCAGGCCGATAGAAATGAGATTTACCACAAAACCATTGATTGAAAATTTCAAATGGAAGCCTGATCGGGGGACCCGGTACCAGGTCATTGACCTGAAAAGCGGGAACGTAACCACCTATCACGGTACGGCTGTCTTCGCCTTTCACCACGTAAATGCCTATGAAGAAAACGGCTCGCTGCTCGTTGATATGATTTGCTACGAGGATGCCTCGGTAGTCGAGGAGCTATATTTGAATAAACTCAGAAGCAACGATCCCACGCATGCCGATGGCAAGCTCCACAGGGCACGCATTCCGGTCGGAGGAACCGGAGATGTACAGCTGCGCGAACTGTGCCCGCAAAAAATTGAACTCCCCCGAATCAATTATACACAATACAATGGCCGGCCTTACAAATATGTCTACGGGGCTGGCACCACCCAGGAAGGTGACTGGCTCGACAACATTACCAGGATCAATGTGGAAACGGGCGAATCAATGACCTGGTTTGAAGGCCATTGTTATCCCAGCGAACCTGTATTTGCCCTGAAACCGGGTGCGGAGAAAGAAGATGACGGAGTATTGCTGTCACTTGTGCTCGACTCAGATGCCAAAAATTCGTTTCTGCTTATTCTGGACGCACATGACCTGCGGGAAATTGGCCGGGCCTATGTAAAGGAAGTACTCCCATTCTCTTTTCACGGAAACTTTTTCAGCGAGCATCAGCGCGGGTCATTACCCGGGGATTCACCGGAATAAAATGAAAGAGGAACCCCTCGGGATTCCTCTTATCATAAAAGTCAGCAGACGAAACTTTACGGAACATTCGGATTAAAGGGGGAAAACATCCCGTTCGGGTTTTCCAGTTCAATCCATACATGGAGCGTCCAGAGCTCAGCGCCATGATTTACCACCCAGGTATCCTGGTCTCCTGTAAACCCTTCCGGTGCCGGAGGAATATTATTCATATCCTCAATGGGAATGGCATATTCAACCCCCACAAATTTCCACTTTCCATTCTCCCCGGGTACAAAAAGCAATAATTCGGGCATCTTATGATCAAATTCACCGTCCAGCAAAGGCGGATTAAGATAATGATGACCCATCTGGGGAATATACCCTGTGGCATCAACACTCCAGCCTGCCTTTATGGCATTATCAAGATTCTTCAATTTTGCGACAGCTGCCTTGAGCTCATTCAGCTCTTTATAAAATTCATGGTTTATATCATTGTTCCCGCTACCGTTCATGACATCGTCCTTGACGAACTGACCAGTAGGCTGAAAATTCAATGGATCTTCCTGACAACCGTGGATCAGGACGAGCATGCATAGTACGGCCAACGATCTCAATGAGATCCGGAATAGCCGTTGAAAGGGTTGATTGTTTAGGTTTGCAGACATTAAATTGGAATTAATAGTGATTGATTGGAAAGTGGTTTTTGCAATAAGCAACATGATACCCTAGAATGGGTCAACGGAGAGCAACCAAATAGCCAAATAAGTTAACTAATTATCCGTAAAATGCAAATCAAATCATTGATTATTTTATAGGACGACTGGATAAGCACTGCCGGTCAGCGGATTTCTGATTGTTTCAGCGCGTCGCGCAATGTACTGACCGCTGTGTGAGGGAAGAAGGGTGCTTTTCTTGCTTAATTGGATTTATTGGATTTCCCCGACACCATCGGCGATGCTTACCGGGATTACGGTAGCTTCAATACCGAATTTGTCGCGATATTGCCGGGCAAGGGCACTGGTCACTGATTCCACCTGATCGTTGGCAACGATATTGAGTGTACACCCGCCAAATCCACCTCCCATCATTCGGGCGCCGAGCACGCCCGGGGTGGCGTTCGCAAGGTCAGCGAGAAAATCTATTTCCGGACAGGTGATTTCATATTCATAACGCATGGCACGGTGGGCACTGCGGAGCAAGTCTCCAAGTAATCCGGAGTTATTTTCACGTAAGGCTTCATAAAAGTCCTGTACCCGTTGATTCTCCTCAATCACATATTTACACCTGAGATAGACTTCGGACGACATACTGTTCCTGGCCCGGTTCAGCAGCTCCATAGAGGCGTCCCGCAGGGATCTCACTTCAGGGGATAGTTTTTGCAGTTCATGCGTTCCCTCTTCACATTGCTCCCTGCGCCGGTTGTATGCCGAACTTGCCAGGCTGTGGGAAATGTTTGAATTGACCAGGACAAGGGAGTAATGCCCGATATCAACCGGAGTATAGGAATATTCCAACGAGCGGCAGTCCAGCAGGATCGCCTGGTCTTTCCGGCCCATCATGCTGGCAAACTGATCCATGATTCCGCACTTCACCCCGGCGTAATGATGTTCCGCCATCTGTGACATTTTGATCATTTCCGGCCTGGTGAACTCCATGTCCCACAAGGCATTCAGTGAGTAACAGGCACCGCATTCCAGCGCAGCCGATGACGACATACCGGCTCCCTGGGGGATATTTCCGCTGAACACCATATTAAACCCTTTCACTTTCCTGCCGGCTTCCTGCATTTCATGGAGTACACCAAGTATATAATTTTGCCAGGTACCCATGGGTTTGATTTCATCAAGCGAAACCTGAAAGGATTCGTTCTGGTCAAGTGCCGTAACCTGACAGGACCCTTCGTCTTCCGATTTACCCACCGCAAAGCAGATTGACTGATCAACAGCCGCCGGGAGGACAAATCCGTCATTATAATCAGTATGTTCACCTATAAGGTTGATCCTGCCCGGGGCCCGCACGAAGTGTTGAGCTTCTCCATACAGCCCGGCATAGGATTTTTTTACATTTTCTAAATTCGGGTCCATAGGTATTTCAATTAGGCAGGCAAGTAGGCACATTTCCCGGTTACAGGCAGCTAATTTAACAGTTTGATCAGGATACTGGAGGAAATTTTTATTGAAATGAGAAACTCATCCTCATTTTTAATTTTTCCAGCAGGAGCGTTTAATCGGCTGTCCCTTCCAAACCATACTTTCTGTACCAATAGTCCAGAAACTGCTCGTCTGTCGGCGGATTGTCCATGGCATTTTTCTCAAGAAATTTTTGATAAATACCTACCATGAGTTCTTCAGCTGCGGCGATCTCCTCTGGTGGCTCAGGGTAGGTACCCGCGTCATGCAGGGTTACGAGCGAATCAAGCGACTTCATGAGCTTTTCCCTGATGGCGGCATACGATTCGTTAACAGCAAGGTTTACCAGCTCATGAGAGTCCATTTGCAGGTCATACAACTCGTACGGAGGTCGTGAATCAGCCATAAATAACGCCTGTTTCGGATTAAGCTCTCCTTTCGCGTACATCACCTGCATTTCCGTAAGCGCAGGATAATGCGTTTTTTTATACACGTTGAATTGGGTATAGGGCCGCTCCGGGTAATAATTTCTGATCAGCTTGTAGCGTTCGGTGCGTACCGCCCGTATCCTGTCGACCGTTTCATCCCTGCGGTCACGCATGGTAAAGAGGACATCCCTTTTAAGGGAAGAATCGGTAAAGTCAATGCCATGAATATCTTCCGGGGCTCGAATCCCCGCCAGTGCCAGGGTAGCCGCAGGAATGTCCACCGTACTTACCAGCTTGTCTGAGACTTTACCGGCACCACGCTTGCCGGGATACCGCACGAGCAGCGGCGTATTTGTGCCGGCATCATACAGGAATTGCTTGGCCCGGACATGCGGCCTTCCCTGGTCGCCGAAAAACATCACCACCGTGTTTTCCAGCAAACCTTCCTCTTTTAATCGGTTCATTATACGTCCGACTTCACGGTCCACCAGCTGTACCGTTTCAAAATAGTGCGCCCAGTCTTTCCTTACCAGCCGGGTGTCCGGATAGTACGGCGGCAGGGTGACCTTATCCGGATCAACCGGTTGGAGGGAGTCTGTAAGAAACGGACGATGAGGTAAAAAGATCTGGACCTGGCTGAAAAAAGGCTGGCCAGGCCGGCGATCGGACCAGTCAGTGCCGTCATAGAGGTCTTCGAAACTGGCTTGGAAATTATAGTCCGTTTTACCCTTTACTTCCCGCCCCCGGTACGATCCATTGGTGACAAAATACCCTTGCCCGCGGAAATAATCAGTTATCGGCTTCACACCTTCCGGCAATTTCTCCTTGAAGCGTGTGCGGTGCTGATGTGAATGAATGCTCACCGGGTACCTCCCCGTAACAAGGGCCGAACGGTTTGGGCTGCAAACCGCCGTCACGGTATGGAGATTGGTGTAGAGCACGGATTCGGAGGCCAGCTCCTTCAGATGTGGCGTGTAAATAATTTCATTTCCATACGGTGAAATATCAGTCCCGAGATCATCCGCCACAATCCAGATAATATTCAAAGGAACCTCTTTTTCGCAGGAGGTCAGAAGTATCCAGAAAAGAATTGAAACGACCGTTAGTGGCTTATTCATCCGTATTTAATTTTGTTCGGGCTGTTCCTTCCGGACGGGAAGCTGGGCACTTGTCTTTTTCTTCCAAGCCTCCAGTTTCTGTTCCAGTTTTGTCCGGATATCAGGATTCTTGTCCGCGAGATCTTCGCTTTCCCCCGGATCACGGATCAGGTGATACAATTCAGACATTTGTGTTTCGTAGAAATATATAAGCTTCCAGGGACCTGAACGTACTGCACTGTATGGGGTGGCCCCCTCTGAATGATAATGAGGATAATGCCAGAACAAATCCCTTTCCGAATCAGATTCTTCA
>CAZLZD010000035.1:9429-21328 GCA_964563925.1 uncultured Roseivirgaceae bacterium | reverse complement strand
TCCTTCAGCGCCCGGACCAGCTCCCCAACCGCCTCATCGGTATGTTCCATCATTGCCGCGTACACAGGATTCGTATGTCTTTTGGACGAATCCACCAGCACTTCATATTTGCTGATTTTTCCCGGCATGGCCTGCAGGGGCGTATGCACATTGTACGTCCAGAAATTTAGGAAGAAGGGCTGACCGTCTGCGGCACGTTCCTGAATGAATGTCACTGCTTCCGAGGCCAGACGTTTGGTCAGGTATTCATCATCGGGAAGGTCTTTCAGCCTCGGATTCCCGAAGGGCGGGAAATAACCGTTTGCGTCTCCCTGCCGGTTTGGCATCCCCTTGCTATAGCCGGCCAGGTTACTATCGAACCCCTGGTTTTCGGGCCAGTACACAGAATCTTCCCCAAGGTGCCACTTCCCGATATGGGCTGTGGCATACCCAGCATCTCGAAACGCCTCAGCCAGGGTATATTCCGTGGTATCCATGTACATGGTCCAATCCGGAACGGCCAGCGGCTTGTCGTCCATTTTATGCCCTTCTATCCAGTCTGTGCAATTAATAGTGGCAGGATATTTTCCGGTCATAATGGCCGCCCGGGTAGGGGAACATACGGTACAGGCGGCATACGCATTGGTAAACATGAGCCCGTCTGAGGCCAGGCTATCGATGTTCGGAGTTTGGTAAAAGTCACTGCCGTATACGGCCGGATCGGTCCATCCAAGATCGTCCACCAAAATCATCACCACATTCTTAGGCTGTTCAACGGTCTCCCGGTTTTCTGCTGTACAACCCAGGAGGAACATTAAAACGACGAACTGAAGCGCTCTTACAAGCTTTCCCATGGAACATAATTAAAAGATCAGCCGGATTGCTTAAATTCTCTTACGCCAAATCCGAACCTGAACAATATACTATTTCCAATTTGATTGTCTATTCAGGGGAGGCATGAATAAATAGGGTTTCCCATTATTTACCGGGTGGTCTTTCCCCGGGCACTAATGCACTTACTCCGATGATGCAGTTTTTCACTTAATGAGATGATGCGTTGACATCGCTTCAAGGCTGGTTTACTGTCCTCACCGGGGCTATATTATCATCGTCCTCTTTTTCCTCCCAGTCCAGCACATGGTAGGGATCCACCCCGGCAAGCACCGGTTTCCCTTTTACGGTAATGGATATGGTTTGGCGACCTGACGTTATTCTGTGCCTTTTTACATACAGGGGATTGCTCAGTTCCCCTCTGACACGTAGAGCGGCTCCAAAAACTCCGACATCAATCCATTCTTCCATGGTTAATTCAGTTTCTGCGCCCGTACTGTCATACTTAATTTTTCGGGCCAGAATATCCAGCGACACGTTCCAGGTTTCTTCGTCTACCTTCACCGCCCGGGTATTCTCCACTTCCAGGTTCCAGAATACATTTACTTCAAACAGGTCATGAAGAAGAAAATGCAGTGAATCAGGAAGCTCCTGATCAATTTCCCGATACAGGTCAAGGGTTGTAGCCAGCGGTGCTCCCGGTGTGTTATGAAACCGAAGAAGGTCGTGTAAAGCATTGTTAACCCGGTCTTCCCCGGCATATTCGCTTAGTGTGTAAAGCGCAAACGGCCCTTTCCGGTAGGCCATGTAAGGGTCAAGCCCCCGGAGAAGCGGTTCGCCACGGCGGATAGGTGCATAGGGATACGGACGCCGCATGAATGCCAGCATCCTGCGCATTTGCTCCTTTCCCCGGGCATGTTCGATGGCCTTGAGGCCATAGTACCAGGCGATGCTTTCCGTCATCACCGGGGCGCCCTCCACAAAGGCATAGGGGACCGTCCACTGGTGAGCAATTTCATGGCAGATTACCGCATAGGGAAGATCCAGCCGGTCAGGATCATCGGTCAGCCTGAATAGGGAAGATCCTTCCGAATAGTTGATCAGGCTGGCTTCGGCGTGCATGCCGATACCATTTCCGGGACGCTCGATGAGGGTGAGATGATCGTATTCATACGGACCGAATTCTTCTGAATAGTAGTCGAAGGCATCAAATACGGCTTTGGCCATTCGTTCAGGTGCAGCATCATGGCCGGGATGATAATAGATGCGGACGTCTACAGACTCCCCGGCCGGATCGGTCCATTGATTTTTGAGTATCCCGTAACGTGCCGAAAAGAAATCCCACTGGTTGCCAACCGGACCGTCTGTCCGGTACCTGAAATACGTTCGGTCTCCTTCCTGCCAGGATTCAGTAAGCCTGCCCGGTGCAACCGCCGTCTGACCTTCCGCAGTACTAATGGTAGTATTCAGGGTAACACCTGTCTTAAAATCGAGTCCGGCATCACGGTTCTCCCACACCTCGGCATTATACAACGAGGATATCACCGGCCGTTCAGGCAGTCCTGCTTCACGCCGCTTTCCCGGGGTGAGTATCTGACGCATGGGCTGATACCCGATTGCCGGCAGCCAGGCGTTGGTGAAGTGGGACCCGTTGGACACGATCGCCTGCGACACTCCATTCTCCCGGAAACCCCTCGGATTTACCCGCACCGTGAAGGCAACGGTCAGGCTGTCGCCCGGCTGAAGCGGTTTTGTCAGAGAATAGCTGTGATGGCCCAGTTCAGAATCTGCCACTACTGTCCTGAACACCTGGTTAAGCTCAATGTCACGTGTCTCCACCGTCGGGTCAGTGGCCAGGTGAATGGTATCTACCGGCACCTCGTGCTGATTTACCAGCAGATACGATCCGGTGATCACCGCCTCCCCTTTATCAGGATAAACCTCCACGTTGAGTGTCGCTTCGCGCAGCGTGGGCTGAGGATCATTCTCATAGCGCCCGTACAGTCGTTCATAGGCAGCCTTGGCCTGGTCCGTATCATCGGCTGACCGGTAGTCATTCAGGATATTGGTATTGTAAAAAACATAACCGCCGGTAAATAGCACCATCAGACACGCTGAAACAAAGGTAATTCCGGTTCCTGAAGAAGGCCGGGACCACCTGTCTTTCAGACGTGTTTCCCGGCCACGTACCCAAAACATCCGGGCTACCGCAAGGAACAGGAATGCCCAGGACATCCAGTACATCCTGAACCAAAACCACGGTCCGAGCGTACTGCCAAAACCCCTCATTTCCGTATAGGACCAGCCAGGTCCATGCCCAAACAGCAGCAGGTTATGCTCCAGTCCAAAAAGCCAGGGCAGGACAGTAACCATGAGGACCAGCAATGTGACCAGGTGTGCGAGGTATTTGTTATTTACCAGCACATGAATCATCAGGGCAAGGGGGATGTAAAGCAGGTAATCCGGCAATTGAAGTCCGTACATCACGTACAGGTAAAGGCCCGTTTCCAGTGAATCATACTCCATGAGAAGTTGTCCGGCCATGCCGGCTGCCGTCTGGAAAGTAATAAATAACACGACCAGCAGGGCCAGACCAAAGAATTTACTGAGCAACGGGACCCAGGAAGAGCCCGGCATGGTGTCTGTAAAATCATCCACCCCGGCATCACGTTCCTTCCATACAAGCTCGCCGGTGATCAGTATAAGGAGCAACGGAACGATTACGAGACGGTCTGATCCGGGCGGACTCGTCAGCTCCAGCAGGACCCGGGTGGTGGTGGGGATCAGCGGTACCGAATTAAACTCCATCTGATCAATGACCAGGACCAGCGTCATCAATGGCATCAGGATCAGCAGGATCAGTCCCGCCCAACTGCGGGTTGCCGTTTTGAAATACTGTCCGCTGAGTGTAATACACTGCCGGATATGGAATCCTAAACCAAATGAACGCATGGCCCGGGGCACCGAGATGTAGGAGGTGGGATTCACCACCATCTCCTGTTCTACCTTTCTGCGTCTTTTTCGCATACCGGCAAGAGATCTCAGCTTCTGCCACAGACTTTGTTGTACACGGTGCCGCTGGTGAAAGGTGAAATAGGTTAGCATGAAAAATACCGAAGCAACACCTGTCCAGATGAGCCGGTTGTGAAGGACGGTTGGGTTAAGCTCCAGCAATCGATAGCTCTTTTCCGCGGTGGTCCATAAACGGGACAACTCCGACATAATAAAATGCATACCGATCGGATCCAGCGCATTGGCCAGTTCACGTTTGCCCTGGACCATCAGAAAGGAGCAGAAACCAAAAGAGATAAAAAACATCAGGAGACTGCCGAGAAATGCTGCCATGGGTTTTCCTCCCCGTAATGCCAGGAAAAACTGCAGGGATGTGGCTGCGATAAGGTTTGGTATGGCGAGGTAGGAGAATGCGGTGAGATAGGCTGCCGGCCGGAACGGCCCCACGAGTTCGGGCGATACCCCCGGCGCATACACAGAAAGGAGGTTACCCATCGGCAGGGCCGTCAGCAAAATAAGCTGAATAAGTAACACCGCGGCAATTCGTCCGCCCAGGTACTGCCACTTCTCCACCGGCATGGAATAGGAGATCGGGGACATGCCTGATGAAATATCCCGTGCGGCCGCATCTCCTGCGATCAGCGCCGCCGTGAGCAGCCATACCAATCCGCCGAGCACGGTCACCCCCGCAATGACAAACGGGGAATTGAGGAAGAATTCAGCGTAAAGTACTTCGGAAAGAGAACCGTCGCGGGTGAATAAAAAGGAAACCACCAGCAACAGGAAAAAGATGATCAGCGTCCATATCCTCGTGAGCTGGTAAACAAATTCATACCGTACTATCTCACGGAACTTCATACCCGGACCTCCTCAATATCGTTCTGCCGGCGTTCCGACATCGCCGTGAAATACACGTCTTCCAGGTCCGGAGATACCTGTTCGAACCCATCCCCTGGACAGGAGTCAGCATACACATGGATTACCGTCCGGCCTCCAAACAGTTTAGTGGAGATTACCCGGTGTTCCCTTGCACAGACTGAATATTCGCTCTTATCAATGATTTTCTTCCAGATCTTCCCGTCCAGCGCATCGATGGCCCTGAGTGGTTCAGTCTCCTGAAGTATCTCCCCCTTGTCAATAATGGCCATCCGTGTACACAACTCGCTCACGTCCTCCACAATGTGGGTTGAAAGGATTACCACACTTTTTTCTCCCAATTCGCTCAGCAGGTTCAGGAACCGGACACGTTCGGCCGGATCAAGACCGGCGGTGGGTTCATCCACAATCATCAGCTTCGGGTTACCAAGCAAGGCAATCGCCACCCCGAAGCGCTGTTTCATGCCGCCTGAAAAGCTTCCAAGCTTCTTACGCCGCACATCCCATAGATTGGTCTGACGCAACAGGGACGTTACGACCTCCTTGCGCGATTTCCGTCCGTCAATCCCCTTCAGGACGGCAAAATGTGTGAGGAGGTCCTCGGCACGTGCCCTGGAATAAACGCCGAACTCCTGCGGCAGGTAACCCAGGGTCTCCCTGACCGTATGTTTATCCTTCAGCACATCGATTTCGTTTAACCAAACCTCACCGGTATCCGGAGACTGTAAAGTGGCCAGGATACGCATGAGGGTGGATTTCCCCGCGCCATTTGGTCCGAGTAATCCAAACATTCCGTTAGGAATGGAAAGTGAAACGTCATTAAGGGCCTGAACCCCGTTGTCGTAGGTCTTGCTGATATTCGAAATCTTCAGAGTCATTTCTGACAGGTTAATGTTCTTTTCGCACTAAAATTCGGATTGCAATATAAAACATAGTACTTTGTTTTTCAAAGCATGAAGACAAATAAAATCAGAACCAGGTCGCCCGCACGCTTATTCGACCAGGTCGCGGTAGTCAATAAGCTCGATTTTTCGCTTGTTAATGAGGTTTTTTATTTCGGGATCCTTGAGTAAATCCGTCACAGCCTGCCGGTCTTCGGCCACATTACTATACCCTGTATGATGAATGGCGCGCACCTCCGGAGTATCGTAAGCCGGGTGATCTACAAACAGCCAGGTACCGGATTCCAGACTTTTCAGCATACCGATAAACCCAGCCCGTTTATCGGCAGGGGAATTGATTTCCCCTTCGTACCGGGCCCTGCCAATGTTCATATCTTCGGGAAAGATGGCCAGGTTAAACTCTGCGGCCAGTTTGCGGTAGATTTCATTTACCTCGGGACTCATATTGGAACACCCCATATGCCCGGTCAGGTGGGATATTTGCGGTAATGCCTGAACGGCCAGCTCAATCTGCGCCCGGAATTCATTCTCAATCTCCTCCAGTGACCAGTCATGTCCGCGCAGTGCCTGTTCGGCTCCGTAACGATCATTCGGCCAGATCATGGGAAAGAAATAGCCGGAATCGTCGGTGAGGGACGGGGCCCTGGTCAGCGGTCTCCATTTCATATTTGACCATTCGCTGGTCAGGGCCAGGTGGATACCTACGTCCAGGTCCGGGTGCTCCTTCAGCATGGCAACGGCTTCGGGGAACCACGGGGTCGGGGCCATGATCTCCACCACTGTGGTGATACCATTCTCATAGGTATCAATGATCGCTTCATTGGCCGAATGGCTGAACCCCATGTCATCGCTCCGTATGATCAGTCGGATAGGTTCTTCCTGTGCACAGGCCGGGAAAAATCCTGTGAAAATCAAAAGTACTGCAAGGTATTTCATGTTTTTCATTTTCAATTGCTGATTGCCAGATCCGTCATCAACGGGAATTTCTCCGAAGGCTCGTGCGCCTCTCTGAGCAGGCTGTCCATCCTGGCGACAACCTCAGGATGCTCATCCGCCACATTCGTTTGTTCGCTTTCGTCCGATTCCAGGTTAAACAACCAGGTCTCCGTTTCGCCTCCCGGTAATTGCTTTCGGATGTATTTCCAGTCTCCCATCCGTACTGCCTGCTGATCGCCGATCCATCCCGCTGCAAATTCCCAGTAAAGATAGTCATGTCGCGGCTGATCTCCCTGCCCCAGTAATGAAGGGACCAGGGATATACCGTCGGCCGCAGGCGGTGAACCCCCGGCCAGCTGGCCCAGCGTAGGCATGATGTCCCAGAAGGCAGAAGGCAGTTCACAAGTTGTACCCGGCTCAACATGTCCCGGCCAGCGGGCAATCATCGGTACCCGGATGCCCCCTTCAAAAAGGTCACGTTTAATGCCCCGGAGCGGACCGTTGCTGTGGAAGAATTCGGGATCGGCTCCCCCTTCTTCGTGCGGCCCGTTATCACTGGTAAATATGACCAGGGTATTTTCATCAATCCCCAGCTCCTTCAACCTGTTCAGGATCAATCCCACGTCGCGGTCAAGCCTCGAGATCATCGCCGCATGCTGCCTTTGGGCCTCCGGCCAGTCTTCTTCTGCATAGGCTCCCGCATCCGGAATTTCCATGCCGGATAAACCAAAATAAGCTGACTCATTATTTGCATGAGGCAAGGTGAAAGCGAGGTATAGAAAGAACGTGGAATCCTGGTGCCGGTCGATAAAGTCCAGTGTCTTCTCCATGAATTTGTCCTGGATATACGTGTTTTTCTCCCTTGCCACGCCGCCGATATTTCTGGCATAAGTCTCCGGGATCAGTTCCACCACATTATCCAGGGAATCCCGCGTATCATTCTCCCACACCCATTCCGGATAATAGTTATGGGCGCGGATCTGGTCGAGATAGCCGTAAAAATAATCCACTCCTTTTTTCCCCGGGAGGCCCGGCGAACCTTCGGGCCCCACTCCCCATTTACCAATGACGCCTGTCTGGTAACCCGCATCCTTCATCACCTGGGTCAGGGTGGTATCGGCCGGGGTGAGAGTAGCCTCGGCGGCATTGCCCCGGATCCGGGTGTGCCCGGTATGCATTCCTGTGAGCAAGGCGCTGCGTGAAGGTGCGCACACCGTGCTGCCGGCATAGAAATCGGTAAAGCGCATCCCCTCACGGGCCATCTTATCAATATTCGGCGTCTTGATCATTGACTGACCATAGCTGCCCAGATCCCCGTACCCAAGATCATCGGCCATAATGAAGATGATATTGGGCCGTGGGGCCTTGTCAGCCCTTTCTGATTGTTCCGGTGCCGGAGAATGACAGCTGGTAAACGTCACCGCAGCGAGGAAGAAAATACAGGAGAATCTTGATAGCATAGGCAATAATCGGGTCAGGCTAAATGTAGCCGGATATCCCGTGAATTTCTATTATCATGCATTGATACAAGTAATCATTCGGAATTCCATCCTGTTCAGTCTTGTAAACAATGGTGAATAGCCTGGCCTTTACCAGCGAACCTGAATTTATAAAGCAGTAATGTCATTTATGAATCCGGTAGGCAGATAAATAGAAGCAGTATACCAATCTGGCGCTTGAGACTTATCAAATTGTTATCGGAAGTTTTCGTACGCTGTTTCCTGTCAGCCTGAAATACGCATTGGCAATTGCAGGAGCCACGGAAGGGAAGGGAGGCTCCCCGGCTCCACCGGGCATGTCATCTGATTCCATCACGTACAATTCCAGGTCGGGCATATCCGTAATTCTTGTTACCTGATGCGTATCAAAATTGGTTTCCAAAGGTTTACCATCCTGAATGCTGATGCCGGATTTCAGTGTTACGGAAATGGCATCGGATATACTCCCCTCCATTTGTGCCTTGACATCGTCAGGATTTATGACCCTTCCGCAGTCCAGCACCGCCGTAATTTTCTCCAGCCTGATCTTACCGTCCTTCTCCGACATCTCAGCCACATGAGCCGCGTAGGAGGTTTTATAAAACGTGCAGGCAATGCCCTTCGCTATCCCGGGAGTTTCCTTCGCCCAGTTACTTAATTTCGCCGCTTTTAGCAGAACTTTCTTCAATCTTTGCAGGTCACAGTAAACCTCACCTCTTGAACCACTCAACGGAAGGGATATGGTCGTATTTTTCCGGCCACCTATCAGCTCAAGGTAGGTTTCAAGCGGATCTTTCCCGGAAGTGACCGCGGTTTCCGTAATTGTATTGTTTACCACAAATGCATTGTATGAATGCGCAACGGAACGCCAGGAACCTATTTGAACCGGTGATTCAATCGGAGAATACCCGATAGCAATATTTGGAATGGCAAATGGCAGGTCTGCGGCGCCGGTAACCTCATACCTGGGACCGTCGGCAATTGGTTTTGTCATCAGGTGATGATACCAGGAATTGATCATCCCGTCTTTGATACCCACCCGCAGGGTGTGAAAAGATATTGATCGGAAATAATCGTGCAGGACATCATCTTCCCTCGTCCAGATGACCTTGGCCGGAGCGCTAATTTTCTTTGAGACAATGGCAGCCTCCAATGCATAATCCACTGCCAGCCTTCGTCCGAATCCGCCGCCGGCCAGCGTACTTTCCACCTTTACTTTATCCGGCGGCAGATCAAATACATGTGCAACCAGGGATTGAATTAACCGGGGGCGCTGGCTGGAACCCTTCAACACGGCAGCATCTGCCCCTACAGAGGCAGTAAAGTTCATCGGTTCCATGCAGAAATGAGCCCAGAACGGGATTTCGTAGTCAAAGTCCAGCACCTGATCATCACCGGCAATGACAGAATCAAAATCATCAGACCTTCTCATTTCAAATTCCCATGGCTTTCCTTTATGTGGGTCGAATTGTTCCTTAAGCGACGCGCTGGAATCCAACCGTACATCCCCAGTGTCCCATTCAACCTTAAGGAGTCTTTTCCCCCTGAGTGCCGCTGCTGAATCCAGGGCTATTACCGCTACACCGGGCTTCACTTCCGCATAGCCGATGGGAGCCAGTGGTTCTATTTCAATAACATCCAGAACACCTTCCGAAGCCAGGGCTTCGCTGGCATCGAACGACTTGAGACTTCCGCCTCTGACCGGACAACGTTCAATCGCCACGTACTTCATATTATCCATGATGACATCACTCCCGAACATGGCTTTGCCTGTCACAATATCCTTTGCATCTACTCCCTTTGCAGACCGGCCGATAAGCTGCATATCTTTTTGCTCTTTCAGTTGAATTTCTTCCGGGATGGGAAGTGAAGCTGCAGCCTGCGCCAGGTCATAATAGGAAAGTTCTTCACCACCGGCCTCATTCATAACCACACCATTCTTTGTTTGTACGCTATTAACGGATACACTCCATCTCTCCGCAGCAACCGTTTTCAGCATTTTCCTGGCGGTCGCTCCCGCCCGGCGCAATGGTTCATAATATTGTGAGATACTTTGTGAGCCTGCCGCTGACATATTGCCATATTCTGCACCGGCGACAGCCTGTTCCACCCTCACCTGCTGCCAATCGGCATCCAGTTCGTCCGCCAGAATCATGGACAAGGCAGTTCGAACACCCTGGCCAATTTCCGGTACGGGTACATAAATAATGACATATCCGTCTTCAGAGATTTTAAGGAATGGTGAGAAGCGAGCGGGGTCAGACTTGCTGTCTATGGGTATTTGCTGAGCGAGGACAGATGAGTTCATCCCGATAATCAGTCCGCTCCCCAGAGCAGCACTCAGATTTAAAAATTCCCTTCGGTTTAGTTCTCTCATAGGCCTGTTAAAATCTGCTTTATAGTATTGTACGTAAAACTTTGCATTCCGCTACATTTGATGAAAAAAACGTGTGTTGCAGTAATCCTTGTGGAGACAGGATTTGCTGCGGTTTTTTCTCTTTCGCTGGGAGCGATCCGTTCGGGGCAATCGGACTTACTTTCATGTATTGGGCAGTATTTCATGTCATTGCCTATATATCCACATTGCAGTGATTGGACTCTGAAAAATTTTCAACTTATTGCGTAAATGAAGCCATTAGTTCTGGTTCTTTTTGGATCATTCATTCTGACCGCATGTACCACGCCGAGGCCAATTAACGGCACGGCCGACCTGTACCAGGTCAATACCGACCCACCGATAACCCGTTCCTTGTTCGAGGACAAAAATTCCACTATTTCCGAGGAAAACATTCAGAAAATACTGGATGGCAGTTATTCCCTTCCGGAAAAGTTACGGGTGGCTTTTGTGAAGCTTGAAAGCTCCGAGAGCCGGAGAAGTTATTACAGGTCGGATGAACAGTACCTGAAGTCCCAGCAGCAATACCTCGAATTATTCTCCGGGAAATTCGGCAATTCCTCCAGGGTAACCCGCATTGCCGCTTTACCCGAGATCTTAATTTCCACCAACCCGACATTTACGCAGCTGCGGGAGACCGCCGTGAGAACGCAATCTGACATTGTGGTGGTCTATTCCATCAACAGTGACATATACTCCCAGTACAAGTTATTCTCCAAAGCCACAATCAAAGCATTTGCCACCACCCAGCTGATCATTATGGACGTCAGGACCGGATTGATCCCATTTACCACGATTGTTACCAGGGATTTTGAAGATAAAAGGAATGAGGAGGACCTGAATGATACGGAGGCTGTTCAACGAATTAAAAACCAGGCCATCTTAGCCACAATTGAAGAAATTGGTGAGCAGGTGGAAGTATTCCTCAGTAACGATAATTAGGCCGGCGGACTGAACCGACTTTTGGCAACATGGCAGTAGCGGTCAGAACAAGAGCAAGGAGGAAAATGACCCACACGAGAAAATCCGCAGCTCCCGGGAAAACGGAAAACATAAAAAAATACGGCTGATTGAATACCCAGACGAGGGCGGTCATAAGGATTACAGCCGTTAAGAGTTGAGCCATTCTGTAAAGCGAACCCCTCTCTGAAAAAGGTAAAATCTTCCGGTTCCCCCTGATAAGTCCACTTACTAAATTTATCGTCTGCACAACGACCCAGCACAGTATAAGTCCGCCAATCACCCAAAGAGCTTTGGTCCAGACCAGTATTTTCCCCATCCCGATGCCGCCAAATCCTCGCCATTCAGCCCAGTCGGACAGGACATGGGCGAAAAATGGCCAGCTACGCTGACTGTTGGTCAGTATAATAATGCCGTCGCCTGATTCAGGGACGAACTGGAAATGGGTCATCCAGCCGGAACCCTGACCGCCGTTGGCAACAGACTTCATTCCGTTCGGAAGAATTTCCACAAAATGCCCGAACCCATAC
>CAZLZD010000035.1:0-9329 GCA_964563925.1 uncultured Roseivirgaceae bacterium | reverse complement strand
CGCCAGACCGGAACTCTGGCTTAACAATTGCCTCGCCGTTATTCTCTCACCCGAAAACTCAGAAGGGGGAAAATCCCAGTCTCCGAGGTATTCCACAACCGGGCGGTCCAGATCCAGTTTCCCTTCCTGCACAAGCTTCATTACCCCCCAGGCCGTGACAGATTTGGAGATTGATTCCACCCGGCAATAGGTATCAGGGGTCATTTTACGTCCGGATTCCAGATCGGCATTGCCATAGGCATATACCCATTCCGTCTTGCCGTCATGGACCAACGCAATGGAAGCACCCGGAATATCATAAGTCTTCATTAAGGAGGGAATCCTCTCATCAAGGTGGGCGGTGAATTCTGCCACCGGCGAACCGCTGGCTGTTCCTTCTGTTTTACATCCTGACCAGACAACCATCAGGGATGTCAGGATATACAGCAGTTTGAAACCATGTGCAGATATTGTCATGAGCGCAGGACTAAAAGGCCTCTCCCAGGGTAATATAAAATCCACTCATTTCGTGCCCGTATCCATAATCAAGACGGATAAAGACAGGATCTGATTTATTGATGTTATAGCGCAATCCGCCTCCGACGGCCCATTTTGTCTGGTCCGTTTCAAAACGTGATGCCGACGGTGCCACGTTACCCAATGCGCCGAAAACCACAAAGCCTAATCGCCCGCCAATGCGTTGCCTGAACTCAGTCTGAAACTGCATACCTGCCTTATCGCGATACCTGCCCTCGATATATCCGCGCATGATCCTGCTGCCTCCCAAGAGGGCCATTTCCCTGAAAGGAACCTCCCCGTAATTCAGATTCATCAGCAGATGAAAGCCCAGGACACGTTCTCCCGACGATCCGAAGTCGAAGTACTTGCGGGCATCCAGGATATAATTCCGGAAGGAATAATCACCGTACAGATTTTCCGTATACCAGGTCGCTGAAAATTCCAGGTAATGATTTTCCGTTGGGGTCAGTATACTGTTCCGCTTATCCCAGGTAATACCGAATCCGAATCCCCCGATCACATACCCCTCATTTCCGGTTACATCCGGCGGATCCACGGGTTCATTCTCCATGGATTCATAAGTAAGGTCATACATGTAGCGAAACCGAACCAAAGGACCAGCGTAGAGTCCATCGCCAATATTCCGGTAAATGCTTTGCCTGGAGGCAATGGTTTTATAATCAATCGTAAGCTCATCACGTTCCGGTGCATCAATTCCCGTACCCCAGTAGCTTACCGGCCATTTTTGGATAAACAAATCTCCGTTCCAGAGCCATTTTTCGCCGGGAAATACAATCGTATAAGAGGTCTCAAAACTTAGCTGGTTCTTAAAGGTATAGGCAAACGAGGCCATGGCATTGGAAGGCCTTGTTTCGGTACCCGCATGGCCCGGTTTGAATTGCAAAAGACCGAAGACGCCTAACACAAGCCGAGTATCCGGTGAATAACCAATATTAGGCAATGGAATTAAGCGGGTCTTGTAGTCCACCGTGTCGCTTTGAGCCCGGACGTGGCCGGACAAACCACAAGATGCCAGCAGCATAATTGTCGCGAACCATAACAACAAACCTCGATGACAGCGGGATTGGTTCATGACTTTTAAAATTGAAATCAGACGGAGGTCACATGGGCAAAATCAATATCCAAAGTGTTCCTTTTAAACCTGCACCTCAGAAAAACTTTGCCAACCCGATTCCGAATGAGACATAATTCATATCAAAGTCCGAGGTGAAGTTATCCATTTCGATATCTCCCGAGAGGGCCCGGTAGCCTAATTGCGGCCGTAAGGACCACCCTTGCCCCAATTCAAACTGAACTCCTGCACCGGCCTCCCAGCCTACATTGTGACCGGAATCTGCAATGATGTCTCCTTCCTCGTTTTCTACTTCAATATGGTTATAGATTCCTCCGGCCCGGGCGAGAAACGAAACCTTCTGAGAGCTCCCAATCGGATGAATAAAAAGGAAACCGAAGGTATACCCGGTTTCGTCCACATCGATATCTTCGGACTCGTAGGAATCGCTGGCATTGAAGGTATTAAATCCCCAGCCCAGGTAGGCACTCACATGTTCCATGAACCGGAAGTTAACGGTTGCCTCAAGCCCAAACCCGGTATTGAGGTCTTCGTCGGCTAGCTCCGTGGTTGGAAAATCAAGGTTAGGGCGCAACTCCACCGACCATTTATTCTGCGCAAACAGGAGATGGGAAGTAAGTAAGGCGGAAAGTGTCAGGATTAGTAATTTGGAAGTTTTCATAACGTCTCTCCATTGGATTACATGTGTAAAAGTAATCCCGGACAAGAGGGGAGAAAATGACAAACTTCAGGAATGAAAAACAGCCTGATGATTCTTATCACGGGTAATATCAACCCTGGAGATTATTCTCCGTATTTCTCTCTTTCGAATATCATTTCGTAATACCTGGTTCCTCCCAGGCCAGCCCCCGAAGGCGCAAATACCTGCACAAGACGCCATCCATCCTGCCCGTGTTTCTGGATAATCGACTGATAGTTTTTCTCGGCTTTCTGAAGGCCGAACAACCCGGCATTGATTCGTTCGAATTTGTATTCGTAGCTTTTTCCTGACATGGCAATATGAATTAAGACCTACTGCTAAGGTAATGAAAAAGGTGTATCTAAAACGTCTACTCGTCAAGGGGCACTCCTGCCCTTTTTGTGTAAAAA
The DNA here is from genome assembly GCA_964563925.1 of uncultured Roseivirgaceae bacterium. Taxonomy (GTDB): domain Bacteria; phylum Bacteroidota; class Bacteroidia; order Cytophagales; family Cyclobacteriaceae; genus JAUILA01. Next base: position 6,649 of record CAZLZD010000035.1, on the reverse strand, counting down.
TACCGTATCACGGTATAAATCAGTAAGCCGAACGGACCCGCCATCAAGGTGAAAAAGAGCGGTAAAACCATGAGCACGGGATGAATTCCAATTCTTCTTCCGTCCATTGCGATCATCAGTCCTGCGAGCATATCAAACGCCAGATAATGGATCCATCCGATTAACACCACCCGTTCGTTGCCGAAAGCCGTCGTCAGGTTACTCAGTGATGAACCCGCTTCAGGGTCAAAGGTAGTGATGTCGGACAACAGCATCCAGGCATAGGTTGCGGCCAGGAGAAGGATGATCAGGTAGTAGATCAGACGGCTGGTATATTTCCAGGAACGTGCAAAAACAAGTAATAACCAGCCAGGCAGTATCCATGCATTGACAACGGCGAAAATAGTTTCAAGGGAGAGCATGGAAGGAATATAGCATATTTTTTCGCAAATGTATTTTCAAGGCGCCTCAGCCACATGCGGATTGCTCTCCACCTGAGGCGGATCACGATTCTATTGGGGGGTTCTTACAACAAAAAGACAGGCGGGCAAGTGGTACATTAGTGTAACTGGATTGCTCTCCGCCTTCGGCGAATCGCGATCCAGAATGGACCCACTCCTGCAAATACAAAATCCTCAGCCTCTCGCGGATTGCTCTCCGCCTTCGGCGAATCGCGATCCAGAATGGACCCACTCCTGCAAATACAAAATCCTCAGCCGCTTCACGCGGCTGGGTTTTTTTATGCCCCTCCCTTCGCTGAACCTGCGGTTCGCTCGGGTTAGGGCATAAAAAAATCCGCATCTTTCGGATGCGGATTTTGTGCTTGATGTGGGCCCTGCTGGATTCGAACCAGCGACCCCCTGCTTGTAAGGCAGGTGCTCTGAACCAACTGAGCTAAGAGCCCTTTATTTGAATCCCGTTCAAATTGGGAATGCAAATGTAACACATGTTTTTATTTGCGCAAATAATTAAATTGAAAATTATTCTCCCCCGGCAATTATCTCCTCCAGTACCGGCATCCGGAAACGCTCCACCTCCGGCTGCTTATGCTCCCGGGCCAGGATCGCCTCCGCCCGGGCCACCACTTCGGGGTACTCGCCCGCCAGGTTATTCTTCTCCCGGACATCTTCAGCCAGGTTGTACAGCTCCAGCGTCACACCTTCTTCATTCATCAAATTCCGGCGGATGTACTTCCAATCGGCCTCCCCTTTCTGACCTGCCGGCATCTGCACCGCGACCTGGCCGCCGTAAGCAGGAAATTCCCAGTACATAAATTCATGTTTCTCCTGGTCCCCTTCGCCCAGCAGTACCGGCGCAAAGCTCAATCCGTCGGTATCTTCCGGGACATCGATGCCCGTCAGGTCGCCCAGGGTAGCGTAAAAATCATAGTGAACCGATGCATGGGCACTCGTCGACCCTTCCGCAATCCGGCCGGGCCATGCCGCGATCATCGGCACCCTGATGCCACCTTCATACACATTTCCCTTGCCCCGGCCTTCCTGCTCCTGCAACGCTCCCCCGCTGTTAAACCATTCCGGGGCAGCTCCACCGGCATAGGACGGACCGTTATCCGAGGTAAAAACAATCAGCGTATTCTCATACAACCCCTCATCCTTCAGCTTCTGCACCAGCCGGCCAATATTTTCATCCAGGTAGGAGATCATCGCCGCATAGGCTGCTTTCGGGTAGCGCTGCGGGGCATAACCCCTTTCCCCGGTATACGGCTCTTCATCACCAAATTTCTCCACATAATAATCTATCCACCGCTGCGGCGCCTGCAGGCTCACGTGCGGGATCGCCGTCGCCCAGTAAAGAAAAAACGGCTGATCTTTGCTCCGCTCCACAAACGCCGTGAGCGCCCCGAACATCCGGTCTTCGGAATAATCCTCCTGGTGAAACTGTGTATACGACGCCGGATCATACGGGTCAGCTCCCTCCGGAAACGCCTCGTGCGGCGGCACGGTATCATTCTCCAGGTAAACCCGGTGGTCATTCTCATACAAATGAACGGGATAATAGGTGTGGGCTATGCGCTGGCAATTGTATCCGTAAAAATAATCAAAGCCCATCCGGTTGGGTACCGAATGGGTCTGCGGCGCCCCCAGGCCCCACTTACCCACCATACCCGTTGTATAACCTGATTCCTGGAGTTTCTGCGCAAAGGTTACGGTCCCTTCGGGAGTGGGGTGCTGTCCCTCCAGGGTGGAATCCCGTATCATCGCCCGGTAATCCCAGACGGGTCCGCGCTCGCCCCATTCATGGTTGCCACGGATGTACGCGTGACCGGCGTGCTTCCCTGTAAGGAACATATACCGGGCAGGGGCACATACAGGCGCGCTCGAATAATGCCGGGTAAACCGCATGCCCCGACGGGCAAGCGCGTCGATATTCGGGGTCTCGATTTTCTCCTGTCCGTATACCCCCACATCCCCGTAGCCCAGGTCATCGGCCAGGATATAGATAATATTAGGGCTTACAGGTTCGATGCGCATTGTCTCACCCGTCCCGGTGGTGCAGGCAGAAAGGCCCATCAGCACCAGGCAGATGAGCGGCAACCCACCGCTCCTTATCGACGTATGTCTCATTATATCAGATTTTTGATCGATAGACAAAAATTTTAATTAACTGCCTTCGTTTGATCTTTCAAAGCGTTTGGCGTAGTTTGTTATACATTAATTTTTTCAGGAAGTGTTGCGTGTAGTCAGGAAGATCATTTTTTCACTGCTGATCCTGTTTGGTGTCCTGCTGGTATCCGGGGTCGTGGTCACCCATTTCTACAAGGACGAACTTATCGCCCAGGTCGTCACCGAGATCAATAAGTCCCTCAATACGCCGGTCCACGTCAGCAAAATCGATATGTCGGTCTGGCATCACTTTCCGCGCGTTTCCTTCCGTTTCCATGACATCGACATCCGAGACAGCTATCCCGGTAACGATTCCTCGCTGGTACGGGCCGGGATTCTCGACCTTTCGTTCAACCCGCTGCAGGCGGCATTCGGCGACCTGGTCGTCGATAAGGTTTACCTGAAAGACGCCCGGGTGGCTCTTCGAATGAATACCAAAGGAGAAATCAATTACCGAATCTTCAAGGAAGAACAGGATTCTTCCCGGCAGGCCCAGCCGGTAAAGATCAGGCTGGCTGCCGTACAGCTTGACCAGGTGCAGTTTATCTATGAGAATGCCTACCGGAACATTAACCTCGACCTGTTCACCCCCGGCATGGATGCCTCTGTCGTGGCCGAAGGAGTGGCGTACGATATCCTCGCCGACGGTGAGGTGGAGGTGAATAACATTGAAACAGGGGGTAAGTCCTACCACTGGGATTTTCCGGTGTCGGTGCAATCTTCCCTGGCCTACAACGATTCGCTCAAGGATGTGGAGATCCGGCCGTCCACGCTCAGCATGCTGGAGAGCGATTTCGAGGTATCCGGACGGTACCAGTTCCTTGATAAATCCGCCGTCTCACTCAAAGCCTCCAGTGAAGCGACCAATGTTCAGACCCTGCTGGCCCTGCTCAGGACGGGCGACCGTTTTGACAAATATACCAGCACCGGCGACGTCTATCTTACCCTTAACCTCGAAGGAGAATGGAAGGAGAACAGCGCGCCGGCCCTGGAGGTGGCATTCGGACTCCGTGATGCGGATATCCTGCACAAACCTTCCGGGATCAGGCTGCAGGGCGCTTTCCTGACCGGTATATTCGCCGCCTCCGACATTGGCAAATCCGGCACGTACCTGCTGAACCTGCAAAATATCCGCGGTTATCTCGACAATGATACCTTTGAAGGCAACCTGTCCTGGAAGAATCCCGAAAACCCATGGGTCGATTGCAATTTCCGGGGGACTCTCAACCTGGACAAATGGCTGGCGTTTATGCCCGTCGAGGGAGTACGCTCAGGACGGGGCCTCGCCCGGGCCGACATTTCCTTTAAAGGGCTCCTGGGTAACCTGAAGCAAAAACGGGGGCTTTCCCGGATCGAAACCTCGGGAGAGTTCAGCCTGAACGACGTGTACATGGAATTCTCAGGTCTGTCAACCGGCCTGCGGAATGTAAACGGTAACCTGCTTTTCAATAACAATGACCTTGAGCTGCGCGATGTTTCCGGGTATTTCGGTCGCAGTGATTTTCTCCTGAACGGGTATTTCAAGAATGTGATCGCCTACCTGCTGTTCGACGAAGAACCGGTCGGCATTGAGTCCAGCTTGCGTTCCCGGCGCATCGATATGGACGAACTCCTCAGCCTGAGCCGCTCGCAGGATGATAAGGATGAACCCTATTCCTTCACCATATCCAGCCGCCTGCGGCTTAACTTTGACTGCGAAATTGACCGCCTCGATTTTCGCCGGTTCCACCCCACCGGTATCAAGGGTGATCTCAAGGTAAAAAACAAGGTGGCATTCACGGACCGCCTCGAATTATCCGGCCTTGGAGGCGACCTGGCCATTTACGGGATGGTCGATGCAAGCAAAAACGGCCTGGTGCGCATCAGCACCCATTTTGACCTGGATGATATCCTGGTAGACAGTATCTTCTATGTCTTTGAGAATTTTAACCAGGATTTCCTGGTCGATGACCACCTGGAAGGAGCCATTGACGCTTCGGTGGATGCGGAGATGGTATTCAGCGACCGCCTGCGCCTGTATCCCGAAACCCTTTCGGCCCACAGTACATTCTCCATCCGTAATGGAGAGCTGAATAACTTCGAACCCATGCAACGGCTTTCGCGCTATCTCGATGAGCGTAAACTCGAACAGCTCCGTTTTTCCGAGCTCCGTAACGAAGTGGTGATTAAAGACCGCACGATCTTCCTTCCGCAAATGGAGGTCGGCTCAAACGTGACCGATATCCGCATCAGCGGAACACACACCTTCGACCAGCGGATCACCTATAACGTGGTGGCACCGCTGCGCAGCAAGCCCAAATACGACAGTGACCGCGCTTTCGGGGCTATCCGGGAAGATTCGCAGGGCCGAAGCATGCTCTACCTGAAAATTCTGGGGACTACCTCCGACTATGAGGTCCTGTATGACCAGGAACGGGTAAAGGAAAAGATCGCGGCGGACATTAAGAAAGAAGCAACCGAATTAAAGGAAATTTTCAGGAATAAAGGCAGGCAGGCAGAAACGCCGGTTCTCACCGAGGATGACTACTTTGAATGGGACGACGAGGACGGCGACCAGTAATTATTTCCGGATGTACTTATCGAATTTATTGTGTTCCTTCTGGAAAAGCTTGTCCTCAGGAAGGGACTTGAAATAATCATAGGTGATCTTCAGGCCCTCTGATCGGCTGACCCGGGGCTCCCAGTCCAGGATTTCGCGGGCTTTCGTAATGTCGGGCTGTCGCTGCATAGGGTCGTCCTTGGGCAGCGGTTTGTAAATGACCTTTTGTGTGGTCCCGGTAAGCCGTATGATCTCCTCGGCGAATTCGCGGATCGAAATCTCATCCGGATTGCCAATATTCACGGGCTCGGCATAGTCACTCATCAGCAGCCGGAATATCCCTTCAATCAGATCGTCCACGTAACAGAATGAACGGGTCTGGGATCCATCCCCGAAAACGGTCAGGTCTTCCCCGCGCAGTGCCTGGCCGATGAAGGCAGGCAGCACCCGCCCGTCGTTCAGCCGCATTCGTGGTCCATACGTGTTAAATATCCGTACGATGCGGGTTTCAAGGCCATGGAATGTATGATAGGCCATGGTCAGGGCTTCCTGGAAACGTTTCGCCTCGTCGTATACACCCCGCGGGCCCACCGGGTTCACGTTCCCGTAGTACGATTCGGTCTGCGGGTGAACCTGCGGGTCGCCGTACACCTCCGAGGTGGAAGCGATCAGCATCCTTGCATTCTTGGATTTGGCCAGTCCGAGCAGGTTATGGGTACCCAGCGAACCTACCTTGAGCGTCTGGATCGGGATTTTAAGGTAATCGATCGGACTTGCGGGGGAGGCAAAATGGAGAATATAATCCAGCTTGCCAGGCACATGAACAAACCTGGATACGTCATGATGGTAAAACTGGAAATGCTCATTTGCGAAAAGATGTTCTATATTCTCCAGGCTTCCCGTAATCAGGTTATCCATGCCTACCACGTCAAACCCGTCCTTTATGAATCGATCGCACAGGTGGGATCCCAGGAATCCCGCCGCGCCGGTAATCAGAACTCTTTCCTTAGCCATATTATTTGTTGTTTGTCCTCCCGATACTAAAATAATCAAAACCCATTTCTTCCATTTCCTCCAGCGTATACAGGTTCCTTCCGTCAAATATCGCTTTATGTTTCAGGCTGTCTGCAATCCGGTCAAAATCAGGCGTCCTGAAAACAGGCCATTCGGTGGCAATCAGCAGGGCATCGGCTCCGGCCAGCGCATCATACGCGTCTTTCGCAAAGTATACCTTGTCACCCACGATTTTCTTTACATTTTCCATTGCCTCCGGATCATAGGCGCGGATTGAGGCGCCGGCTTCCAGCAGCATGTCAATATTGTACAGCGCCGGAGCTTCCCTGACATCATCGGTGTTCGGCTTAAAGGCAAGTCCCCACAAAGCGATGGTTTTCCCCGCAAGGGTTCCTCCAAAATATTCGCGGATACGCGGTACCAGCTTCACTTTTTGTTCGTTGTTCACGTCCATCACAGACTTCAGGATCCTGAAATCATAATGGGCTTCCTC
>CAZLZD010000034.1:29001-45914 GCA_964563925.1 uncultured Roseivirgaceae bacterium | reverse complement strand
CCTCCCTGCATACCCTCGTAATAGGCTGCCACCGGCATTGACCAGTCCGTCCCCCGTTCCCCGCCGATCACCAGGCCCCGGTCTACGATATTCTTCATTAATTTAAGCCGGTTATCCAGGTCGTCCTTCCGGGTCATTTCGTGGCCCTTCCCGTAACATTCGTCGTGCCATGTATTGGTAAGCACATCAAAATAATAGGCATTAAGCGGGATATTCCCCTGGATGGAATCGAGGTTTCTGTTCATTAGCGGCTCAATGGTGCTGGTACAGATCAATTGGCTCAGACCTCCATCCCAGACACCGCCGAGCATCAGGGAGCCGTCTTTCTCCCGGAGAATGTACTTTGGATCATAGCTTGGCGCATCAGGATAAAAGTCATTGTAATTGTCGTGCAGGGCGAACAGGTATCCGTCGTTCACTACTTCACGGGCCGCATCGGCCAGGGCCTGGGTGCCTCCGGCAGGTAACGCCGGGGGCCACATATCCACATGTTCCCGGTCATATCCCATCCTGTTCCATCCACCCGCCAGGATCATTGCTTTTTCAACGCCCTCCTCCTTCAGGTCTGCAGAGATATCTGCCAGTTCTGAAAACCGGGTATGCACACGCGAGTATCCGTTCAATACCGGTTCACTCCAGGAACGATAATAGGGCTCATTTTTCCGGTTGGTATAGACATAGACCTTAAGGTCCACGGCACCAATGATCTTTTCATAATCCGCGTTCATGGCTATCTTTTCCTTCATTGTCACCAGTCGTCCTGATTCCCTGGCAATCTCGCGGTATTTATGTGACATTCCCACATAGCCGTTATCAACCAGGCTGATAACCATACTCCGTGAATACCCAAGTTTCCCTTTACTGCCAATCCATAACGGGGTCAGTGAAGAAAGGCGCGTACCCGGTGTCTGGCCCTGCCGTGCATCTACTACCTTTCCCTCTTCGCCCACCACCGCATTTCCAATCACCCGCAGATAGGCATCCGAGGACGTTTCCATATGGGCCATGATCGAGGATCCGCGCTGATGCGCCCCAAACCAGGGCATGTTGATGGTCCCTGATTCAAAGGACCAGACCTTATCCACATCGGCAATTGTTTCCCAGATATTCTGTCCGTAACGCATGAACCCGGCATCATAGCGGGATGGAATGAGAATGCCCTGCAGGTTTGGAATCGTAATGTACCCCCCGTCAAGACCGCTTTCAACCGTAAACAGATGGGCGGGATATTCCAGTCCATGCAATTCAAAGCGCGTATTCAATCGCAGGATTTCCAGCCTGAGTCCGTCTGGCAGCAACTGAATTTTTATGTCCAGGACAAAGTCCGGATCCGTCAGTATCTCCCCTTGTATTCCATTGAACGCCAGGAATAGCTCATCCCCTTCTTTCCTTATCTCGGTCGTGCTCTGACCCAGGTCAATCTCTTCGCTTTCCGAACCGTTTCCCAGTTCAATCCACCCTGTAAACCCGTTGCCCCAGCGGACCTGGTTGACGACGTCAACAAGCGACAGGTCGCCGCGTTCGCTGACCTCCACACGCACCTTCCCATTCTCCAGGATATACGGACCCTGGGAATATATGATTCCGGGAAGGCAAACCGGGAGAAGGAACAGGAATAAACTGATAAATGATTTCATGTTGGTGGATTTAGTTTTCAAAAAAAGTGGTCACGGAGCGAGCCGGGGCGGTATAAATAAGCTCCCCGTCTTTTATCTCCATTGATCCCAGGGACGTGTAATTCTCCTCATCAGAAGTACGGTAAACCTTCAGTTGCGAAGAAGTGAGTCCGTGCAGTGAAATTCGGATTTCCTTGGTCTCTTCGCTTTTGTTAATGGCAACAAAGGCGTTTTGAGTCCCTGAGAAAGCAAGGACCCCGAGGGATGGATCATAATTAAAGACTTCGGCTACCTCGGTTCCGGGCTGACCGGCCCGTGTGACCTGCTTGTAATAATAATATCCTTTATTGATCTGAAGGGAGCCATCTTCGCGGATCAGGAAAGCTGCATCCATGGAGCCGTCTCCGTAGGTATTGTCTGATTCCATCCACTGATTAGCGCCCGAGATCAGGGCCCAGGGAATAAGTCCGTTAGCCTTGGCTTCATAAATATCACGACGAATATTCTCAATGAAATCCGGCCCTTCGTCCCAGGGGCGTGAAGTCACCCAGACAGGAACATCGTCCTTCCGGTCATGTACCAGGTCCTGGCCGGTACTCCTGAAATCACCATAATAGACACTCTGAAGACCTTCAAGGTAGGCAAAGCTGTGACTGGTCATAAGGTCCAGGTTCTGCAGGGCTTCCTTATCATGCACTATGGCACTGGCATAGCCCCACTGGTCAAACCGGTACCAGGTCTGGGTCTCTCCCGGGCTCAGGCCCACTTCTTCCATTCCGTTGGCATCCAGCACCTTTCTGGTCAGTTTTAAGAATTCGACTACCTGGTCGGGCGTCCAGTAGGTATTATAGTCACGGTGGTCCTCTCCCGGATTGCTTCCGTCCCTCGGCCATCGGTAATAGGCATCCCCCTCATTATGAAAGGAAATATACTTTACCGGTATGCCTTCTTCCTGTCGTAAAAACATGGCCCACGAAGCCATGTATTCGGCCACTTCCGGCTTGAGGTCAGGATCCAGGGTCCGCCCGAGCAGGAATTTCTGTTCGGTCATCCAGGGGGCCGGACCATACAGCGTGGCTATAGCAGTCAGGTCTCCGCCCCATTCTCTCATCATTTTCAAACCCGCCCGGTTAAAATAGCGCATGTTTTCGGTGGTACGCCGGTGGTCATACCCCTCCATGCGAATATCATACGGGTCTTCATTATCGTTCCCCGCAATGGTCACTCCTTCATGAAACGGATCAAGGAAGAGCTTGGTCAGGGCAGGCCTGAGTCCGTCTGCCCCAAATACCATCTCCATAATGGTTGCCTTGGTTTGCTCTGAAGCAAAGCTGAAACCACTGTAATCCTGCGGAAACAGGGAATAATCACGGGTCTGGCAGGCTTCCACATAATTGACCCCAAAGCCCTGCCATGGACGCAGGGGACGGTCAAAACGCACAACCATCCGCTGATCGGGCTTCACTTCGACATGGATTCCCGAGTTCAGGAACCTTTGTGCGAAGGAGGGCACACTCAAAATCAGTAAAGCAGTAACAAAGCAGGTTATGTATTTCATGATATTATTTCCTTTTAATTCTGAAAGGCGAAGCCGGAAGGCCAGCCTCATTTTTCAAATTGGCATCGGCCGGGTAATCCGACCAACCGTACAAAACTTCTACCGGCCCGGTTAAATCAGGATGTTCCAGCAGGATCTTATTTTCCTCAATAGTAGCACGCACGTTCAGGGTATCACCTTGTTGTGTTCGAATGCGAAACCCACGGAGATAACCATACGGATCCGATGTTGCCAATCCTCCTGCTGTATTTTCAAAAGTGACAAGCACCGTATGTTCCCGGAATTCTGCAGCTGTGGGAACCGGACCTGAGGCAATAATAGTTTCATTGTAGGCAATCTGCCTGGCGAGCAGGGCCAGGCGGTGACCGACAGGTGCCTTATCCCTCGGATGGATATTATTTGGATTTCCAGGGTCACTCAGGTCGATCGTTACCGCCACGCCGGTACCCGGCAGGTCCAGCACTTGTTGCTGTGCTTCACGGATTTGTGCCCAGTCGCCAAACGGGTAAAACAGTTCGGGCTCCTCGAAACTTGACAGCTGAACTACCAGAAAGGTTAGGTCATCCCCCCACCAGGTCCGCCAGTCCCTGATCATGGATTTCAGCATCTCCTCATAACGTCCAGGTTCCTTCGTATTGGATTCCCCCTGGTACCAGATCACACCCGTTACAGGCAACCTCCTGATCGGATGGATCATGCCGTTGTACATGATGGCCGGCAGATGCTTCTCATCCAGGTTAGCCCGAATCTGCTCAAGCTTTGCTGCGTTGGCCCCCTTCCTCATCTTCCATTCGCCGTATAGCGGGTAGATGGTATTATTCAGCTTCAGGTAATACTCATTCTCCACGCCGCCTATGCCGCCGCGCAGATCATAATCGAGAATACGAAGGGTGATCACATTCTCTCCCTCGTTCAGCATTGCCGCGGGTACGCTGAAAATACGCTCCAGCCATTTACTCTGGTATTCCTTATCAAGCTGGTGGCCGTTTACATATATATCGGCCACATCATCTACCAGGCCTAAGTGCAGAACGCCGTCTGCAGCGGGTGACTCTGAAATTTCTACTGTTTTCCGGAACCACACGCTGCCATCCCATTCCAGTTCCCTTTCTTCTTCCCAATAGCCCGGGAACGTAAAGGTCTGCCAGCCGGAGTCATCCAGGCCGGACAGGGCCCATACAGGTTCACCGTCCCGCAGGCCGGGATCAAGGCTGGCTACTTCTTCACGCCATGTTGCCAGCTTTTCTTCCCGAATGGGTACCTGGTCAAACTGCTCCAGGTAAGTAAGTTTTTCAACGGCATCAGGGTAACCCCTGAGCAACGCTTCCCGCATCCAGCCCTCGATCATCGTACCTCCCCAGGCAGCCTGGATGAGTCCGACCGGGATATCCTGTGTCTCCAGAATTTCCTTTCCGAAATAATAGCCCACTGCTGAAAACCGCCGGGTCGAATGAGGGCCTGAAATCGCCCAGTTATTAGCAGGAATATCCTCTGCCGGGGAAAGGGCTCCGGTTCTAGGGATATGCAGTAAGCGCAAACGATCATGGGATGATTCGGCAATCCCACGATACCCGTCTGTGGTTTCCTCCAGCGGCCACTCCATGTTGGACTGTCCGGCACAAAGCCAGACATCCCCCACCAGAATATTCTCCAGGAGAATACGGTTTTGGCCTTGTACAATCAGCTGAAAAGGTCCTCCCTCCTTTTGCGGTTTCAATTGCACTTCCCATTGGCCCAGGTTGTCTGCCGACGTTTTATACGTGGATTCTCTGAATTCAATAATGATTTCTTCACCTGGGGCGGCGGTGCCCCAAACAGGTACACTGGCATTGCGCTGAAGGACCATATTGGAGCTGAATACATTGGCAAGCCTTACTTCCGCCTGCACCGGGGAAATGAACAGAAAGAATACTCCCGGCAAACAGAGATATACAGTATGAAATACCCGGCTCATGGACTTTCACTGTTTTCGGTTTGAAATTGACGGAGCCGGGCTGACAGGGAATCACCGGGAGAAAATCCGATCTCTTCCGACAGGACTGGGTTTATCCAGGCTTCATAGGTCTTATTGGTGGTGACAGCAATTGAGGAAACATCTTTACCGGAGAGAATTTCCATCACCCGGTGAGCGGCCCATTCTCCCATCTCATCAGGTCGTTTTGTGAGTCCGAATACCGCATACTGCATCATGAAGTCATCGCAGGTCGCCACAGGCACCTCTATTTGTGACTTCACCCACGCCTCTGCCTCGGCGTCATCCCAGTTACGGATCGAACCGTTGGTCGGCAGGAAGACCAGGTCTACAGAATTATTGAGTGAGTCAAAGGCCGATTTCCACGCATCAAATTCATTGACCAGGCGATAGTGTATCCGCAGGTCCTGATCAGCAAACAGAGAAGAGAAAATTTCCTTGTTCTTTTGTTCCGACGTGGAATTCTCCGAGAGCACCGCCATATCCATGATATCGGGAAAATAATTCTTCAGGGTATCCACGGTTGTCCGGACCGGAAGTATCTCCAGGATTCCGGTGACATAGTCGGTGGGTAAACCATACTGATCGCATTGCCAGTTCACACCGGTAAAAACCACCGGGAACGGTCCATTCTTGAAATGTGGTTCGATAACGTATTTGATGGCATTATCGTCCGAAGTGACGATCACATCCGGGGCAAATGAGCGGATCAGCCGGATGGCGCTGTCGGCCCGTTGCATAACCTCCGTTTCATCGAGTCGCTTACTGTCCAGGTAAAAGGTGATGACCTCAGAATCAGCGTTAATGACACGATCAAATCCGTCCCGTATATCATCAGAAGGCTTATAGCCGGGGTGATAGGAATTAAGATAAAATATTTTTGTTGCTCCCTTTTCCACTTGCCCCTCCTGATTCGCGGTACACGCGGTGAATAATACGTAAAGCGCTATGTGCAATACCCATCTCATTCCTTCAATGATTTTATTCGTTCCACAATTTTCTTTGCTTCAGGTCCGTATGTATCATAAATGACCTCGTACGCCTGGCGGGTTTTTTGTTCAAATGGACCAAGGTCCGGCGAGGTGAACTCGACCCCCAGCTCCTTCATTTTGGCTTCAAGTTCGCGGTCAGAATTTTCCATAAAGCCGAGCTGCCATTCACTCGATTGCTTCAGGGCCCGGTCGAAAATTTCCCGGTCTCTTTCAGGCAGGCTGTCCCAGAAACGCAGTGAGCTCAGCACATATACCGAATTATAGATGTGGTAGGTCTTTGATATGTATGGCTGGGCCTCATACATCCTGCCGTACCAGATATTTTGCAGCGGATTCTCCTGTCCGTCCACCACACCCTGAAGCAAGGCGGTGTAGAGCTCGGAAAAACTCATGGGTGCAGGTATCGCCCCCAGGGCCCTTATCGTTTCAATCTGGGCCGGGTTTTCAGGCGTTCTGATCATAAGTCCTTCCACATCCTCGGGTTTCATCACCGGACGCACGGAATTCGAAATATGCCGGAATCCGTTTTCATAAAACCCGATCAGGCGGATATTATGATCATTTAGTGATCGGGATACTTCCTGCATTACTTCACCGGAGTTTACACGCAGTACATGTGCACGGTCTTCGTAGAGATAGGGCAATTCAAACACCGCAAACAAAGGCTCATAGGTATTGACAATGCCGCTCAGCGAAAGATCCAGGCTGCCAATGGTGAGCATTTCCTGCATTTCCTTTTCCCCGCCCAATTGAGAGCTGTGAAAGATCCTGAGCTCATATTTTCCCGACGTTTCCTCTTCAACCTGTCTGGCAAATCGTTCCAGTGCCTGGGTAAAGGAGTGATTCTTGCCGTGGGTCAGGCCGATTTTCACCACCTGTACTTTCGACGTATTTTCACCACAGGAAGTAATAAGCGATCCTGCCATCAGGGCAATCACAAACAGCATTGCGTACCGGGCCATATGGTAGATTCTGGTGATCATTTCATCCAGCGTTCAGGCAGCCAGGTAACAAGATCCGGGACGTAGGTAATGAGCAACAGGACCAGGATCATAGGTATGAGGAATGGCAGGATCCTGCGCATCAGCACTTCCAGCTTAATCCCGCTGATGTGGCTCATCACAAACAGGCACACACCCATTGGTGGGGTCGCGACCCCGATCATCAGATTGACCACCATAATCACCCCGAAATGGATGGGGTCAATTCCCAGGTCCATAGCCAGGGGGTATAATATGGGAATGAAAAGAATCAGCACGACTCCGGCCTCCATAATAGCCCCGAAGACCAGCAGCAGTATATTGATCATAAGCAAAACCACATACTTGTTTTCAGTAAGGCCGGTAACCAGGGCAGTGACCAGGTCACCAGCTTCCTGGATCGTCAGAAGATAAGAAAAGGGTGCAGTGAACGAAATCACAAAAGTGACCACCGAGGTGGTGATCATTGTTTCTACAAAGATGGCCGGAAGGTCCTTCCAGGTCAGTGTCCGGTAGTAAAACATACTGATCAGCAAGGCATAAGCCACGGCTACCCCGGCAGCTTCTGTCGGTGTAAATATACCTACTGCAATGCCGCCAAGCATGATTACCGGCATCAGCAGCGGCACCACGGCATCAGCCGAGGCTTTCATCACCCGCTTCAAACTGGCCGGCGGATCTTTGGGATAGTTTCGTCGCTTGCTGATCACATATATCAGGACCATAATCGCAACAGCCATGAAGATTCCCGGGAGAATACCTGCCAGGAAAAGCTTGCCCACGGAGTTTTCCGTCATGGCGGCATAGATGATAAAAGGAATACTTGGTGGAATGATAGGTCCCAGCACCGAGGCTGCCGTGGTGACGGAAGCGGCAAACGGACCGTCATACCCATTCTCCTTCATCGCCTTTAATTCTATTTCCCCGAGTCCGCCTACGGCTGCCACTGCAGAACCCGACATCCACGAGAAGATGATACTGGCCACCACATTGGCATGGGCGAGTCCTCCGCTGATATGTCCCACCAGCAACCGGGCAAAATTAAAAATCCGGTCCGTGATCCCCCCGGCATTCATCAATCGGCCGGCCAGCAGGAACAACGGGATGGCTATAAAGACATAGGAGTCGATTCCATTCACCATTTTATGAGGAATGGATTCAAGCGGTATACCCGGAGTGACAATAATTGCGAGCATAGCTGCCATCCCAAGGGCGAGCGCTACCGGAAAACGGAGGCACGCGAGGATCACAAAGGACACTATGAGAATAATCAGCATCATAGGTTAACCGGTTTACCGCGAATGTTTTCAATCATAAATTCCAGGCAAAACAGCACCAGGCATAGGACACATACCGGCACCGGCAGGTACAACAGTGCCTGGCTGGCATTCAGCATGGGCAATTCGGTGGGATACAGTAAATTCACCACCTGAATCGAAGAATAACCGAGTACGAACAGGAACGGCAATTGAAAGGCATATAGTCCGACCGAAAGCAACCTTGAAAGCCTTGGTGGCAGCCTGTCTGTCAGGAAGGTGATCGCTATGTGGGATTGCTGGCGATAGCACAGCGCGGCCCCTGTGAAGCAAGACCACAGAAAGAATATCCGGCTCAGCTCGACGGAGCCAAGCAGGGGTGATTTAAAGACATACCTTGTCAATACCGAGAGCAGGACCATTACAAGAAAAAGGGCGCAGGTTCCTGCGGTGGTCCAGTAAAGACAGCGGTGAACGAAGCGGTTCAGTTTTACAAGCATAAATAACGAACCTGTTTATGAATGATCTTACCTCTCATACCTTCACCTTCTTTCGTTGCACTTGTAAGATATTCTCACAGGCTGCTAAAACCAAATCAGCCAGGTTCCTGCCCATATAATTCTGAATAGCTTCCGGGCTGAAAAGTGCCGGATTTTCCCTGACTCTGGGATCAGTGTGGGTCTTTCCATCAGATAGGTGATCAAACAGAGCCCTGAATCCCCCGAAATTCCAGACTATTTTACCATACGGTGCATCACTGCCGCAGGCGATATTGTTACAAAAAGGCGCACCAGCGAGCTGGTAGGTGATCAGGTTACTTTCTATATGACAATCCCGGATGGCACTGAGTACGAAAAACAGGTTGGGGTGTTCAAGCCCGAGCTTCCTGGTTTCAATGTAATGCGAATCCCCGTCTACAAAATGAGAACCGCCGCCGCCCATATGCACCGCGATGATCCGGCTCTCGGCGAATTGGGTGGCAATCCGCCGCAGGGCATCGGGCATCGTATAGGGACTGTCGCCCCCAAAGTGAAAAGTAGGTATGGCCCCGAGTGATACAATATGGTCTACCACTTCCAGTATATCCGGGGAGTCCATGGAGTATTCATTCTGGGCCGGGTTCATTTTAACCACTGAAAACCCGAACTCCTCCACACACTGCGTGGCCAGTGTCTTCGCCAGCTCAACCCCAAGTGCCTTCGGGTCCGTCCATCCACAGGGAAGGATGCGTGTCGGATATTTCTTCGAGGAATCATGAATGTGTCGGTTAGCCTCCCGAAGACGCTGAAAATTCACCTCGTAGTTCTCCGGCCTTATCTCTTCATAATCAAGCACAGCCGGGTTTTGCCAGGCGATGCACATATCCACACCGGCAGCATCCAGCTCAGCGATGAGCTGTTCCGTACTGATCGGCCGGCCCTGGTAATAATTGGGATCATCCTGCAATTCCTTTCTTTTTGCCGCACTTAACCGGCTGAAATCCGACGGGTGTGTATCCCCGTCAATGACAAGCTTGTCACGGTTTTCTCTCAGATAGTTGATTCTTGCCTCAACTTCTTTAATAATGGTCGTTTCCACGCTGTAATAGTTTGATTAATCGTTTGATTCGAAGAATGTCATGACTGAACCCGCGGGGATAGTGACCACAAGCTTTTCATTGTTCATGGTGATGGTCCCCTCATCATAATATCGTTTCTTGCCCAGGTCCCCCTTGTCATTGGTGGTGTAATACCTGAAGGATCCGGCATCTGTACCATTGATCTTCAGGCTGATGGTTTTATCATATTCTGACCAGTTCACAATCACCAGGGAATTGTCATTGGCAGTTTCTCCCGCTGCAAATCCGATTACGGCCAGCTGAGAATCCATGCACCACGTCCGCACCACTTTCATCCCCGGTTGCCCTGCCCGTGTTACCTGCTTGTAAAAATAATACCCTCTCCGTACCTCGTAAGATCCATCTTCGTGGACGGTAAAGGCAGAGCCCGGATTCGGATCACCTCCGACCCAGTGAGTGGGGCGCTGGATGCCGGCCCAGGGAATGATCCCGTTCACCTTGGAAGAATAAATATTGCCGTGCATTTCCTTGATGTTCTTAGCATCCATGTTGCTCCAGCTGGTGGACGTAACCCATGCGTGCAAGTCGGGACGTTTCGTTCTCAGCAGGTCAATACCCTGGCTGGTATGCGGACCGAACCACCGGTTTCTGTATCCCCCGGAATAAAAACCATGGGAGGATATTATTCCCAGGCTGTTCAGGGCTTCTTCATTATCATAGAGCACATCGGCATATCCCCACGTACTGAACCGATACCAGTTGCTGGGCTCGCCGTTGGTTACGCCCACCTCATTTAATCCAGCCTGGTCGAGCTTCTCACGCAAATAAATTACCATTTCAGCAACCAGTTCGGGGGGCCAGTACATATTGTAATCATGACCGTCACCGATATTCGGATCTTCCCCGTGGGATGGCCAGCGATACCAGTCCTCTCCCTCATTGTGGAGCGATACATATTTGACCGGAAGGTTTTCTTCCTCGCGGAGATACCTCACCCAGTCGACCAGGTAGTCGGCCATCTCTTCTTTGAATGCAGGATCGAAGTCACGTCCGCGCGTTACCTTCTGCTTTGTCATGTAGGCAGGCGGACCGTACAATGTGGTAATTATCTCCAGGTCACCACCCCAGGAGCGGGTCTTTTTCAGGCCCTCACTGACAAAATAACGCATGTGTTGCGTGGTGGTCTTGTGGTCATAACTGCCGCCTGCACGGGACTGGTGCCATGGGTCAAGAAACATTTTGACCAGCCCCACCTTGAGCCCGTCCTGTCCGAATACCAGGTCAATTATTTCCTGTTTCTCGGCTTCATCCAGCAGGCTGAACCCGCCATATTCCTGGACAAAGTCAGAGTAATCGGTTGTCTGTGAAGTCTCTACATAATTAAAACCAAAACCATCCCAGTCGCGTATTGGCTGACTGAAGTCTACTTCACCCCGGACAGCCGTGAAGTCCTGGTCCTGCGAAATCGCTCCCTGCGGGACAAAAAGAAGTAGAAGTAAGACACTGCAAATTATATTTCTCATAGATATTTTAATTGATAAAAAGAGGATGGGCCTGAACCCAATCCTCTTCACCCCTATGTATTAGCTTCCCAGGTATCCCGGGTTTTGATCGGATGGCTGCAGGCCCGTCCCGTTGTCAAACTGGGACTGCGGTATTGGCCAAAGATCGTAATGTGCCTTGTAGTCAGGCTGACGCAGCGCCCGGTGCGGATAGTCCGGTGCATTAGGATCAAGTCCCTGCAACCATGGCATGGTGACCACTGCATTCTCATCAATAATTGGAATATTTACGCCTGCGCTCTGGTTCCGGAAGAATTTAGGACGACCCACCATTACCTGGTTAAGGGCCTTCATGGTAGCGCCGTAACGCTTCAGGTCATCATAGCGCAACCCCTCATGGGCAAACTCCACCTTTCTTTCACGCCGGACGATTGCTCGTAATCCAACCTGTCCGTCGCCCGAACTGACTGCGGAAGGATGTGACATATATTCTCCAGGCTGCATGCCGTAACCCCGCGCACGTACCATATTAATGTATTCAGCAGCAAGTTCAAGGTTGTCGTTCAGTTCGATCCTTGCTTCGGCATTCATCAGCAAAACTTCGGCATAACGTATGAGCATGATATTAAGTGATGAGTTATCACCATTCGCCGGGAAATCCGCGTAGTCCATATTCTTGTAGGTGAGATACCCTGAAAAACTGGAAAAGGGATTCAGTGCGTCCTGGTTCTGGAATACCTGGTCGACCCCGTTTGCATCGGTATACCAGTGAAAATTGTCAACATCAGTAACAATGGATTCCTGGCCTTCCCAGGCATCCAGGGACGAATTAAATTTACGTATAAGATTCGGGTCAAATGCATCCGGAAACGGAGATCCTTCCCATACCGTATTATAGCCCGTCAGCGTCAGGGGTCCGTTTGAAGTATTCAGGGTAACGGAAATTTCCTGGTTGCCTTCCACCCGAGGGAGGATCACCGTCTGGTACATTCTCGGGTCCCTGCCCCGGTACGGATCCTGGGGATTATAATAGGGAGACTGGTCTATTGTATTTCCCAATGTATCCTCATACGTATGGATCAGGTACTCCATCGGCGTAACCGCGGCGAAGGCATTGGGTGCATTCCGGCTTCCAAGCAGGCGGGGCTGTGAATTGCCTTTCCCTGCATTAAAATTGTATTCTTTCTGGAGAACAACTTCCATGCTGTTTTCTCCTTCATACTGAAACAGTTCCTTGTAACTGTTATCCGGATCGGTGCCGCTGTAATAAAGCGCGTTACCTCCCGAATCAATTATTTTCTGGGTCCAGTCACGCACCAGGTTGAGGTATTCAGTTTCCGGCTGTATCGCCTGACCGTCCTTGAAAAAAGCGCGGAAAAGGGCTGCCCTTGCTCCAACCGCATAGGCTGCATTCTGTCCTATCCTCGGACCGTTATTCAGGGGCAACTTTTCCGCTGCAGCCTCAATCTCATCAAAGATGAACTGATAGATAACATCTTCTTCCGTTCTTCCCTGTTCAGCATATTCCCTGGGAGAACCCAGCTGGGTTTCACTGAAGGGAATATCACCGAATTTATTTACCAGGTTCAGGTATAGGAAGGCCCGGATCACCTGCGCCTCAGCGCGTAGCCGTTCCCACACATCGAGCCTCCCTTCGGCTTCCATGACGGATTTCGCAGCTTCCATTCCCTCTATGGCCAGGTTACACACCGAAATCCCCTTGTAATGATTTGAATAATAATCCTCAATCTCAGGAGATGCCGGGTTGGCTTGTCCTCTTCGGAACGGCCTGCCAAGGCCAGACCAACGGCTCAGGGCAGCGTCACCTAAATGCACTATTTGCCGGGAGAATGAATTATAGCCAAATGTTTCATCCGGATCCAGGTAATTATAGGCTGCATTTACCGCAAGAAACACTTCTGCTTCATTACTGTAGAACGTTTCACTGCTCGGCTGAATAAGCGGTTGTTTGTCCAGGTAATCTTCACAACTACTGCCGAAGAACAGTATCATAATACATGTGACTTGAATTATATTTCTGGTTTTCATAATCGTATCGTCTAAAATGATAGGTTAATTCCTGCAGTCAGTCGCATGACATTAGGGTATTCAAAAAAGCCCCTGCCACTGGTGAATTCAGGGTCGAATCCATCATACAGGTCGGTAAAGGTGAACAGGTTATCTCCCGAGAAGTAAATACGGGCACTGGATAATCCGGCTTTGGATATAAGGTTTTGCGGAAGCTGGTAACTCACGGTAATGTTCTTAATCCTCATGTAAGCCGTACTCTGTATCCAGAAACTGTTAAACTCACCATTATCTCCGCCAAGTGCCGGTAGTGAAGCATCCGTATTCGGACGCAGGCCCAGCTCGTCGTATCCGTGCACTGTGAATATCGGGTGATCCTCCGGCAGGTAAAAGTCAGCCTCCCAGTCGTAACGGTAGTCCCCGTAAGCCTGGGAATTTCTACGGATATATCCGTCCCGCTGTCCTACTCCCTGTATCAGCACCGACAGGTTAAGCCCTTTCCAGCTTGCCCCCAGGTTGATGCCATAATTAAACCGCGGCAATTCGTTGCCAAGTATGACACGGTCATTGACATCGATGACACCGTTGCCGTCAATATCCCGGAATTTGAGGTTTCCTTCGCTTAGCTGACCGGAGTTCTGCTTGGGCACATTAGGGTTCTCCAGGTCATCCTTGGACAGGAAGCCGATGGCCTGCCATCCATACAGGGCGTCGAAGGTCTCTCCCACCGCTCGAATCCTGTCATTGTTGATATAGGGTCCTGTGCCTGACAAGTCAAGAATTTCATTCTGATAATCGTCAACCACGGCACGAATGCTGTACCCAAACTCACCTATATTATCGCGCCACTCAAGCATGGCTTCAATTCCTTTATTCTGAATCTCAGCACCGTTCTGGAAATTATCGTCAAGTCCGGAACTGGGCACCGATGCCAGTAAGAGCAGCACCTGGTCGGTACGCTTGATGTAGTAGTCAAAGGAACCGATCAGCTTATCTTCAAAGAATCCGAAGTCCAGGCCAATATCTGTCTGAATGGATTCTTCCCAGGTGATGTTGTTGATTGCCCAGGAGGTAATGGCACCGCCTGGCTGGTTCTCCTCGCCGATGATCGCATTCTGATTAACATCAACCAGCGACTGGTAGGGATAAAAGCTCCCGATGTTCTGGTTCCCCAGTTTACCCCAGGAAGCCCGCAGCTTAAGGCTGCTTACGAAGGAAACATTCTCAAAGAACGACTCCTCCGATATTCTCCAGCCCGCCGAGAAGGAAGGAAAAAATCCCCATCGCTCGTCCGGCGCAAACCGCGACGAACCGTCATACCTGAAACTTGCTTCGAAGAGGTAGCGGTCCATGAAGGAATAATTAACCCGTCCGAAAGCTGAAACCAACGACCGTTCCTGCGCAAAGCTTGAATTATCAATTCCGTCACGGCCTCCCAGCGGAAGGTGCGGATAGCTGATGCCCAGGGGAAAATTCTGACGATAGGCAGACAGGCTTTCCGTACTGTAATCGAGGGCATCACCGCCGAGAAGAACGGTCAAATCATGTCTGCCAAATTGCTTGGTGGCATTCAGTATGGCTTTGTAATAATTCTGGGTATTATCAATGCGCTGCATGCTCAGGCTGTTCACTGAAGGATTTGTCCCCAGGAATTCAGGATCATCCCCGATATTGACACCTGCACCATAAAATTCGAAAGTTTCGGTAAATTCATTAATGTCCGTATTGTCGCGGAGATTGGAATACCCGACATCCAGTGTAAGCCAGTCCGTCAGGGTAAAAAGTGCCTGCAGGTTCAGCAGGGTGTAATCATTGTCCTCCTTGAGGTTGCCCCCGCTTTGGGTATAGGCCAGCGGATTCTCCCCGCGCCAGGCCCACCCGTACAGGTTATTACCCACGAGCATCTCACGATACGGTTCAAGCTCATTCACCATATGGAAAATGTCACGAATGTTTTTTGCCGGTTCGCGCCGTCGCGATTTCTGAATGAACAGATCGGTTGACAGCTTCACCCATTTGGTGGGCTCCATATCCACATTTGCCCGTACCGACCGGCGATTGAAATTCGTATTGCCGATAAGTCCGTCCTGATCAAGGTTTACTGCAGATATGCGTGCACGCAACTTATCGGTTCCGCCAGAAAAACTGAGTCGTTGCCGGGACAGGGGGGCACTGTCTTTAACCACCGCATCATACCAGTCATTATTCTGATACTGATCATTTGGCGGGTTATTATCCAGGTAGGAAAAATAATCCTGCAGGAATGGCTGGCTCCATTCAGGATCTCCTCCTGCAGTGGTACGAATCGCGTCTTCCAGCAGCATTTGCTGACGCAGGCCAACATATTCCGGCAGCATGGTAGGACGTTCCATACCGTAGGACAAGTCGAGGTCTACGCTGAACCCACCTGCTTTCCCGCGTTTCGTAGTAATCAGGATTACCCCATTGGCCGCCCGCGATCCGTAGATGGCTGCAGAGGCAGCATCCTTCAACACGGAGATGGATTCAATATCATCCGGGTTCACATCGTTAATATCAACCTGGACACCATCGACCAGGACCAGCGGCGAGTTATCACTGGAAATGGACCCGATTCCCCGAATCCTGATGGTGGAGTTATCATTCCCCGGAACTCCCAGGTTCTGTGACACCGTGACGCCGGGTGCAAGCCCCTGCAGTGCGGAGGATGTCTGTGTAATAGGGCGTTCCACCACCTGGTCAGCATCGATTGTCGATACGGCCCCGGTGATATTCACCTTTTCCTGTGTACCGTAACCAACCACCACAACTTCCTGCAAGGCGGCGGCATCAACGGCCATTGAAACATTTATTACCGTCCGGTTACCCACATCAATCAGTGAAGTTTTGTACCCCACGTAGCTGACGACCAGACGGGATTCATCAGGGACAGTTAGTGAATAATTTCCATTGGCATCCGTGATGGTACCAATATTTGTTCCCTCTACAAGAACATTTGCTCCTACAAGAGCTTCCCCTGTTTCAGCATCAGTGATGGTACCCGATATGCTTCGGTCCTGTGCAGATACAGAAAAACAGGATATGCCCGTTAGCAGGAGGAGGGTTAATGCTAATCGGATCATTTTTTTTGTAGACATTGGATCATAAGGTTTAGTAATAAGTTGACTAAGAGCCGGTGCTTAAAAAGCTGATTCCAATGTAAATGATTGCACCATCGGAAAAAACATGAAACGTTCCCGGGAACGTTTGCGGAAATTTCCTGGAGTATCTTCCGGGGGAGTTTAAAATTCAAGATTCAGACAGGACACAACCGAATCTGTTAAATTTTTATTATTTTCAATGAATGATCAGGAGCAGTCCGGAGCTTTTTCATTGATTGCCGGCAAACAGGCACCCAGGATACTACTCTGAATTGCAATTTTTATAGATTTTTTTCCCAAAAGGGGTACCGAAACGTTCCCGGGAACGATTG